>NZ_CP013438.1:1336900-1671125 GCF_001718795.1 Burkholderia latens | reverse complement strand
CGAGAGCGCACGCGGGCGAGAAATGAGTGCCGGCGTCGGGGCGTACATGCGCCCCGACGCCTTCGGGCGTCATCGTGCGCCGGCGAGCGGGGATCCGCTGCGTTCTGCGGCCCGCGCCGCGTCCATCGCCCGCGCCAGCGCATCGAACACCGCCGGCCCCTTGCAGCGCGATACGTTGAAGCGCATGAACGACGTCGCGCTGCGCGACGCACTGAACACATCGCCGGGCGCGAGCACCACGTCGTCGGCGAGTGCATGGCGCGCGACCCGCGCCGCATCGAGCCCGTCCGGCAACGTCGCCCACACGAACAAGCCGCCGCGCGGTTCCGTCCAGATGCCGAGGCCCGCCCGCACGAGCCGGCGGATCGTTTCGCCCATCGCATCGGCCAGTTGCGCACGCAAACCGTCGAGATGACGCCGGTACGTGCCGTCGACCAGCAGCCGGTGTACGACATTCGCGCCGATCTGCGCATTGCCGAACGACGTCGCGAGCTTCAGGTCGACGAGCGCGTCGATCCACTCGGGCCGCGCGGCGACATAGCCGCAGCGAATTGCGGCCGACAGCGTCTTCGAGAAGCTGCCGATCGACACCACGCGCGACAACCCGTCGAACGCCGCCAACCGCGGCGCGGGTGTGCTCTCGAAATCCGCGAAGATGTCGTCCTCGACGATCAGCAACCCGTGCTGCGCTGCGAGCGTCAGCAGCCGATGCGCAACGGGCGGCGCGAGCGTCGCGCCGGTCGGGTTGTGCAGCGCCGCGTTGGTGATGTACAGGCGTGGCCGGTGTTCGGCGAGCACCTGTTCGAAGCGTGCGAGATCCGGGCCGGTCGGCGTGTACGGCACGCTGACGATCCGCGCGCGATGCGCGCGCAGCAGCGCCTGGAAGTTGAAGTAACACGGATCGTCGAGCACGACGGTGTCACCCGGTTCGAGCAGCAGCCGGCACACGAGATCGAGCGCATGCGTGCCGCCGTCGGTCAGCATGATTTGCGCGGGTTCCGCGTGGATGCCGTGTTGTGCGAGGCGCCATGCGAGCTGTTGGCGCAGCGCGGGCAGCCCGAGCGGCGTCGCGTAGTCGGTCAGCGCATCCGGCTCGTCGCGCGATACCGCGCGCAGCGCGCGGCGCAGGCTCTCGTCCGGCAACCACGACGGCGGCAGCCACCCGCAGCCGGGCTTGACCGAGCTGGGCGCCGCTTCGAGCGACTGGCGCGACAGCCACAGCGGATCGAGTTCGCGGTCAAGGCGCGGGCCCAGCTCCGCGAGCGCGAGCGGCGGCGCATGGCCCGACACATAGAAGCCCGAGCCGCGCCGTGCTACGAGCGCGCCTTCGCTCGCGAGTCGCTCGTACGCGTCGACGACGGTCGACTTCGACACGCGCAGCGCGTCGGCCATCATCCGGATCGACGGCACGCGCGCACCGGGCATCAGCGCGCGGCTCGCGATGCGCGCACGCAGCGTATCCATCACGGTTTCCACGCGCGTGCGCGACGCCGTGGGCGGAGCGGGGGTTTGCACGGAACGGCTCATCGCTGAAAGGAACTGTACGGCCGGTTGTCCAGTACAGTTTGTCCGGATTGTATTGGGGTGTAGCTTACGCGCTTTTCGCGCCGGGCGGATCATCGGTCATCCACTTTTTCCGACCAGGATTTCCCGTGCAAAAGACGACCGACGGATGGCTCAGCGGCTTGCTGGGCGTGATCATCTTCAGTGGCTCGTTGCCCGCGACGCGCGTCGCGGTGCAAGGGCTCGACCCGCTGTTCCTCACGTTCGCGCGTGCGACGATCGCCGGCGTGCTCGGGCTGATGCTGCTCGTCGCGTTGAAGCAGAAGCGGCCGACGCGTGCCGAGACGTCGTCGCTCGTCGTCGTCGCGCTCGGCGTCGTGGTCGGATTTCCGCTGCTGACGGCGCTTGCGCTGAAGCACGTGACGTCCGCGCATGCGATCGTGTTCGTCGGGTTGCTGCCGCTCGCGACCGCATTGTTCGGCGTGTGGCGCGGCGGCGAGCGGCCGCGCTTGCCGTTCTGGATCTTCTCGCTGGCCGGCAGCGGCGCGGTGGCCGCATTTGCACTGCGCAACGGCGGCGGCGCGTCGGGGCTCGGCGATGCGCTGATGCTCGCCGCGATCGTCGCATGCGGGCTCGGCTATGCGGAAGGCGCCCGCCTGTCGCGCAAGCTCGGCGGCTGGCAGGTCATCTCGTGGGCGCTCGTGCTGTCGCTGCCGCTGATGCTGCCGCTCACATGGTTCACGTGGCCGGCTACGTTCGACGGCATCGACGCGGCGCCGCTGTGGGGGCTCGCGTACGTGTCGCTGTTCAGCATGCTGATCGGTTTCGTGTTCTGGTATCGCGGCCTCGCGCTCGGCGGGATCGCGGGCGTCGGCCAGTTGCAACTGCTGCAACCGTTCTTCGGCTTCCTGCTCGCGGCCGGGCTGCTGCACGAGGCGGTGCCGTCGTCGATGCTCGTCGTCACGTTGATCGTGGTCGGCTGCGTGGCCGGTGCGAAGTACTTTTCGAGGATGGCGCCCGCGACGCGCACGAGCTGATGCGCGTGCGCACGCGTGCGCGGCGGACGGTGCGCGGGCCGCACGCCTCGTCCGCCGGCACAGATCGACAGCCGGCGCGCGCGGCTTTACGCGACGTGCGCGACACCGTACTGCGACGACAAATAGCGGCGGATATCGTAGGGCGAGTCGATGAAGCGGCGGCCGTTGTGTTCGCGGATCGCGATCGTGTCATCGTTCGGCGCGCGGCCGTCGCCGAGGACGAGCACCGGCGCCGACTGGTTGTCCTCGCCGATCAGCGCGACGATAGGCCGCCGCGGCCGCGGTGCGTCGACGTACTCTACCGCGACCGCGTCGCGCAACTGCGGATAAAAGCTCAGCAGCCCTTCGACGGCAACCGAGTCGCCGCAATAGTACGGACCTTCGGCGTCCTTGAAAAAGCCGGGGCGCAGAATAAACAGCGTGTCTTTCATGCTTGTCTCGCTATCAGGAGTGGTCGAACGTTGAGGAAAATCGTGGTGCGCAGCCGCGTGCGCCGCGTTGCCCGGTTTCAGGCTTCGGCGAGCGCGGCTGCGGCAGCGCGCATTCTCGCGAAGCCCGCGGCGAGATCGGCGATCATGTCGTCCGGATGCTCGAGCCCGGCATGAATGCGCAGCAGCGGGCCGGGCGCGGTCCATTGCGTCGCGCTTCGATGGCGCGACGGATTCGACGGGATGATGAGGCTTTCGAAACCGCCCTAGCTGTAGCCCATCCCGAAGCACGTCATGCCGTCGAGCAGCGCGCGCACCGCATCGTCCGGCTGTGGATGCAGCACGAGGCCGAACAGGCCGCACGCGCCAGTGAAGTCGCGCTGCCACAGCAGGTAGCCGGCATCGCCGGGCCGCGCCGGATACAGGATCTGCGCGACTTCCGGTTGCTGCGCAAGCCAGTCGGTCAGCACGTGCGCATTGCGCTGATGCCGCTCCAGCCGCACCGACAGCGTGCGCAGCCCGCGCAGCGCGAGATACGCATCGTCTGCGCTGACGGTCATGCCGAGCTGCCGATAGCAGCGCGTGACCTTCTGCGCGAGCGCTTCGGTCGTCAGGATCGCCCCCATCAGCACGTCGGAGTGGCCGGCGATGTATTTGGTCGCCGCGTGAATCGATACGTCGACGCCGTGCGAGAACGAGCGGAAATTCAGCGGCGTGCCCCACGTGTTGTCGAGCAGCACGGCCGCGTCGTGCTCGTGCGCGACGCGGCAGATCGCGGGAATGTCCTGCACTTCGAAGGTCAGCGAGCCCGGCGATTCGGTAAAGACCGCGCGCGTGTCGGGCCGCATCAGCGGCGCGATGCCGGCGCCGAGCGACGGATCGTAGTAGGTCGTCTCGATGCCGAGGCGCGCGAGCGTCTCGTCGCAGAACGAGCGGGTCGGGTCGTACACCGAGTCTGCCATCAGCAGATGGTCGCCCGGATTCAGCACCGCGAGCAGCGCGGTCGTGATCGCACTGAGGCCGCTCGGCGTCAGCAGCGCGGCGTGCGCGCCTTCGAGGCGGGCTAGCGCCTTTTCGAGCGCGCGCGTGGTCGGGCTGCCGTGGCGCCCGTATGCGAGCGGCGTGCCGCGCACCGCGTCGAGCGCGTCGGCGCCGTGAAAGAGCAGCGTCGACTGGCGATAGACGGGCGGATTCACCGGGGAGCCGGGCTGGCCGTGCGAGCGGCCTTCGTGAGCGAGCAGGGTGTCGGTCGAATGCAGGTGGTTCAAGATGGCGTCCTTTGAAAGTCGGTCGAAGCGGAGCGAAGCCGTTGCGGTCAGTGCAGGATCTTGTCGAGGAAGTCGCGAGCGCGTTCGGAGCGCGGCGCGGCGAAGAATGCGTCGCTCGCCGCATCCTCGACCACTGCGCCCTGGTCCATGAAGATCACGCGGTGCGCGACCTTCCTCGCGAAACCCATTTCGTGCGTGACGCATATCATCGTCATCCCGTCGCGCGCGAGCTCGACCATCACGTCCAGCACTTCGTTGATCATCTCGGGGTCGAGCGCGGACGTCGGCTCGTCGAACAGCATCGCGACCGGGTTCATCGACAGCGCGCGTGCAATCGCGACGCGTTGCTGCTGGCCGCCGGACAGCTGCCCCGGATACTTGTGCGCATGGGCCTTCAGGCCGACGCGATCGAGCAGCGCGATCGCATTGTCGGTTGCTTCGTCCTTGCGGCGGCCGAGCACCTTCACCTGCGCGAGCGTCAGGTTGTCGGTGATCGACAGGTGCGGGAACAGCTCGAAATGCTGGAACACCATGCCCACGCGTGCGCGCAGCTGCGCGAGTTTCGCGGCCGGATCGCCGAGCCGCATCCCGTCGACGACGATGCTGCCTTTCTGGAACGGCTCGAGGCCGTTGATCGTCTTGATCAGCGTCGACTTGCCGGAGCCCGACGGCCCGCAGACGACGACCACTTCGCCTTTCGAGACCGCCGCGCTGCATTCGGAAAGGACCTGATGCTTGCCATACCACTTGGAAACGTTGTCGAGCGTAATCATGGTGTGTCCGTGATGAAGGTTCGGGTTGACTGGCGCGAGCATGCTCAATGCGCGGACGGCAACGCGAGGCGCGTCTCGACACGGCCCTGCAGTCGCGTGAGCAGCGTGCTCAGTACCCAGTAGATCGCGGCGGCTGCGAGGTACAGCGGCAGCGGCTGGAACGTCGCGGCGATCACTTCCTGCGTCGAGCGCAGCAGCTCGGTGACCGTGATCACCGACACGAGCGACGTGTCCTTGATCAGGCTGACGAGCGTGTTGCCGAGGCTCGGCACCGCAAGGCGCAACGCCTGAGGACAGACGATGTAGCGCAGCGTCTGCACGTGCGTGAGGCCGAGGCTGTGCGCGGCCGCCCATTGCCCGCGGCCGATGCCCAGGATCGCGCCGCGCATGCTTTCGGACAGATACGCGCCGGCGTTGAGCGTCAGCGTGAAGATGCCGGCCGTTGTCGGATCGAGCGTAATGCCGAGATCGGGCAGCCCGTAGTAGACGACGAACATCTGCACGAGCAGCGGCGTGCCGCGCATCAGGCTCACGTAGCCCTGCGCGAGGCCGGATGCGAACCGGTTGCTGCCGATCCGCATGATCGCGACCACGAGCCCGACGACGAGGCCGAGCGCCATCGACGCCACCGCGAACTTCAGCGTGAACAGCGCGCCCTTCACCATGACGGGCAGCGTATGAATGACGAGATCGAATGCTTCCATCGCGTGTCTCCTGGGTATGTGTCGTGTGCCGCTCGGTGTCGGCTGGTTGCACGCCGGCCCGCGCGCGGGCGCGGCGGCTGCGTTATTGCGCGACGGGCCGCGTCGTGTCCGATCCGAACCACTGCATCGAGATCTTCTTCAGCGTGCCGTCCTGCTGCAACGACGCGACTGCGTCGTCGATGGCCTTCGCGAACTTCGGATTGCCCTTGCGGAACGGAATGCCCATCTTGTCTTCGCCGCCGGCGAGCACGGAGCCGGGGCGCAGCGGCAGATGCGAGTTTTTGATCAGGTAGGCGAGCATCAGGCGATCGTTGACCGCCGCGTCGATCCGGCCCGCCGCGAGATCGCGCAGGTTCTCCGGCGTGCCCGGATAGACCTGCAGATCGATTGCAGGCACCGTCTTCACGAGATCGAC
Organism: Burkholderia latens; assembly: GCF_001718795.1. Lineage (NCBI taxonomy): Bacteria > Pseudomonadati > Pseudomonadota > Betaproteobacteria > Burkholderiales > Burkholderiaceae > Burkholderia > Burkholderia latens. Next base: position 1,664,997 of record NZ_CP013438.1, on the reverse strand, counting down.
GTAGTTGCTGCCCATCGTCACGCCGACCTTCTTGCCCTTCAGCTCGTCGAGCGACTTGAACGCACGCGTGTCGTTCTGGCGTTGCAGCAGCTGCGCGGACGAATACACGTACGGCGTGCTGAAGTCGAGCGCCTGCTGGCGCGACGGTGTGATCGCGACCTGGTTGACGATCACGTCGAACTTGCCGGCCTGCAGCCCGGCAAGGATCCCGCTCCATTCGGTCGTCACGAACTGCGGCTTCACGCCGAGCTTCGCGGCAACCGCCTTCGCGACGTCGACGTCGAACCCTTCGAGCTGCCCGTCGGCATTGCGATAGTCGAACGGCGGGTATGTGCCTTCGAGCGCGATCTTGAGGACGCCGGCCTGCTTGACCGTGTCGAGCAGGTCGGCCGCGTGCGATGCGGTCGCTGCCACGCAAAGAAGGACGGCGGCGAGGCCTTGCTTGAGCGTCGGCGTGAACGGCTTCATGGTTGTCTCCTGGTTTGTTGTCGAAACGTCGTTGTCGAAAAATCGGGGTGCACGCGTCCGCGGCGACGGGCGGTCGCCGTGGGCGGGAAGCGGGCCGCGGCAGATGCGGCGCGGGATAGTGCGGCGAGAGACGGCGCGAGCCGTGTGCCGCGATGCGTTACGGCATGCGTTCGCGCGCGGTGGCGTAACGGTGCGCGGCGAAGAGTTCAAGCATCGTGTTCATGAGTGCCCGTGCGGCTTGCGAGTCAAATAGACCGGCTGCATCGTCGATGCATATCCGGTGTGCAAATGCTCAACGACTGAGGGCAATCTTAGTTTTGTCAAAAAGGAAAGTGCTTCCAAAAACACGCGGACTTTCCACGTGGCGTGGAAAGTTTTTCTCCGCGCGTCGAGCGCGATGCAAGCGATCTGCTGTGGTTGCACGGGGTGCGCAGCATCGGGTGCTACGGCGAGGTCGAGCGGTTGCCCGGAGGACAACCGCCGAAAAACGAAACGGCCACGCATGCCGGTCGAGGCAAGCGTGGCCGTCGGCGTTCGACTCGTCGAACGCTACGCGCAAGCGCGGGTGCGCGTTACTCGAACGTCTCGAGCGCGAGCAGCTCGCCGATCGTCTGCCGGCGGCGGATCAGGCGCGGCGTGCCGCGATCGACGAGCACCTCCGGCGCGAGCGGCCGGCTGTTGTAGTTCGAGGACATCGATGCACCGTACGCGCCCGCATCGTGCAGGAACAGCAGATCGCCGATCTGTGGCTGCGCGAGCTTGCGGTGCGTGACCACCCCACCGGCATCCTGCGTGAACACGTCGCCGGATTCGCACAGCGGCCCTGCGATCGCGATGTCCACGAGCGGCCGGCCGGCAGGCAGCGCGCCATCGTGCGTGTGCACGGACACTGCATGGTAGCTGCCATACATCGACGGTCGCATCAGGTCGTTGAAGCCAGCGTCGATCAGCACGAAGTCGTGCTTCGGCCGATGGTTCACGGCCTGCACTTCGGTAACGAGCGTGCCGGCTTCGGCGACGAGGAAGCGGCCCGGTTCGATCTCGATGCGCACCGCGTGCCCGAGATGCCGCTCGATTCGCTTGCGCGCGGCATCCCACTGGCTGAAGTAATGGCCGACGTCGACGCGCGGTTCGCCGTCGCGATACGGAATCGACAGGCCGCCGCCAGCGGAGATCGCTTCGATGTCGTGGCCGAGCGACGTGACGAGGCTGACCATCGCATCGCACACCTGCGACAGGTGGCCGTAGTCGACACCCGAGCCGATATGCATGTGGATGCCGACCAGCTTCAGCCCGTGCTGGCGCACGATCTCGATCGCGCGCGGCACGTCGTCGATCCAGATGCCGTGCTTGCTCTGCGGGCCGCCGGTGTTGGTCTTGTTGCTGTGGCCGTGGCCGAAGCCGGGATTCACGCGCAGCCATACGCGGTGGCCGGGCGCATGCTCGCCGACGCGCGCGAGCATGTCGAGCGAGCCTGCATTCACGGTCACGCCGTGCTTCAGCACGGCCGCCAGCGTTGGGCGATCGATCAGGTCGGCGGTGAACACGACGCCTTCCGGCTCGCCTGCGGGGCTGAACCCGGCCGCGAGGCTGCGCTCGATCTCGCCGAGCGACACGGCGTCGACGCACGCGCCTTCCTCACGCATCAGCTTCAGGATGTGCAGATTCGAATTCGCCTTCTGCGCATAGCGGATCACGTCGAACTGGCGCAGTTGGGCAATGCGGTCGCGAATGACGTCGGCGTCGTACACCCACAGCGGGGTGCCGTATTGCTGCGCGAGCGCGGCGAGCTGGCGGGAATCGAGGGACATGGCGGATGAGTCGGTCGAATGAACGGATAGCGGGAATCATGCGCCTGATTGTCTATACAGTAAAATGCCTGTTTATCGCTATTCGATTCATTTTTGATATAGACGAGGCGGCCATGCTGACACACCGGCACATCGAGGTCTTCCGCGCGCTGATGGTGACCGGCAGCACGACGCGCGCGGCCGAGATGCTCTATACGTCGCAGCCGACGATCAGCCGCGAGCTCGCGCGGATGGAGCAGGTCGTCGGCTTCGCGCTGTTCGAGCGCTCGCACGGACGGCTGCGGCCGACGATGGCCGCGCTCACGCTGTTCGACGACGTGCGGCTTGCGTATGTGGGGCTCGAGCGTGTCGCGGCCACCGCCGCGCGGCTGCGCGAGTTTCGCGACGGACAGCTGTCGGTGATCGCGCTGCCGGCGTTTTCGCATGCGATCCTGCCCGGCGCATGCCGGCGCTTTCACGACGCGCATGCGGGCGTCAGCGTGTCGGTGGCGACGCAGGAGTCGCCGGTGCTGGAAGAGTGGCTGACCGCGCAGCGCTACGACGTCGGGCTGACCGAGCACGACGTCGCGCCGGCCGGCACCGTGCTTGCGCCACTGCTGGAAGTCGACGAAGTATGCGTGCTGCCCGACGGGCATCCGCTCGTCGGCAAGCATGCGATCGATCTTGCCGATCTCGCCGATCGCCCGTTCGTAAGCCTGTCGCTGAACGACCCGTACCGGATCCTGATCGACGAGGCGTTCGCGCAGCTCGGCGTCGCGCCGCGTTCGGTGATCGAGACGCCGTCGGCCGTGTCGGTGTGCGCGTTCGTGCGGCAGGGGCTCGGCGCCGCGATCGTCAATCCGCTGACCGCGCTCGATTTCGTCGGGCGCGACCTGCACGTGCGGCCGCTCACGCGCTCGTTTCCGTATCGCGTCAGCGTGATCGTCCCCGAGCATCGGCCGAAAAACCTGCTGGTCGATGCATTCACCGATGCGTTGCGTGGCGAGGCGGACGCGATCCGCCGCAGGCTTGCCGCGTTGCCGCACTGACGCCGGCCGTATGATGGACATTTTGCTGCGTGCACTCTCTGTCCGATGGAACCCGTGATGACCGACACTTCGTCGTTGCCCGAACAACCGACACTCGCCGGCGAGCGCATCGCACTGCGGCCGCTTGCAGCCTCCGACCGGCAGGCGCTGCTCGATGCTGCGGCGGACGGCGAGTTGTGGAATCTGAAGGTCACGGTCGTGCCGGACGAGCGGACGATCGACGCGTATATCGACTCCGCGCTGCAGGGCCGCGCGGCGGGCACCGTGATGCCGTTCGTGATCGTCGACCGTGCGTCGGGGCGCGCGATCGGCAGCACGCGTTTCTGGAAGATCGACCGCAAGAATCGCAAGCTCGAGATCGGTCATACGCGGCTGAGCGAATCGGTTCAGCGCACGCGCGCGAACACCGAGGCGAAATGGCTGCTGCTCACGTACGCGTTCGACACGCTGAAGTGCGTGCGCGTGCAGTTTACGACCGACGAGCTGAACGAGAAGTCACGCGCCGCGATCCTTCGGCTCGGTGCAAAGGAGGAAGGAATCGTGCGTCACGAGCGGATCATGCCCGACGGGCGCAAGCGCAACTCGGTGCGCTTCAGCATCATCGACGACGAGTGGCCGGAAATCCGCGACCGGTTGCGCGCGAAGCTGGCGACGTGACGCCTGCCGCGTGGCCGCAGGCGATGCGACGACACGGCGAAGCGGGGAGGCGGGTATGCCGCCGCGCGCGAATCGCGACGCGCGGCGGGGCGGCGCGTTACTGCGCCGATGCGAGGTGATGACGCTGCGCGAGCTTCTGCGCGTCCGCGTAGTGCGCTTGCAGGATCGGCAGCGCCTGGCGTGCGACTTCCTTCAGCTTCGTGTCGCGGCCGGACGCGATTTCGGCCTGGAATGCCGAGATCGTCTTCTGCTGGCCGGCCAGCGCGACCTGCTCGATGTATGCCTTGTCGAATTCCGCGCCGCGCAGGTTCCTGATGCCGTCCAGCACGGCCTTGTCGGGATCGTTGGCCGGCACGTCGATGCCGCGCGGGCTCGCTGCGCGCATCGCCTGGATGATCTTTTCATCGTCGGTCGAGACGCGTTGCGCGAACGCCTTCACCTGGCTGTCCGACGTGCGCGAATCTGCGATGCGCGCGGCGTCGTGCTGGGTCGACACGGTTTTCGTGCCATCCGTGATGAAGGCCTGGTCGGCTTCGTGGATGCGCGTTTGCGTGGCGGCAGCCGGCGCGGATGCGGCCGGTTGTGCGGTTTGTGCGTGCGCCGTCACGGCGACGAGAAGCAGGCCGGCGGCAGATACTGCGACGCGCGAAAAGCGGGGAAAGCGGTTCATGGGACCTCCTTTCGATCGGGGCTCTGATTAACGGGCGGATCGCGTGATCCGCGGCTGTGCGAGAGACCGGGCATGCCCGGACCGGATTCGATCGCCGCTCTGCCGAGGCGGCGTTCGGTGTATGCCGGCCCGACTGATTCTAGGAGCGCGCCGACGTAGCAGGTGCAACCGCGCTGTGGTTTGTGTAACGGTTGGTAAGACGAATCGGGGTGTGCACGCGCAAGCAGGTAGGGCGTACCTGTCGTGCATCTCGCGGCGGCAATTTTTGCGCGCGTGACGTGCGCGCGATGAATGTGACGTGTGCGAATTTCATCGGCATTTCATCATCGGCCGGGGCGCGCGCACTTCGTCCAATGACCGCGCGTCGCATCTGACGCGCGATGCGTGCGCCGCTTTCATACGCGATCGAGCAGTGCGTCGAGCTGCGGCAGCAGCGGGGTCGCGCAATGTGCCTGCAACGCATCGGGCGCCGTGTAGCCCCATGCGACGCCCTGGAACGCGATGCGCGCGCGGCGCGCCGCTTCGGCATCGCGGATTTCATCGCCGACGTACAGCACGTCGGCGGGCTGCATGCCGGCCTCGCGCACGAGCGCGCGCAGCCGGCGCGCCTTGCCGAACAGCGGAATGCCGCACGCGAACGTATCGACGCGGCCGCTCGCTTGCGCGCCGAGGCGGTCGCGCACGACGTCCTCGTGGTTCGACGTGGCGATCGCGATACGGATGCCGCGCGCGGCAAGTGCATCGAAGGTCGCGTCGACGCCGGGGAACAGCCTTACCTGCGCGATGCGCGGCCGCATCAAGCGGCGTATGTCGAGCGTCACGCGCGGCACTTTCCACATCGGGACCTCGAGTGCGCGGATGATTTCGCGCGCGGACATGCCGCGCAGCATCGGGCGCAGCTCGGGCGTCGCGTCGCGAAAACCGTGCAGACGCGACGCTTCCGTCAGCGCCGAGAGAAAGCAGTCGAGCGAATCGGCGAGGGTGCCGTCGAAGTCGAAGGCGATGAGTCGATAGGGCATGGGGTGGTGCGACTGGATGCGGTTGGCGCTAATCGTAAAGGCAACGGCAAGACACGATGCTGAGCCGGAGGTCGTCCGCTTCATAGACAGGCGGTTGGTGTCGTCGATGCGGCGCGACCAGAACGCGGACAGATCGGCCGTCAGCGGTTCAGGCTTGCCGGTACGTTCGAACGGTGTCCGTTGCGCTTCGCGAATCAGCTGGTCGATGCGCTTGAGCGTCTTGCGGTCTTGCCCCGCCGGCAAACGTAGCCGTCCCGCGCAGCGGACGTAAAAAGCACGCGACGGACGCTCATTCTTTGTCACCCGCGAGTGTGTGTTCCCTGGTCTTGCCCTTGCGCAATTGCGCGATCGAGCGTTCCACGCGAGCGACGTTGGCCGGCGAGTGCAGCGGGTGAATGGTCTCCATCAGACTGTCATGGTGTTCCTGCGACAGGATGACCGCATTGCGCGCATCGCGACGCGTGAGAAGCGTCATGTCTGGATCGTCGACGACCTGCTCGATGACGGTTTTCAAATTGCTGCGGGCATCCGAAAAATGAATGGTGCGCACGATGTGCCCCACTCGTACTTGTGCCTGTGCAAGTATAGCGGGCGGGCCGAAGGGTTGTACCGGCTGTTGTACGTGCCGACGCGCGTATCGCTTGTCGCCCGCCTCGCACAGCGCTATCGTTTCCGCTTCGCCCCGCGCCCTCCCGGAGAACCGACGTGCCCGCAACCCCATCCGCCGCGCTGAGATTTTCTACCGACAAGCGCGAGCTCGACATCGACACCATCTTCGATTTTCTGCACCGCGACGCGTACTGGTCGCGCGGTATCCCGCGTGACGTGGTCGAGCGTGCGATCGAAGGATCGCTGTGCTTCGGCGCGTATGTCGGCGACCGCCTCGTCGGGTTCGCGCGGCTCGTGACCGACCACGCGACGTTCGCCTACCTGTGCGACGTATTCGTATTGCCGGCCGAGCGCGGCAACGGCTACGGCCGCGCGCTGATCGACCACATATTCGCGCAGCCGCTGCTGCAGGGCCTGCGCTGCATCATGCTGTCGACGTCGGACGCACACGGCCTGTACCGGCCGGTCGGGTTTGCGCCGCCGGCGAAGCCCGAGCTGCTGATGGAGATTCGCCGCTCGGACATTTACGCGAAACGCTGACGCGCGGCGTCTGCGTGCGAACGCATACAATACGCGCTTTCGTTTTTTGCCGAAGGGAAGCCCATCATGACCGAACAGGAAGCCGAACAGCTCGCCACGCATCGTCACTACAAGGGCGGGCTGTATCGCTACATCGGTGTCGCACGTCATTCCGAAACCGAGGAATCGGTAGTCGTGTACGAGCATCTGTGGCCGCATGCGCGCGGCCTGTGGGTGCGGCCGGAAGCGATGTTCAACGAAAACCTGCCGGACGGCACGCCGCGTTTCCGCAAGCTGCGCGACTAAACGGCTAAATGGCAGCAGGCCGCGGCCGGTGGTCGCCGCGCCCGCTGCCGCGCACACGCCGCGCCGGCTGCGGTCTTGCGGGCCGGGCCGAGCGGATCGCTCCGCGCTTACGCGCGCGCCAGCGCGCTCGTCAACTCGGCCGGCCCGTGCACGACCGTCACTTCCGGCGTCCCGTGCCACGCGGCGAGCCGCTTCACTGCCTTCGCGACGTCCGCCGCGAGCCCGGTGCCGAATCGCACGCCGGGCTCTACATGCACCGCCTTCAATTCGAACGTGCCGAGCGCGCGATGCGCTTTCGCGTCGACGCGCGCGATCAGCCGCCCCCGATGCAGCACCGGCAGGCAGAAATAGCCGTAACGTCGCTTGTGCGCAGGCGTATAGCATTCGATCGTGTAGTCGAACCCGAACAGCGTCGACGCGCGCCGGCGGTCCCACACCACGGGATCGAACGGCGACAGCAGTGTCGTGACCGTGGAGCGCAGCGTATCGGCCGCGGCGGCCGGCAGCAGCGGGTCGAGCGACCGATGCACGTAGGCCGGTTCCTTCCAGTCGGCGATCTGGACCGGGATCAGCTCGCCGGCGTCGGCCAGCTGCTCGAGTTCCGCACGGTACGAACGGCGCGGCAGCCGGTAGTAATCGGCGACCCAGTCCGCGCGCACGACACCGAGCGCGCGGCACGTGTAATCGAGCAGTGCGGGCAGCACCGCGTCGCGCGGCGGCAGGTCGCGCGCATCGTCCCAGTCCGGCAGCACGCGCTCGCGCACGTCGTAGATGCGCTGGAAATTGCGGCGCTCCGCCACCATCAGCTCGCCGAGCGTAAACAGTACTTCCAGATGCTTCTTCTCGGGCTTGCGGTCCCACCACCCGTTGCCCTTCGCGCCGTCCTCGCGGATGAAGTCAGCCGAGCGCACGGGGCCTTCGTCGCGGATCCGGGCCAGCAGCCGTTCGATTTCCGCTCGGTTCTGCGCGTGCCAGTCGGCCGCGTATTTCCAGCCCATGCCGGACGGATCGAGCATCTTGTAGCGCATCAGCCCGAATTGCTCGATCGGCAGGAAACACGCCTCGTGCGACCAGTATTCGAACAGGCGTGCTTCGGCGAGATGTTCGTCGAGCCACTGCGGCGCAAAGTTGCCGAGCCGGCTGAACAACACGAGATACGGGCTGCGCGCGACGACGTGAATGGTATCGATCTGCAACTGCGCCATTCGGCGGATCGTGTCGAGCACGTCGGCCTTGGTGGCCTTGCGGCGAGGCGGGGTCAGCAGGCCCTGCGCGGCGAGATGCAGCGCGCGGGCGGAAGCGGGCGAGAGCGTGAGCATCGGAACGGCGGCTGAGGGTGACGGTCGGGCACCACTTTAGCGCGAAAGCGGCACGCGTGTGCGGCGCATGCCCGCGCTGCGTCTGACAATGCTTGACAGATGCGCGGCGCGAGTTTCCCTATAGTGCACACATGGCGCGACGAAATGTGCACGCAACGATTCGGCTTCCGACGCACATATGTCAATGGCACGCAGGAAGCAGATCCGGGATTCTCAACCCCCAACGAGAGACCCGGAGCCCTGAGCGGATATCCATACGGCTGTGCACCGGCCCCGTGTGGATGTCCGCTGATTTTTTTGGAGCGTGCAATTTCTTCGTCGCGTGCCGCTTGCGCAGGCGCGTTTGTCTATTGCCGCTTGCCGCGCGCGACTTCGTCGCCGGCGCCGGGAGGCAGCCGCCGCGTAATCGGGATCGATGCGAACGAGCACAGCCCGACCACGACGAACGCCGGCCAGAAATCCGACCAGACCATCGTCTGATGCCCCTGCGCCCAGTGCGACACGTGCAGCACGAGGCCGGCGACCGTCACGCCGAGCCCGAGCGACATCTGCTGCACGACGCTGCCGAGGCTCGTCGCTCGGCCCGCATCGGCTTGCGAGATGTCCGCGTAGATCATCGAATTCAGGCTCGTGAACTGCAGCGCGGGGAAGATGCCCCCGACCAGCACGATCGTCCAGATCGCCCACGTCGGCATGCCCGGGTGGAACACGCCATACGCGGCGATCGCGAGCCCCGCGAACGCGGCGTTGTAGATCAGCACCGTGCGAAAGCCGAAGCGGCGCAACGTGTGAGTGGCCGTCGAGCGGCTCACCGCACCGCCGAGCGCGGACGCGCAGGTAATCAGCCCGGAGTGGAATGCGCTCATCCCGAGCCCTTCCTGCAGCGCCAGCGGCAGCAGGAACGGCACCGCGCCGAGACCGATGCGAAACAGCGACCCGCCGACCACGCTCGCGTGGTAGGTCGGAATCTTCAGGAAGCTGAGGTCAAGCACCGGCCGTTCCTTGCGGCGCGCGTAAGGCACGTAGAGCGCGAGCATCGCGAGGCCGACCCCGCACATCGTCAGCGCGTTGGCGCGCGACGTCAGCGAGCCGTCGATCAGCGTGAGGCCCATCAGCAACAGCGCGGCGCCGCTCGCCGACAGCAGGAAGCCGAACCAGTCGAGCGGGCCGGGATCGGGCTCGTGCGTGTTCGCGATGTGCTTGCTCGCAAGGTAGATCCCGTAGATGCCGATCGGCACGTTGATGAAGAAGATCATCCGCCAGTGCAGGTAGGTCGTGATGAAGCCGCCGACGAGCGGGCCGACCGTGGGCCCGAACAGCGCGGGAATCGCGAGGTAGTTCATCGCGCGCACGAGATCGGAGCGCGGCACCGCGCGGAAGATGATGATCCGGCCGACCGGCACCATCATCGCGCCGCCGACGCCTTGCACGAAGCGCGCGAACGTGAGCAGGCCGAGGGAGTTGGACGCCGCGCACATCAGCGAGCCGGCGACGAAGATGCCGATCGCGGTGCGGAACACGGCGCGCGCGCTGAAGCGGTCGGCGAGCCATCCGCAGATCGGGATGAATACGCCGAGACCGACCACGTAGGCCGTAATCGCGATGTTCAGGGTGACGGGGTTGTGCCCGAAGTCTCTCGCCATCGCGGGTAATGCGGTGACGATGATGTTCGCGTCGACGCTTTCCATGAACAACGCACAGGCAACGATGAGCGGTGCTAGAAAGACGGGCGACATGGGCAGGGCGCGCGGTAAAGACGCCATTATGCCCACAATGTGGTCGTCGCGTCACGCGACACAACGCTTGTTCCGCATGTTGCAACAGTCGTTCCTGCTACCGCGGTTGTAACAAGAGACGACTGCGGCGGCGCCGCATCGCGGGACGGCAACTTGCGTGCGATGCGCGTTTCGTGCGACATTCGAAACACGTCTGTGCCATACAACGACGCGCATCGATCGACGGCCATCGAGACGAGCGCACGCGCGAACGAGACCCCTGCCGATCCATTCACCATCGAAAGGAGGGGACACGCCATGACGTCACGTCGTGCCGCATCGACCGCATCGCATTCCACGCTGCATTCCGCACCGTATTCGTCGCCGCCCGCCCCGCGCATGCGCTGGGCCGCCGTCATCGCGGTCGCGTATCTGGCCGTCGCCGGCTGCGCCGCGCAGGCCGACAGCGCGAACCGCGCACCCGCGCAGGCGGGCGCCCAGGCCGCCGTGCCCGCTTCGGCCGCGTCGACGAACCAGAGCGCCGGCACGCTGCTGCCGCCGCCGAGCCAGCTGTACGGCGACCTGTTCGTTGCCGTGCAGACCGCGCAGCTGTACCCCGACCAGAAAACCTTCGTCGACGCGACGCCCGATACCGATCCGGCGACGATCGTGCAGTTGTATCAGCAACAAAAGTCGCAACCGGGCTTCTCGCTGAAGGCGTTCGTCGACCAGCACTTCACGCCGCCGCCGCAGGGCGGGGTCACGCCGCCGCCGAACCAGACGCTGCGCGAGCACATCGACTGGTTGTGGCCGCAACTGACGCGCACGACCACCACGGTGCCTCCGTACACTTCGCTGATCCCGATGCCGAAGCCGTACGTGGTGCCGGGTGGACGTTTCCGCGAAGGTTACTACTGGGACACCTACTTCACGATGCTCGGCCTGCAGGTGTCGGGACGCGAGGATCTCGTCGACGACATGCTCGACAACTTCGCGCATCTGATCGACTCGGTCGGCCATATCCCGAACGGCAATCGCACGTACTACGCGAGCCGCTCGCAGCCGCCGTTCTTCGCGTACATGGTCACGCTCGCCGCGCAGGCCGAAGGCGACAAGGTCTACCAGAAATACCTGCCGGCACTGCGCAAGGAGTATGCGTACTGGATGCAGGGCGAGGCCACGACGCCGCGCGGGCAGGCCACGCGCCACGTGGTCGCGATGCCGGACGGCGCGGTGCTGAACCGCTACTGGGATGCGAGCGCCACGCCGCGCGACGAGTCTTATCTCGAGGACGTGACGACCGCGAAGGCCGTGCCGAGCCGTCCGGCGAACGACGTGTACCGCGACCTGCGCGCGGGCGCAGAAAGCGGCTGGGATTACAGCTCGCGCTGGTTCGGCGACGGCAAGACACTCGCGACGATCCGCACGACGTCGATCGTGCCGGTCGACCTGAACAGCCTGATGTTCCATCTCGAGACGACGATCGTGAAGGGGTGCGCGGTCACGCGCGACATCGCGTGCGTGACGGACTTCTCCGGGCGCGCGGCGCGCCGTGCGGCGGCAATCAATCATTACCTGTGGAATCGTCGCGGCTATTACGGCGACTACGACTGGCAGCTGCGCAAGCCGCGCGACGCAGTGACGGCGGCCGCGCTGTATCCGCTGTTCGCGGGCGTCGCATGGCCGGAGCGCGCGAAGGCGACTGCGCGTGAGGTGCGCAAGACGCTGTTGCAGCCTGGCGGTCTCGCGACGACGACCGTGAACACGGGCCAGCAGTGGGATGCGCCGAACGGCTGGGCGCCGTTGCAGTGGATCGCGATCGAAGGGTTGCGCCGCTACGGCGAACCGGCGCTCGCGAAGGACATCGGCACGCGCTTCCTGGCCGACGTGAAGCACGTGTATGCGACCGAAGGCAAGCTTGTCGAGAAGTACGTGGTCGAAGGTGCCGGCGCGGGCGGCGGCGGGGGCGGCGAGTATCCGCTGCAGGACGGCTTCGGCTGGACGAACGGCGTCACGTTGAAGCTGCTGGGGCTGTATGGCGAGTGACGGAAGTCCTTGATGGGCCGCGTTGACGCACGCGCGCAAGACGTCTCGCGCAACGCACGCAACACGCGCGCGTGAACGCAGCGGGCCGGATCGCCGCCGCAGCGGCAGTCCGGCCCGCATTGGATCAGCGGTGCGTCAGAACGTGATCGTGGTACGCACGCCGACCACCGTTTCGTCGCCGATGCGCGCACCGGCCGCGTTCGGGTTCGGAATCCCGCCGCCCGGCCGGAAGAAGTGCTGCAGATCGGCCTGCAGTTGCCACCACGGCGTGACTTGATACTGGTAAGTCGCCTCGATCACCGTTTCGGCGCGGCGCACCGGATAACCGGGGGTGGCAAAGGTGCCGGTGTCGCCGTCGAATCCGCGCGCATGCGAGCCGATCTTCGCGTAGCCGACCGCGATGCCGGCCGCGTCGTTGTCGCGTCCGGCGAACGGCGCCTTCAACGTGACGCCCGCATTCGCCGCGAAGTCGACGACGTTGCGATCGCCGGGCGCGCCCATCACGCGCGCGAACACGCCGACCGAACGCGGACTGTCGGCCGACGGCCGCCACACCATCTGATCGGCGACTGCGTAGAAGCCGTAGTTGCCGCGATGCGTGGCGGCAATGCCGTTGCTCGCGGGATTCGCCAGCGACAGCCCATCGGTACCGAAGCGCGGATCGTTTGCATGCTGCGACTGATACCAGAAGCCGAGCTTGTACGTGCCCGGCAGGCCGGACGGTTGCGGCGCCTTCGGATCGGCGGGCGACGCGTTCAGCGCATACTGGAGCTCGCCGATCACGAATGCGCCGCTGCGCAGGTTGAAGTTGGTGCCGTGCGCGTTCAGTGCCTGCGCATCGCCGTCGCTGCGGCCGGCCGGGTTGCCGTCGTACACGCCGACCATCGCGGTCCATGCGTCGGCCGGTTTCACGCGCAGCCGCACGCCGAGCGACGACAGCGGATAAGCGGCGCCGCCGGCCGGCAGATCGGCCGCCGGCAACACGGGCCAGCCGAACGTCGCGTTCATGAACGTCGCCGCGTACTGGCTCACCATGAATTCCTGGTCGGCACTCTGCTGACCGATTCTGACATCGGCCTTGCCGCCGAGGAACGCCTGCTGATACCAAAGCTCCCACAACCGGGTGGTCGAATTCGCCTCGATGCCGGTCGCGGTCTGCAACGTCTGCAAATAGCGTTGCGTGAGGTTGGTGCCGTGGATCTGCAGCGCCGATACGTTGAACGTGCCGCCCGGCAGCCCGACCGCCTTCTCCGTATCGACGTCGAAGCCGAATTGCGTGACGCCCTGGTATGCGCCGCCGCGCGCCGTGCCGCCCGCGGCGTTGTACAGGTATTCGCTGGTTTCCTGCAGGTTCAGCGTGACGCCGTGGTCGCCGAGCACGTCGCGCAGGCCGCCCATGCTGCCGAGCAGGTTCGAGCGTTCCCAGAAGCCGGTGGGAGCGGGCGCGGCGGCATCGGCGGCCGGTTGTGCGGCGGCGGGAGAGGCTGTCGCGGCTTCAGCGGCCTGCGACGAAGATTGCGCGAATGCGGGCGTGGCCGCGAGCGACAGCAACAGCGCGGCGAGCGCATCGACGCACGCTGTGCGCGGGGCGGATTCAAAACGATGCTTCATGCGGGCTCCGGATTTCGATCGATGAGTGTCTCTGAAGAAATGGCAGGGCGGGGTGACCGCCGGGGAGGCGGCGTCTACGGCAGCCAGCCGCCGATGCGCCACACGTGCGCGAAGCCGACACGCGACGCGGCCGCGCAGAGTAGCGCGACGAGCGCGACGGCGGCCGCCATCGCTGCGATCAGCACGCAGTCGAGCGGGCGCGGCAGCAACCGCGGGTGGGCGAGCGTGGCGCCGCGCCGGGTGAAGGCCTGGGCGAGCGGCGAAAGCGCGCAGACGCGCGAGCGGGCGCGCGCCACGAGCGCAAGCCGCTTGAGTCTGAGTGCGAAAGTCGAAACGAACATCGCGTACCTCCGTTCCGTCCGGCGAATACCGGACGACGTATGCGAGCGCGGACGCGTGATGCGGCCTGCGATCAGCGGTTGGAACGTAACGGAGCGTGCGACTGACGGACCAGCGGTGGCCGGCCCGGGATGAAGCGCGCTAACCCGACGAATGCGAGCTAGCGGCGAATGACATGCGTCTGCTGCTATCTCGCGATGGCTTGGCCGGTCTGAACCGGCATCGAACTGCAACTCGAGCATGTGTCCACGGAGGGACCCCCTTGATGAATTGGGGCGGATTGTAGTCGCGAGTTTTGCTGCGGCGCAAGCAAAAATGTGTCGTACGGCGCGCACAGCGCCGCGGCGTGACGACGGCGCCGTAGCGCGCGGACGCGGCGTTCGGCGCCGGCCGGCGGCCCGCCGGCACTGTTGCTGAAACGCATCGGCGCTGCGCGCGATGCGGTGCATTGAAAGGTTGCAAAGCGCCAATTCGGGCGCGAATCTTTCAGCGTGCGGATGCGGCAAAAATATTCCGCGCACGGCCGTTCAAAGGGTTGACTTCCGTTTCGGCCGGTCCATAGAATCCGGCATCTTCACTCTTGGGGCCGCCGCCTTGGACGCCTGCAGTAGTCGATCTTCGAACGAAATTTCCGCCTGAGCGACCGACGTCCGCGCCTCATCGAAGCCGCCGTTTGTCGCCCAGGCAAACGGTGCGCGCAGCAGTATTCCGCAGCAAATTCCTACGTGCACCCTGATTCGCGCCGGTTAGCGTGATGCGTTCGCGCATGCGCGAGCCGGTTCCGCCGCCGCTCGATGCGCGGCCGCGTTCGCGCATGCGTCCCGCGTGCGCCCGAACGGCGGCCCGTGCGTCGGGCGGCGGCCAACCGTGTTCTCCGGAACACCGCACAGGAGCCGCCATGAACGACAGTGACAGTTGTCCCTTATGCCCGCTACACCAACAGACCCTTTTGAACCCGGGTCGCAGGGACATTCCGGCCGACTAGCCTGACACGTCGTTCAGGCCCCGGACTGGCCCCGCGCCCACCACGCGGCCGGCACGCCTGCCGTCGCCGCACGGAGCCAGACCATGAACTTCGGCCTTCTGCTGTCGAACCTTCCGCACGTCACGGAATCGCGTCAGCACTACGACGCGATGCTGATGCTCGACGCCCGTCCGCGGGTGTTCTCCCGTTTGTTCACGCGCTTTCTGAAACCGTTGCTCTCCTGACCCGACACGCCGAGCGCGTCTCGGCATGCGCGCGCGGCCTGGCCGCACGCGCATGCCAAGGCCACACGCTCGCCGGATAAAAGAACCAGCCGTACGGAATTCATCATGTCCACCCCATCCAACGTCTCTCCACCGATCGCCGTCGAACGCAGCGCCGTGCTCGACGAAGCCCACCTGGGCGACATCCGCGGCGCGCTCGGCACGATCGCGCACCATGACACCGCCGCGCGCGGCACGTGGCGGGCGCGCCTGCGCACGCTGCTCGCGATCGTCGGCCCCGGCCTCATCGTGATGGTCGGCGACAACGATGCCGGCGCGTTCGGCACGTATACGCAGGCCGGCCAGAACTACGGCACGACGCTGCTGTGGACGCTGCTGCTGCTCGTGCCGGTGTTGTACGTGAACCAGGAAATGGTGCTGCGCCTCGGTGCGGTGACGGGCGTCGGCCATGCGCGGCTGATTTTCGAACGCTTCGGCAAGTTCTGGGGCGCGTTCAGCGTGATCGACCTGTTCCTGCTCAACGCGTTGACGATCGTCACCGAATTCATCGGCATCACGTTCGTACTGGCTTTCTTCGGGCTCCCGAAGGTCGCGGGCGTGTGCGTCGCGGCCGCGCTGACGATGGCGGCGGTGAGTACCGGCGATTTCAGGCGCTTCGAGCGGTTTGCGATCGTGCTGTGCGTGCTGAGCCTGCTGCTCGTGCCGGTGCTCGTGTCGATCCATCCGCCGGTGTCGCAGATGTCGCGCGACTTCTTCGTGCCGAACTGGCCTGCGCACGCGAAGCTGTCCGACGTGATGCTGCTCGTGATCGGCATCGTCGGTACCACGGTTGCGCCGTGGCAGCTGTTCTTCCAGCAAAGCTACGTGATCGACAAGCGCATCACGCCGCGCTTCATGAAGTACGAGAAGGTCGACCTGTGGATCGGCATCGTGTTCGTCCTGATCGGCGCGGTCGCGATGATCGGTTTCAGCGCCGCGCTGTTCGGCGGTCATCCGGAAGCCGGCCGCTTCACCGACGCCGGCGGCGTGATCGCGGGCCTCGAGAAGTATGCGGGCCGCACGAGCGCGACGCTGTTCGCGGTCGCGCTGCTCGACGCGTGCATCATCGGCGCGGCGGCGGTGTCGCTGTCCACTGCGTACGCGATCGGCGACGTGTTCAAGATCCGTCATTCGCTGCATCGCGGCGTGTCGGACGCGAAGGGTTTCTATCTCGTCTACTTCGGAATCGTTGCGGCTGCGGCTGCGCTCGTGCTGATTCCGGGCAGCCCGCTGGGCCTGCTGACCGAAGCGGTGCAGACGCTCGCCGGCGTGCTGCTGCCGAGCGCGACGGTGTTCCTGCTCGTGCTGTGCAACGACCGTCACGTGCTTGGGCCCTGGGTCAATTCGACGAAGCTCAACGTGTTTACCGGCGCGGTGGTGTGGGTGCTGGTGCTGCTGTCGATCATCCTGACCGCGTCCGTCATGTATCCGGACATCAGCGGCGAAGCGATCGTCGACGTGCTGGTCGGCGGCACGGTGCTCGCGATCGCCGGCTATCTCGCGACGGTGCTGATCCGCCGCAACAAGCGCGTCGTCGAGCCCGGCGTCGACCGCTCGCTGCGCGACACGTGGCGCATGCCGCCGCTCGAGTCGCTCGAGCCGCAGAAGATGACGGCCGCGACGCGTGTGTGGATGGCCGTGCTGCGCGGCTATCTGGTAATCGCGGTCGGTCTCGTGATCGTCAAGGTCGTGCAGATGACGCTGCTGAAGTAACGGCGATCGTCCGCGATGAAGCGGCGCCGGACCCGGCGCCGCGCCGCAACACGCACATGCCGGCCCGCGCGGCCGGCATGTGCGTTTACGCGTTCGATGGCGCGCAACGCGGTTGCGGCGCCGTCGTCAGATCAGCTCGAGCTTCGACGTCAGGTACGTGAGCTGAATCCGGTTGGCGACGCCGAAGCGCTTGCGCAGCTTGCGCAGGTGATAGTCGACGTTGTGCGCGCTGGTGTCGAGGCGCCGCCCGATCTCCTTGTCGGATGCGCCTTCCGCGATCCCGAGCAGCAGCTCCTGCTCGAACGGCGTAAGCCCGTTGATCGCGCGCTCGCGCGAGGTCGCGATCAACTGCGGCGACGCGAACTTGTGTACCGACAGCCCGATCGACAGCGCCTGCTCGATCGTCGCCGGCGTGATCCATTCGCGCGTGCGACGCGGTGCGGTGAAGCTCATGAACGCATGCAGCCGCGTGCCGGGCACCGCCATCGAATACATGATTCCGCTGCACATGCCGTCGTCCTGCATCGTCTGCAGGAATCCGTCGAGCGCGGCCGGCGTCACGTAGGCATCGTCGCGCTCGCGGTGTTCGCGGCGCAGTTGCTGCAGGTCCCACACGATCGGCATGTTGCACACGCGCGCGCCGAGCGTGCGCGGATCGATGTCGTGATGGCTGTGGCGCACGTAGTCGCCGCGGTAGGTGGCCGGCGTGAATGCCTCGTGCAGGTACAAACTTTCGACGCGCTCGCGAGAGAATTCAAGCGCGAAGTACGCGAACGTCGAGAAGCCCGTCAGATGCAGCAGGCTCGCGACGATCCGGTTGCGCTCGGCGGTGCTCTGCGCATGCGAAAGCGTGTCGGCGACGCCGAGCTTCGGCGCGTGCGGCTGCGCGATGTCGCCGCGCTTGACGTCGTCGCACCAGACGACCTGGACCGGGCGCGCGCTCGTCGCGTCGGGGCTGCCGGCCGTCCGCTGCGACGGGCGGGACAACGCGGTTGGGGCGACCGCTTCTTCATGCAATGCAATATCGGACATGAGCCATCCCTCGGAATCGACGCGCAGCGCAACGGCGGCCGTGTCGTGCACGGCGCCCGCAACGGTGCGATCGAGCATCCTTATCATATGCGCCGATCGTCATCCTGACGAAACGCGGGGGCATTGTACAAAAATGCCTGTGTGCGCGTAATATGCCGTAATACTAATCGCGGCGAAAGGTTCATGCTCGCGATCAAATAGAACAACGCAAAAATCAATAAAGAAAAGACCAGGTCGTGACGGGGCAAGTTCACATATTGGGAAAGGGTGGGCTGCTCATGACATATGCTGACGACGCACCACGCGTCGAATGGTTCTCGCACGCGGATATCGCGGCCACTGCTGCGTACCCGAAAGAAATACACGCGACCGATCGCGATATTTTTACCGGCATTCAATTCGCGCCCGGTAAATCCGACCTCGCTTCCGTCGATTTCGCACAATGCCACGCGCGATTGCGGCAAATCGGTTTCAGCACGCTCGGTTACGGCGCCTACGAGATGATCGGCCGGCGCATTCTGTGTGCGCATGTGCTGCGCGACCTCGCGCCTGCGACTTTCATGCAGCCGTATATCGAGGGAATGCTGTACGAAAGCGACCCGCGCTTTGCGCAGGTGCGGCAAAGCGGCTTTCCGGTCGCGTGGCGACTGGACGAAATCGAGGGCGTCGCGCACGGCAGCGGCGACCGCAAGGTGCTCGCGCTGGCTGGGCATTTGCGTGCGCACGCAATGAACAGCGGCGTGATTTTCAGCCTGTCGGCGCCGCGGCTCGACTTGCGCGTCGCGGTGAATGTGACGTCGGAAGCGCACGGCACCGACTGGATCGACGATCGGGTGATCGGCGGGGCGCTGTCGGTGAGCGTCGCCGTGCATCGCGTTGCGCTGCCGTTTCTCGAGGCTCGCATCGCGCGCATGCGCGGCTTCGTGCTCGGCGACGAGCAGCAGCAGGTGCTCGAGCGGCTCGTGCACGGGCTGTCCGACCAGGAGATCGCGAGCGCGCTGCGCACGTCGCTGCACAAGGTCGGGCACCATATCCGTTCACTCGAAAAACTCTTCAACGTCCGCAACCGTGCGCAGCTCGCGTATCTGGCCGCACGTCGTCTGGAGTCCTGATTCCGGCCCCCCGCGCGGCGGCCGCCGCGCGATGGAAGCGGTTCCGGACAACGGCGCAACGACACGCCGCCGGGTTTCGTAGTCCAGTCCGATCGTCATACGAAAACCGCCGCGGCGCTACGAGGTACGCCCGTTCTTGCGCGGTTTCGCGTCGCTACACTCGTCGCATTCAACGGTCCGCGCGACGCGGGGCATGACCGCCCGTGTCCGCCGGCGGCAACGACAGGACGACGGCACGATGGCTGAACCGAAGGCGCTTCCCCGCGACTGGCAGCGGATTTTTTCCGCGGGCCGGAGCGTGTCCGGGCGGCGTCTCGGGGCGTCGCCGCGTGCGGACCTGTTCCTTGCCGCGTTCATCGTGTCCGTGGTCGCGCTGTTCATCCTGCCGCTGCCGCAGGCCGCGCTCGACGGAATGATCTCGCTGAATCTCGCCGCAAGCGTCGTGCTGCTGACGGTGTCGACGTACGTGCCGTCGGCGGTCAGCTTCTCGTCGTTTCCGGCGCTGCTGCTGTTCACCACGCTGTTCCGGCTCGCGCTGAACATCGCGTCGTGCAAGCTGATTCTGCTGCATGCGAACGCGGGCCACGTGATCGACGCATTCGGCCGGCTGGTGGTCGGCAACAACGTCGTCGTGGGCGGCGTGGTGTTCCTGGTGATCGCCGTCGTGCAGTTCATCGTGATCGCGAAGGGGTCGGAGCGGGTCGCCGAAGTCGGCGCGCGCTTCTCGCTCGACGCGATGCCTGGCAAGCAGATGAGCATCGATGCGGACTTGCGCGCGGGGATCATCAGCGCCGACGAAGCGCGCGAGCGCCGCGAGAAGCTCGAGCAGGAATCGCAGATGCACGGCGCGATGGACGGCGCGATGAAGTTCGTGAAGGGCGACGCGATCGCCGGGCTCGTGATCGCGTTCATCAACATCGTCGCAGGGATTGCGGTCGGTACGCTGATGCACGGGATGGATATCGGCGACGCGCTGCAGCGCTACGCGATCCTGACGGTCGGCGACGGCATGGCGTCGCAGATTCCGTCGCTGCTCGTCTCGATCGCCGCCGGCATCGTGACGACGCGGGTCGCGACGCGCGACACGCGGCAGCGCCAGCTCGGCGAACAGCTGGGCGAGCAGCTCGGCGCGCATCCGCGCGCGCTGCTGATTGCGGCGCTGGTGCTGGCCGGCTTCCTCGTCGTGCCGGGTTTTCCGAAATGGTCGTTCGCGCTGATCGCGCTCGGGCTCGGCGCGTTCGCGTTCACGCAGCTCAAGCGCAAGACGACCGCGCCCACCTTCAACCTGATTCATATCGCAGGCCGCGTCGGCGCGACCGACGACGCGCAGCCCGCGAAGGTGTCGCATGCGGCGGGCGTCACGTCGCTGATTGCGGTATCGCTGTCGGAAGACCTGCGCACGACGCTGAACCTCGCGCAGCTGCAGAGCGCGCTGTCGAGCGCGAAGGCGCGCGTCGACGCGGATATCGGCACGGTGTTTCCGCGCATCACGCTGACCGACGACGACGGCGCGCCGGCCGGCACGTACCGCATCTATCTGCAGGACGTGCTCGCCGCGCACGGCGCGCTGAAGCCGGGCTGGCTGCTGTGGGACGGCGTCGCGCCGCTGCCGGAGCGCGCGGAGCGCCAGCCGGCCGAAGCGTTCGGCCCGTTCGCGACCGCGCTGTGGATCAAGCCCGACGGCCCGGCGCCCGAAGGCAAGTGGCTGACGAGCGAAGGCGCGCTCGCCGCGCATGTGGAGCAAATCGTGCGCCAGCACGCCGACGAGCTGATCGGCATCCAGGAGACGCAGGCGCTCGTGCACCTGGTGCGCCGCGAGCATCCTGAACTCGTCGGCGAGCTGACGCGGCTCGTGCCGCTGCAGCGCGTGACCGAGGTGCTGCGCAGGCTGCTCGCCGAGCAGGTGCCGATCCGCAACCTGCGCGTGATCTTCGAAAGCCTGATCACGTGGGCGCCGAACGAGCCGGACGACGTGATCGCGCTGGTCGAGCTGGTGCGCGTCGACCTGCGCCGGATGATCACCGACCGCCACGCGGGCGCGGCGCGGCAGCTGCGCGTCGTGCTGTTCGAACAGAACCTGCAGGAGCGGATCGAGAACGCGGTGATGCGCACGAAGCAGGGCAATTTCCTCGCGCTGTCGAGCGCGATCAAGCAGGACATCGGCGAACAGGTGCGCGCGATCGTGCAGGCCGCGACGGCCGCGCCCGCGGCGGGCGCCGGCGGCCACGGCCATCCGCAAGGCGCGCCGCGGCTCGCGGTGATGGTCGCGCTCGGCGCGCGCCGCTACGTGAAGACGATCCTGCAGCCGGTGCTGCCCGATCTCGCGGTGCTGTCGTACCAGGAAGTCGAGGAGGACGTGCAACTGCATACGGTCGGCTGGGTGAAGAACCCGCCGGACGACGGCACGCTCGGCGCGGGCGCCGGCGTGCGCACGCCGGGAGCCGTGCAATGACGAGCTCGACGATTCTCGACCTGACCCGCCAGGCGCTGATGCTCGTGCTGCTGCTGTCGCTGCCGATCGTGCTGATTGCGACCGTCACCGGCCTCGTCGTCGCGATTCTGCAGGCCGTCACGCAGGTACAGGACGCCAACATCGGCATTGCGGTGCGGCTGATCGCCGTGATGGTCTCGCTCGTGCTGCTGTCGGGCTGGCTTGGCAGCGAGGTGCTGCGCTTCGCGCAGCAGGCGCTGGAACGCATGTTCGTTTCTTCCACAGGAGTCCTTTGATGCGTCGACGCGTCGCCCCGATCCGGTTTCAACCGCGCCGCCTGCAGCGGGTCGCGCTCGCGATGTGTGCGACCGCGCTGCTCACGGCGTCGCTGTGCATGACGGCCGCGCAGCCGGCGCGCGCGGCCGACCTGCGCTGGCGCAACAAGCCGTTTACGATCGTCGCGAACGGCAAGAAGATCGGCGACTTCATTCGCGAGCTCGCGTCGTCGCAAGGCGTGACGGCCGTGGTCGACCCGAAGGTCGACGGCGTGATCAGCGGGCGCTTCTCGGGCACGCCGCAGCAGACGCTCGACACGATCTGCTCGACCTACGGGCTCACGTGGTACTACGACGGTTCGTTCCTGTACGTCGATCCGGCCGACCAGTCGCAGACGCAGATGATCCCGATTCCGCCGAACGCGGCGGGCGAGATCGGCCGCACGCTGCAGGCGATGCAGATTCCCGACAAGCGATACACACTCGTGATCAACGATCGCGCGAACGGCGTGTACGTGGCCGGCCCGCGCCGGTACGTCGAACTCGTGCGGCAGGCGGTCGGCTCGGTCGGCGATCCGTCGGCGAACGGCGCGCATGCGGACATCCGCGCGTTCCGGCTCAAGTACGGCTGGGCTTCCGACTTCACGATCAACCGCTCGGGCAAGGAAGTGACGGTGCCGGGCGTCGCGACGATCCTGCGCCGGCTGTTCGGCAAGGGCGGCGGCGCCGGCGAATTGCCGTCGAGCACGCCGCTCGGGCAGGCCGCGCGTCAGGTGAAGCTCGGTTCGGGCCTGACGATCGCGGTGCCGCGGCTCGATTTCCCCGACATGTCGGGCGGCCCGCGGCAGGGCGGCTATGGCGGCGCGGACGGCGGGGCCGGCGGCTTCTCGCCGTTCTCGAACGCAGGCGGCGGCGACACGCTGCCGCAGATCGTCGCCGATCCGGCGATCAACGCGGTGATCGTGCGCGACCTGCCCGAGAACATGTACCGGTACCAGTCTTTGATCAATCAGCTCGACGAGCGCCCGCGCATCGTCGAGATCAACGTGACGATCATCGACATCAACGAGGATTCGCTCGACAGCCTCGGGATCGACTGGCGGCTGCACACGACGCACGGCGACGTGCAGATCGGCAACGGCCAGAACCCGCTGAACGGCAACACGCAGTACAACGGTGCCGGCAACCCGCCGCTGACGTTCGGCATCGGCACGTCGGAAACGGGCCAGACCGGCAGCTTCATGCCGACCGGCATCGCGCTGACCGCGTCGATCGGCGGCTCGCTGCGCAACTACCTGCTTACGCGCGTGAATGCGCTCGCGCAGAAAGGACAGGCGCAGCTGCGCTCGAAGCCGAAGGTGCTCGCGCTCGACAACACCGAGGCGATTCTCGAGAACCTCACGCAGTTCTACGTGCAGGTGCCCGGCTACCAGGATTCGTCGCTGTACAGTGTGACGACCGGCACGAGCATCAAGGTGACGCCGATGATCGTCGACGAAGCGATCCGCAACGCGGCGGCCGTATCCGGCAATGCGCAGAGCGTGATGATGTCGATCGACATCCAGGACGGCAACATCGTGCCCGGGCAGGCCGTGTCGAATGTGCCGGTGATCCAGCAGCGCAACATCGTCACGAAGACGATGATCGACGAAGGCAAGAGCCTCCTGATCGCCGGCTTCAACGACGACGAGGTGCGGCTGAACAAGAGCGGCGTGCCGTGGCTGTCCGACATCCCGCTGATCGGCAACCTGTTCAAGTACACCGACAAATCGGGCAACCACATGGAGCGGTTCTATCTGCTGACGCCCCGCGTGGTGACGACGGCGTCGATGTACGCGCCGGACGGCTCGCCCGTGAATCCGGGCGTCGACGCGCCGGCCGATCCGAACGCGATGTCGATGTATCGTCCGCCGGACAACGACATCGCGGTGCCGCTGACGCCGAAGCCGTTGCCCGGCACGAAGTTCGGGCCGCCCGCGCTGCCGCCGCCGAACGACGCGGCGTCGCAGCCGGCGGCGACGACCGCAGGAGCGCCAACCCATGTCGACGACCATCATTGATCCGCACGGCGACGGCGCACTCACCGGCGGCGCGGCGAGCGCGGGCGGCGGGTCGGCCGCGCTCGCGTCGCCGTGGAATCTGTGCTTTCTCAGCGGTCCGATGTACGGCCGCACGATGTCGCTCGCGCGCGGCGCGAACTGGGTCGGCACTGCGGCCGATTGCGAAGTGATCCTGCCCGATCGCGAGATCGGCGCAAAGCAGGTATGCCTGCAGGTCGGCGCGCTCGCGGTGACGGTGCAGAACCACGGCGGCGACGGCAGTGCGCCGGTGCTGTTCAACGACGAACCGCTCGGCCTGGGCCGCCGCTCGATGACGCCGCAGGATGTCGTGACGGTCGGCTCGATCAAGCTCGGCATCGCGCGGCACGCGCAGGCGAGCGTCGCGGTGCCCGACGAAGCCGACGCGCCGGACGCCGCGCGCGAGGCTGCATGGCTCGGCTGGCTCACGGGCGGGCTGCGCAAGCTCGGCAGCCGGCGGCTGGTGATCGCGGTCGTCGCGCTGTGGATGGGCGTGCTGCTCGGCGCACTTGGGTACGGCTTCGTCGCGTGGTCGGGGCGGCTGCCGTGGCAGCACGAATCGGTGCTCGCGCGCACGCACCGGCTGCAGCAACTGCTGCATGCGTATCCGGAGCTCGCGGCCGCGCCGCGCGACGACGGCGTGATCGTGTCGGGCTACGTGAGCGACCCGGCCGCGCGCGAGCGCGTCGCGCAGATCGTCGCGGGCGTCGACAACGCGGCGCTCGGCAACGTGTACGTGGTCAGCGATCTGGTCGCGACCGCGCAGACCTATTTCAGCGACACGGCGCTGACGGTGACGTATCTCGGCCGCGGCCGGATCGAGCTGACGGGCGCTGCCGATCGCGCGCAGATCGAGCCGCGGATCCGCAACTACATGAAGGACGCGCGTCCCGCGCTCGAAGTGGTCGATCACGTGCGCGACGCCGATGCGGCTTCGCCGCGCACGGCCACGACGCTCGGCGGTGTCGCCGGAATTCCGGAGATCACGACCGTCTTCGCCGGCGACGGCGATCAGCGCTACATCGAGACGGTCGACGGCAGCCGCTACTTCGAAGGCGCGCGGCTGAAGGAAGGGCCGACCGTCGTGTCGATCGGCCCGGACGAGGTCGTGTTCGAGCGCAACGGCCAGCGCATCACGATGCCGCTCGGCGGCGCGTCCGCGCACGCACCGGAACAGGCGCCGGCGCCGCCCGTGGCGCCGCTCGCGAGCGGTGCTGCGGCAGGCGTCGCGCAGCCGGTGCCGGGGCCGACGCTGCTGCCCGCTGCGCCGGCGGCGTCGGCCGCCGTGGCGGCTCGCGCATCGAAGGAGGCCGCGCACTAGCGCGGCGACAGGATTTGCGCATCGCGCGTCGCGCGGTGCGCGCATTACGCGACACGCCGCATGCATGCGACGCGTCACGTCGCCGGCGGGGCATGGGGCCGCCGCCGGAAAGTGGATGACGTTCTTCACGCAAAAGGAGCGAAACATGGGTGCCTCAGCAGCCGGTAGCACGGGTGGTCCAAACGACACGACCCAGGTCCAGCAACAGGCGGACGACCTGACCAAGACGCAGCTCGAACTGACGAAGATCAACTTCCAGGTCCAGCAGTCGACCGCGACGTTCGAAACCAGCAACGCAGTGACCGCGCAGGAGGGGACGGCGAATGCCCAGGTTGCGCAACACCTGAGTTCCGCCGGCCGCGCATGACGCCGGTCGCCGGCCGCGCCGCGCGCCGCCGCAGGCCCGGGCCGCCCGTAACGGGCGCCCGGCCGGGCGCGGGCGCGTGTCGGCCGGCTCGTTTCCGGCTCTGCCGGTCAAGGAGGACACGATCATGTCGGTAACAGGCGTAGGCGCGGCGCCGCCGGGCGCGGCCGCGCTCGCGGGCGCCGCGCAGCAGGCGGGCACGGCGTCCGATCCGGCGCAGGTGCGCCAGTTCGATGCGCTGATGCAGCCGGGCGCGTCGCCGGCGGCGACGTCGCCGTCGGCGTCCGGTGTTGCGATGTCGCGTGCGGCGGCCGATGCGGCGCCGGCGGTGCAGATGACGCCCGCGCAGGCCAACCAGTCGTCGCTCGTCGAGCGGTTGCGCACGTACGGCAACGATCTCGACACGCGATACGCGAACATCGACAAGCATCGCACCGAGATGCTGACGTCGATGGCGGACAACCGCAGCGATCCGCTGATGACGATGGTGCAGGCGATGGACTTCCAGTGGACGGCGACCACCACGATTTCCGAATACCAGTTGAGCCTGTCGGTCGCGCAGGCGGCGAACGGCTTCACGCACACCGTGCTGAAGACGCAGGAGTGACGAAAGCCGGTGCGTGTGCCGCTATCGGCCGCGCACCCTGAAGCGGACAAACGATGACGACGATCGATTCGACGCCGCGCATGCATGCGTGGCGCAGCCGGGCCGCGCGTGCGCTGCTCGCGGGGCTGCTCGCGCTGCTGGCCGGCTGCCAGAAGGAGCTTTACTCCGGCCTGTCCGAGCGCGACGCGAACCAGATGATCGCCGTGCTCGGCGATGCGGGCATCAGCGCGTCGAAGGACAACGACGCGCGCGACACGTCGGATCGCAACGCGTGGCAAGTGAGCGTCGCGGACGGCGACATGCAGTCGGCGCTGACCGTGCTGCACGCGAACGGGCTGCCGAAGCCGAGCTATGCGAGCCTCGGCGAGC
Organism: Burkholderia latens; assembly: GCF_001718795.1. NCBI lineage: Bacteria > Pseudomonadati > Pseudomonadota > Betaproteobacteria > Burkholderiales > Burkholderiaceae > Burkholderia > Burkholderia latens. The sequence goes on along the minus strand of NZ_CP013438.1, from coordinate 1,638,330 downwards.
TGTTCCAGAAGCAGGGGCTCGTGTCGACGCCGGCCGAGGAGCGCGTGCGCTACCTGTACGGCGTATCGCAGGACCTGTCGCGCACGCTGCAGGACATCGAGGGCGTGGTGGTCGCGCGCGTGCAGGTCGTGATTCCGGAGAACGATCCGCTCGCGGACAAGATCAAGCCGTCGTCGGCGGCCGTGTACATCCGCTACCGGCCGGGTGTGGACCTGCGGGCGATGGCGCCGATGGTCAAGGATCTCGTCGCGCACAGCATCGAAGGGCTGCAGTACGACAACGTGTCGCTGTTCCTGCAGCCGGCCGCCGCGAGCACGACGCGCGTCGACGGGATCGGCAGCGCGGTGTCGGACATGGTGCGGCTGCGCTCGCCGCTCGGCTGGCTGGTGTTTGCGCTGATCCTGCTCACCTGCGCGGTAATCGCGCTGTCGGCCGCGCGGCGCGGCATGTTCGGCGCGCGGCTGGCCGGCCTGGTCAGGGCCGCGCCGCGCGGCGGCAACGGCGCCGGCGGCCCCGCCGCGCAGTCGGGCGGCAGCAGCCTGCGCACGCCGGACGGCGCGCGCGACGGCGCATGAACGATGCCTCCACGCCGCCGCCGGGCGCCGCACCCGACGCGGCGCCGCTGCCGTGGCTGCAACCGGTCGCAGCGCCGCCTGCCGCGCGGCGCGCAGCGTTTCACGCGCTCGTGTGCGAATTCAACTTGCGGCCCGACCGCTATCTGCACGTGACACGCGTGCCCGCCGAATGGCCCGCGCGTTACCGCTCGCCCGACGCGTTCGGCCCGGCCGGACGCAAGCTGCTCGCGCGCCATCTGCTCGACGTGAACGGTGTGGCCGACCATCACGACTTCGACGTCGCGAATCCGTGCGCGCGGCTCGCGTTGTTGCCGGGCGCGGCGCTCGAGCAGCTCGCGTCGTATGCCGGGCTGCTGCTGCATCGCGGCTGGCTGCGCGATGCGCTCGGCGCGCGGCGCATTCGCGCAGAAGTCGCGGCGAAGCTCGGCGGCGACGCGCTGGAGCTTGCGCTCGAGCGCGCGCCCGAATTCGGCGCGCTTGCCGACACGCTCGAACCGTGGCGAGCCGACCCGGCCGCGCTGCCGGTCGTGATCCGCGCGCGCGGCGGACGGCTGCTGGCGGATTTCATCGGCGTGGCGGGCGACGCGGTCGCGCGGCGCGTGCGCCTGAAATTCAACCGCGCGATCGACGACGAAGCGCCGTACTGGCTGAATCGCGCGCAGCGCGACCAGTTCGGCGAATTGCTGTTCCTGTTTCTGATTCCCGAGAGGCTCGCATCATGGGACTGGCTTTTCTGATCACGAGCGACAACCTGCAGCTGCTGTCGGAGCGCAAGGTGCTCAAGGAGCGCGAATACGCGGCGCTGCTCGATGCGTCGGCGGTGATCGCAACCGCGCGCGACGAGGCCGCGCGCATCGTCGCCGACGCGCAACGCGAATTCGACAAGCGGCAGGCGGCCGGCTATGACGAAGGGATGCGCCGCGCGCAGCGCGAGCATGCTGCGCAGGCCTATACACAGGCGCTCGCCGCCGCGCGCACGATGGAGTCGATGAAGGACGCGATGGCCGACATCGTCGTGAAGGCCGTGCGTGCGATCGTCGGCGACATGAGCGCGCAGAAGCTGTACGAGGCCGCGCTTGCGCGGATCGCGCCGCTCGTGCGCGACGAAGCGTTTCTGATCGTGCGCGTCGCACCCGGCCGCGAGGACGAAATGCGCGACGCGCTCGAACGCGCGTTCGCCGGGCAGTCGAACCGGCAACGCATCCGCATCGTCGAAGATGCGCAGCTCGAGCATCACGCGTGCACGGTCGAGACGCCGTCCGGGCGCATCGACGCGAGCCTCGACCTGCAGATCGACGCGCTGCGCCACGCGATTCGCCGCGACGCGCTGAAGGGCACGACGCGATGAACGCGCCGCTCGACGATCCGCAGCCGATCGGCGGCGAACGCGACGACGATGCCGCGCAGTTCGATCGCGGCCGGCTCGTCGGCGATCTCGATGCGGGGCTTGCGTTCTTTTCGCCGGTGTCGGTGCAGGGCCGCGTCAATCACGCGGTCGGCCAGATATTGAACGCGACCGGCATTCGCGCGCGGCTCGGCGAGATCTGCGAGCTGCGTACGCCGAACCAGCCGACGCTGCTTGCCGAAGTGGTCGGCTTCTCGCGGCAGACCACGTTGCTGACGCCGCTCGGCGACGTTGCGGGCCTGTCGCCGGAGACGAGCGTCGTGCCGTCCGGACGCGAGCATGTGTTTCCGGTCGGCGATGCGCTGTTCGGCCGGGTGCTCGACGGCCTCGGCCGGCCGCTCGACGATCGCGGGCCCGTGACCGGCGCCGCGTGGGTGTCGACGCAGCAGGACCCACCGAATCCGCTCGCGCGCAAGATGATCGACACGCCGTTCCCGACCGGTGTGCGCGTGATCGACGGCCTGATGACGCTGGGCGTCGGACAGCGCGTGGGCATCTTCGCGCCGTCCGGCGTCGGCAAGAGCACGCTGCTCGGGATGATCGCGCGCGGCGCGCAGGCCGACGTGAACGTGATCGCGCTGGTCGGCGAGCGCGGCCGCGAAGTGCGCGAGTTCATCGAGCACAGCCTGTCGCCCGACGTGCGCGCGCGGTCGATCGTCGTCGTGTCGACGTCCGACCGCCCGGCGATGGAGCGCGTGAAGTCCGCGCTCGTGGCCACCGCGATCGCCGAGCATTTCCGCGATGCAGGCAAGCGCGTGCTGCTGCTGGTCGACTCGCTGACGCGCTTTGCGCGCGCGCAGCGCGAAGTCGGTCTGGCGAGCGGCGAGCCGCCGACGCGACGCAGCTTTCCGCCGTCGACGTTCGCGGTGCTGCCGCGTCTGCTCGAACGCGCGGGGCAGGGCGCGACCGGTTCGATCACCGCGCTGTACACGGTTCTCGTCGAAGGCGATGAGGAATCCGATCCGATCGCCGAGGAGGTGCGCTCGATACTCGACGGACATATCGTGCTGTCGCGCAAGATCGCGCTCGCGAACCGTTATCCGGCGATCGACGTGCTCGCGAGCCTGTCGCGCGTGATGCCGCTTGTCGCGAGCCGCGCGCACCAGCAGTCGGCCGCGCGCGTGCGCGAGCTGATCGCGAAATACCAGGAGATCGAGCTGCTCGTGCAGATCGGCGAGTATCGCGAAGGCAGCGACCGGCTCGGCGATCTCGCGCTGCGCGCGCGCGATGCGATCGGCGCGTTCTGCGCGCAGGGGGCTCGCGAGGACGTGCGCTTCGACGCGCTGCTCGCGAAACTGACGAAACTCGCGAACGATCATGTCTGAAGCCGACGACCGCCTGGTGCTCGCGACCCTCGCACGCCTGAAGCGCGTGCGCGAGATGCGCAGCCAGATCGCGCGCGTCGCCGCCGCGCGCCAGCAGGGCATCGCCGCGCAGAGCCGCCGCGCGCTCGACGCCGCGCACGCGCAGCTCGCGCAGCAGGTTGCCGCGAAGGCCGCCATCCAGACGCGGCTCGCCGGCGACGTGCGCGAGGCGCGCGCGCTGCAGAACGCGGCGGCCGATACGCGTACGTTCGATCGCCATATCGGTGTCGCGAACGCGTCGGTCAGCGAGGCCGCGCACGTGCATCGCGATCACGAAGCGACGCTGGCCGGCTTGCAGCGCGCCGCGCGCAAGGCGAAGGCCGCCGAGGACAAGCTCGACAAGGCGGGCGAGAAAGCGTTGCACGCGCGTGCCGCGCGGGTCGAGCGCGACGCCGATGAAGTCGCGGACGCGCATGCGGTGCGGCGTTTCGCGACGGCCGGTGTGTGGGCGGGCGATGCGGACGGCGCGTCGTCGTCCGCCGGCCTGGCCGCCGCATTCGATGCGGAGATGTCGGGAAATGCGGTAGAGGCGGGCGCGCCACATGAGGCGTCAGCGACGGACTCGAACGCGCAGGCCGCAGCAACCGCGCCTACGGCCGAGGCCGCTGCGATCTCGGCAAGCGCGCCTGCGGACGATACAGCTGCCGCTGCCGCACCCGCTGCCGCGGAGCGCCGATGCTAGACCACGCGGCGAACTTCAACGACATCGCCGGCACGCTGCGACCGTTGCTCTACGTGATGCCGCGCCTGCTGCCGATCATGTTCGTGGTGCCGGTGTTCAACGAGCAGATCATCACCGGCCTCGTGCGCAACGGCATCGCGGTCGTCATCGCCGCGTTCGTCGCGCCGGTAATCGACCCCGCCCAGGTCGCCGCGCTGCCGTTCCTGATGTGGTGCCTGCTGGTCGCGAAGGAGGCGGTGGTCGGCATGCTGCTCGCCGGCGCGTTCAGCGCGGTGCTGTTCGCGATCCAGGGCGTCGGCTATCTGATCGATTTCCAGACCGGCAGCGGCAGCGCCGCGTTCTTCGATCCGATGGGCGGGCACGAGGGCGGACCGACGTCGGGCTTCCTCAATTTCGTCGCGATCGCACTGTTCGTCACTGCGGGCGGCCTGCAGGCGCTCGTGCAACTGTTCGCGCAGTCGTATGCGTGGTGGCCGATCGGCTCGCTCGGGCCGGATTTCTCGTCGATGCTGCAAACCTTCGTCGTGCGACAGACCGACACGATCTTCGACTGGATGGTGAAGCTCGCCGCGCCCGTGGTCATCGTGCTGGTGCTGGTCGAACTCGGCATCGGCCTGGTCGGGCGCGCGGTGCCGCAACTGAACATCTTCGTGTTCTCGCAGCCGCTGAAGAGCGCGCTCGCGGTGCTGATGATGGTGCTGTTTCTGCCGGTCGTCTATGCGTCGCTGCATGCGTTGCTGAGTCCCGACAGCGGGCTGATGGCGCTGCTGCGTGCGCTGTTCGCCGCGCATGGCGGCCCCTGACCGCACGCGTGATCCGGACGAGCATCCATGGCCGAAAAGGACCAGAAACCCACCGCGAAGCGCCTGCGCGAGGCGCGCGAGAAAGGCGATGTACCGAAGAGTGCGGAGACGATCTCGTCCGCGTTCTTCGTCGGTGTGTGCGTCGCGCTCGCGGTCGGGCTCGGCGCGCTGTTCGCGCGGCTGCAGGCGCTGTTCCGGCTCGTGTTCGACACGGCGGGGGCCGCGGATCCTTCCGCGCGGCTCGCGGTGCTGATCGATGGCGCCGCGCGCGACTGGACGATGCTGTCCGCGCAGATCATCGCGGCGGGGCTGCTGGCCGGGGTGCTCGCGGGCTTCGTGCAGGTGGGCGGCGTGATGGCGTGGAGCCGCCTCGTGCCGCAACTGTCGCGGCTCAACCCCGCCGAGGGGCTGAAGAACATGTGGTCGATGCGCAACCTCGTGAATCTCGCGAAGATGCTGCTGAAGACCGTTCTGCTGGCCGCGACGCTCGGCTGGCTGATCGTCGCGTCGCTCGACCCGGCGGTGCAGTCGGGCTTCACGCGGCCGATGTCGATCCTCGCGCTCATCGTGAAGCTGCTGATGCTGCTGTTCGGCTGGGCCGCGCTGGTCTATATCGTGATGGCGCTGATCGACATCGTGCATCAGCGCCACGAGTTCAACCAGAAGATGAAGATGTCGATCGACGAAGTGCGGCGCGAGCACAAGGAAGACGAGGGCGATCCGCATATCCAGGCGAAGCGCCGGCAGCTCGCGCGCGAAGCGCAATTCTCGTCGCTGCCGGACCGGATCGGTTTCGCGTCGGTGGTCGTCTATTCGTCGAGCGTCGCGGTGGCGCTTTATTACGGCGGGATCGGCACGCTGCCGTGGGTGCTCGCGCGCGGCGAGGGCGAGGCGGCCGAGCGGATCGTGAAACTGGCGCGCGACGCGCTGCGCCCGACGCTCGCGAACCCGGGCCTCGCGCAGGCGCTGTACGACAGCACGCCGGAAAAGGGCACGATTCAGCAGCAGCATTTCCGCGAGGTCGCGCAGTTGCTGAAGTGGGCGACCGGCGGCCGGTAGCCGCATGCCGTCGATCGCCGCGCCATCGGTTGCCGCGACCGCGATCACCGAAGCGAACGGGGTCGGATCGGCGCGTGTCGAAGCGCGCCCGTGCTGCTTTCGTCGTACGGTACGCCAGCCGCTTGACGCGGTTTTTTTTCCGGTCCTCGGCGTCGTTCACCCGTGAATTATTGCTGATTTATTTCTTCGTAATATGGCTCGACCGTCAGCCTGACGGCCGGCCGCGAGGTTGCGCCGCACCTGACGGAACAGGTCAACAGGGCGGGACATATCAATGTGCGGAATCGACGGCTTTCTGAATAGCGTCGCCTTCGATGAGGAGACAGCGCGCGCCACGCTCGCGCGAATGACGGCGAGCCTCGCGCATCGCGGGCCGGATGCGCAGGGCCTTTGGGTCGACCCCGAAGCCGGCATCGCGCTCGGGCACCGGCGGCTCGCGATCGTCGACCTGTCGGTGCACGGCCGGCAGCCGATGGCGTCCGCGTGCGGCCGTTACGTCATGGTCTTCAACGGCGAAATCTATAACCACCGCGAATTGCGTGCGGAGCTGGAGCGCGCGGGTCGCGCACCGGCGTGGCGCGGCCATTCCGACACCGAGGTGCTGATCGCGGCGATCGCCGCGTGGGGCATCGACGCGGCGTTGCGGCGCGCAACCGGCATGTTCGCGTTCGCGCTGTGGAACCGGTCGTCGCGGGTGTTGACGCTCGCGCGCGACCGGATCGGCGAAAAGCCGCTCTACTACGGGCGGATCGGCGACGCACTCGTGTTCGCGTCGGAGCTGAAGGCGCTGCGCGGCTATCCGGGCTTCGACGGCGCGATCGATCGCGACGCGCTGTGCCTGTACCTGCGGCAGTCGAGCGTGCCCGCGCCGCACACGATCTATCGCGGGATCAGCAAGCTGCCGCCAGGCACTTTCATCCAGTTCGAACACGCGCGCGACACGCCGCGCGTGCGCGCGTACTGGACGCTCGCGGAGACGATCGAAGCGGGGCGCGAACGGCCGTTCGACGGCAGCGCCGACGACGCCGTCGGGCAGCTCGACGCGATCCTGCGCCAGGCGGTCGCGCGGCAAATGCAAGCCGACGTGCCGCTCGGCGCGTTCCTGTCGGGCGGCATCGATTCGTCGGCGATCGTCGCGCTGATGCAGGCGCAGTCGGCCACTCCGGTGGATACGTTCACGATCGGCTTTCACGAGGCCGGCTACGACGAGGCCGGCTACGCGAAGGCGGTCGCGCGCCATCTCGGCACGCGGCATACCGAGCTGTACGTGACGGCGGGCCACGCACTCGACGTCGTGCCGAAACTGCCGGCCATCTACGACGAACCGTTTGCCGATGCGTCGCAGATTCCGACCTTCCTCGTGTCGGAGCTGACGCGCCGGCACGTGAAGGTGAGCCTGTCCGGCGACGGCGGCGACGAGCTGTTCGGCGGCTACACGCGCTACTTCCTGACGCCGCGCCTGTGGCGCAAGCTGCATCGCGTGCCGGCAGCCGTGCGTGCGCGGATCGCCGCCGCGCTGCACGCGCTGCGGCCCGATCATGCGGATCAGCTCGCGGCGGTCGCACAGGGCGCGTGGAGCGGCGTGGAAGCGCGCGATTCGGCCTCCCGCATCGGCGACCGGCTGCACAAGCTCGGCCACGTGATGACGGCCGAGAGCCGGATCGGCTTGTACCGGCTGCTGATGTCGTCGGTGCATCATCCGGAGCGCATCGCGCTCGCCGGCAAGGAACCGCCGACGCCGCTCGATACGGCGTCCGCATGGCCCGCGAACCTGAGCTTCGCCGAGCAGGCGATGGCGATCGACACGCTCACGTACCTGCCGACCGACATCCTCGCGAAAGTCGACCGCGCGGCAATGGCAGTGAGCCTCGAGACGCGCATGCCGTTCCTCGACCATCACGTCGTCGAATTCGCGTGGCGCGTGCCTGCGTCGGTGCGTTTGCCGGAAGGGCAATCGAAGGCGCTGCTGCGCCGGCTGCTGGACCGGTACGTGCCGTCGTCGCTGATCGACCGGCCGAAGCAGGGCTTCTGCGCACCGGTCGATCACTGGTTGCGCGGCGCGTTGCGCGACTGGGCCGACGCGCTGCTGCAGCCGTCGCGGCTGCGCGACGAGGGCTTCTTCGACGCGGCCGCGGTCGAGCGGCTGTGGCGCCAGCACCAGACGGGCCGGATGAACTGGCAGCACCAGCTGTGGACGGTGCTGATGTTCCAGGCGTGGCTGGACGGGCAGCGTGCGGCGTGAAGCGGAATGACGCGTACGTCAGGAGGGCGCCGCGTCGGCGCTCACTGATCGAGACACCGCACGCACAGCCGCTTCGCCTGGCTTGCCGACAAGCCGCGGCACATCATCACGACCGGACGCGCGTGGCATGACGGTGCGTCGGCGGAGGCCGACGGCGACGGCAGCCTGCGCACGCGCTCGGGCGGGGTGGTCGCGGCTGCGTCCATGCGCCGCTGCCGCGCGGGCGGCGGCACGTCGCGCACCACCGGTATCGGCTCGACGCCGCCTTCGCGCGCGTTGCGCTGCGCGCTCGCGACGACGCGGCTCACATAGCCGCTCGAGAAACCCGTCGTGAAGTTGCCGCTGTAGTAGCACGACAGCGCCGCGCGCAATGCGGCCTGCGCGGGGCGGCCTGTAGTCGACGACCGTGCGAAGCATTCGGTCAGGATCGCTCCGCCGGCGTTGAGGTTGCGGCACGGTTCGAACATCGTCGTTTCATCGAGGCCGTACTTCGCGAAATTGCGTTCGTTTACCTGCGCGAGCCCGACGCTGTAGCTGAAGCCGTGCGCCGCGAGTTCGCGCGCGGTCGCGCGCGCCTCGTCGAGCGACGCCGGCTGGCGCGTCAGGTGGCCGCCGACCACGCCGATCGCATACGGATTGAAACCGGATTCGGTGCGCACGAGCGCGGCGAGCGTATCGGCATCGACATTCGGCGCGCACGCGCGCGCAAGCTGCACGAAACCCGCGGCGCTGCCGGCCGCATGAGCGAGCCCGTGCTGCGCGAATGCGAGCGTGAGCGCGGCCAGCGCGCACGCGCACGAGGCGGCGGTTCGCAGCAGAACGCTTGCGCGCATCATCCGGCTCCTGCGACCCGATACGACAGCACGAGCCCGTGCACGAGCAGCGACCAGCCGTCGAGCGCGACGAACAGCAGCAGCTTGAACGGCACCGAGATCGTCGTGGGCGAGATCATCTGCATCCCTAATGCAAGCAGAATGTTGGCGACCAGCAGGTCGACGACGATGAACACGATGTAGATCACGAAACCGATCTGGAACGCCTTGGTCAGCTCGGCGAGCGTGAAGCTCGGCACCAGCACGAGCAGATCGTCGTCCTTGATGCCGTCGGCGCGGTTCTTCGGCCACACCGACGTCGCCGTGCGGACGAAGAATTCGCGATCGCGCTGCCGCGTATGCGACACGAGGAAATCCTTGATAGGCGGCAGCGCGGCATCGGCGAGCGCGCCGATATCGGCGGTCGACAGTTGTCCCGACGCGTCGAAGTGGCGCGCCTGCAGCGCGTCGCGGATCGACATTCCGACCGGCGCCATGATGAACAGCGACAGGATCAGCGCGATGCCGTTCAGCACGAGATTCGGCGGCACCTGCTGGATCCCGAGCGCCGAGCGCAACAGGCCGAGCACGACGACGAGCTTCGTATAGCTCGTCACCATCAGTGCCGCGAACGGCGCGATGCCGAGCGCGGCGATCACCGCGATCAGCGCGACCGGATTCGGCAGGTTGCCCATCGTTCAGCGCTCGCGCGGCGCGGGTTGCGTCAGCGTGACGACGCGCACGCCGAGCTTCTGGCCGACCGCGATCAGATGGCCGGTGCCGATCAGCATCCCGTTCGCGACGAGATGGATCGCGCTCTGGTTGATTCCTTGCTGCAGCTCGATCACGGCGCCCGGCTGCAACGTGCCGAGTTCGCCGAGCGGGATCGACGTGGGCGGCAACTCGAAACGCAGGTCGACTGCGAGGCCGTCGAGCGAGCGCGGCGCATCGTCCGCCGGCGCGTCGTGCGCGTTCGCGGTCGCGGTCGTGGGCGGGGTGTCGTTGCGGGTCGGTTCCAAAGGCATCTCCCTGATTCGTTCGACGGTCAGTCGGGCGCCCGACGGCCGTCCGGTGATTTCCCAGGCCGGCGCGGCGGGCAGTCGCGCGATGCACAGCAGGTTCTGCTCGTGCGCACGCCAGCGCTCGATCGCGATGATGTCGCCGCCGACGACGTCGGCGAGCTCGGCCATCGTCAGCTCGGTCCGGCCGATCTCGAACACGAGCGGCACCGGCAGGCTCGCGTACGCGGTGTGCGTGTCGGGGCGCGCGGCCGGCGGCGTCGCGAAAAACACCGCGAGCGCATCCGGCGCGTCGAACAGCAACGCGCCGTGGCAGCGCCATGCGCCGTCGGTGCGGCGCAGCTCGAAGCGCAGCGCGGCGGGCGCGGTGGGCGACGCGGGTGCGCTCGCCGGCGGCGGCAGCAGTTCCACGCGCTGCCGCGTCGCCGCCTGGAGCACGGCCGCGAGCGGCGCGGCGAGATCGGCGAGCAGCGCCGCGCGGATGACGGCCGGCACGGCCGGATCGGCGGCGTCGCCGAGCCACTCGCTTTCCGCGACCGGATCGATCCACAGCGTGCCCGCGGCCGGGCCGACCACGAAACGGTATGCGCGCGCGTCGGCGGCCGGCTCTGCGTCGACGCGCCAGCGTACTTCGTACGCGTGTTCGCCCAGCGTGACCGGCACGGCGGCCGTCGCGCCGTACGCATGCGACAGCCCGCGCGCGGCGGCGGCGGACAGACGCGGCAGATACGGCGACGCGTCGAGCGCGACCGCTGCCGTCGCCGGTGCGGGCGAGACGGCGGCCGGGGCGGCAGCGGCGGGCGGCGCGCGGTTCGCGGCGTCGCCGGCGTCGGCATTCGTCAGGGGCAGCGCAGGCACGGCGGGATCAGGGCGGATTCGGCGTTGGTTCGACGGATTGTTGTGGCCGGCGGCGCGGGTTGCGCGCGGCTGCTGCGTCGATTGTAGGGACGGCGCCGCTCGCGTGCCGCGCCGGAATCCGTAGTCGTGCGGTTTGCGCGGCAGCGCGGGTGCCGGCCAGCTACGAAGGCAGTTGCGGGGTGGTAAGGCGGGGCGACGGCAGCGCAGAGCGCGCAGCGGCGTCGGGCCGCATCGCCGCCAGCGGCCGCGTGCGTGCGCATTCGGCCGCCACCAAGGCAAACGCCGCCTGGCGGCGGCGTTCGTGGTCGAGCGGCGCGGCGCCCGCACGCAGGGCCGCGCCGCGCTCGCGCAGCGCGGCCACGACGGCTAACCGGCGTGCTGCGCGCTGGCGGCGGCGGGCAAGCCGCTATGCGTCACGCGTAGTCGGCGGTCAACGTCGGCTGCGGCGCGGTGCGCAGCAGCGGCGCCGCATCGTGGCGCTCGACGTGCGTCATCGCCGCGCCGAACAGCACGAGCCGGTAGCCGACTGCATAGATCGGGATGATCCGCATGTTCTTGTCGAAATCGAGTTGCAGCTTCGAGCGGATGCGCGAGATATGGGTGTCGAGCGTGCGCGACGACACGCCGAGCTCGCGGCCCCACACCGCTTCCTGGATCGCTTGCCGCGGCACGATCTTGTTCATGTTGTCGAGCAGGAATTCGACGACGTCGAATTCGCGCGGCGTGACGTCGACGACCTTGTTGTCGATTTCGATCGTGCGGCGCACGAAGTTGATTTTTATGTTGTCGATGTACAGGTATTTGCAATCCATGTTGGCCCTCGCATGTCCGTAAAGGAGTGTTTGCGGGTCATGTACTGCAACTTCCGGGCCAGGATGCGGGGGCGGGCGGGCGGGAGTGGGAGCCGGCTGGGCGGATGGCGCGCCAGCGTTGAATCTAAAAGAATTTTTAACGCGGGGCAGGGGCGCCGCAGGTCGCGGCGGCCGGCCCAAGTTTTAAGGATTGTTACGTAGCATCGATGCGAACGTTACGGCCGGCGTAACGCCCGGCAATCCGGGCCGTGGAGACGCTGCGGCAAACTGTCGTCCGCGTTTCCTGTTCCCGGGCCTGGGGCCGGAAGTCGGGCACGGACGAGCGACCGTCCGCAACATGGCACGCGGGGAACGCGCCGCAGCGGAATAAAAGGCCGGCCGCGCAACGTTCCCGTTACGCGGCCGGCCCGGCGTATCGCGTTGCGCCCGTCACGCCTTCGCGCTGTCGCCCGAATCGAACGGCAGCACGTAATGCCGCTTGCCGGTCGCGGCGAAGATCGCGTTCGCCACCGCCGGCCCGATCGGCGCGACGCCCGGCTCGCCGACACCGGTCGGCGCTTCCGCCGACGGCACGATATGGACCTCGACCTTCGGCATTTCGGCCATCCGCAACACGTGGTAGCCGTCGAAGTTGCGCTGCTCGACCTGGCCGTCCTTCAGCGTGATCGCGCTGTGCAGCGCCGCGCCGAGCCCGAAGCCGATGCCGCCTTCCATCTGCGCGGCGACGATGTCCGGGTTGATCGCGATCCCGCAGTCGACCGCGCACACCACGCGCTCGACCTTCACCTTGCCGTCCGCGTCCACCGACACTTCCGCGACCTGCGCGACGTAGCTCTTGAACGCCTCGGCTACTGCGATTCCGCGCCCGCGTCCCTTCGGCAGCGGCTTGGCCGGATCCCAGCCGGCCTTCTGCGCGGCGAGCTCGAGCACCGCGCGCATGCGCGGCTCCTTCGCGAGCAGGTCGCGGCGGAACAGGTACGGATCCTTGCCCGCTGCATGCGCGGCTTCGTCGATGAACGCCTCGACCGCATACGCGGTGTGCGAGCTGCCGACTACACGCCACCACAGCACCGGCAGACCGACCTTGGTGGTCGTCAGTTCGACCGACACGTTCGGCACTGCATACGGCAGGTTCGCCGCGCCTTCGACCGACGTCGCGTCGATCCCGTTCTTCACCATGAACGCCTCGAACGGCGTGCCGGCGAGGATCGACTGGCCGACGATCCGGTGACGCCAGCCGACCAGCCGGCCGTCCGCGGTAAGCCCTGCGTCGAGTTTGTGGAAGTACATCGGGCGATAGAAACCGCCCTGGATGTCGTCCTCGCGCGTCCACTGCAGCTTCACCGGCGTGCCGTCCGCGCCGAGCGCCTTCGCGATCGACACGGCCTCGACCACGTAGTCGGACCATGCGTTCGCGCGCCGCCCGAAGCTGCCGCCCGCGTAAAGCGTGTGGATCTGCACCTGCTCGGGCTTCAGGCCCGCGACCTTCGCCGCGTTGCCCTGGTCGACCGTCTGGAACTGGTCGCCGGCCCAGATCTCGCAACCGTTCGCGGTGAGCTTCACCACCGCGTCGAGCGGCTCCATCGGTGCGTGCGCCAGATACGGGAATTCGTACGTCGCGCTGATCTTGCGGGCAGCACCCGCGATCGCCGCGTCGGCATCGCCGTCCTTGCGAGCCGACGCGCCGGGCTTCGCGGCGAGCGCCCGGTATTCGCGCATGAGCTCGTCCGAGCTGCGCCGTTCGGCGTGCGTTTCGTCCCAGTCGACCTTCAGCGCATCGCGGCCCTGTTTCGCGGCCCAGAAGCCGGTCGCGACGACGGCGACGCCTTGCGGCACCTGCACGACCGCCACCACGCCCGGCACCGCCTTCGCGGCGGTCGCGTCGAACGACTTGACCGTCGCGCCGAAGCGCGGCGGGCGCTGCAGCAGCGCGACGCGCATCCCGGGGAACGTGGTGTCGAGCGTGAAATGCGCGGTGCCGTTCGACTTCGCCGACGCGTCGACGCGCGCAATGCGATGGCCGATCAGCTTGAAGTCCGCCGGCTGCTTCAGCGTGACCTTGTCGGGCACCGGCAGCTTCGACGCATCGGCGACGAGCGTGCCGTAGGCCGCGGTCTTGCCGGTCTTCGCGTGCGTGACGACGCCTTTGTCGGTGGTCAACTCGCCGGCCGGCACCTTCCAGCGTGCGGCCGCAGCCGACACGAGCATCGCGCGCGCCTTGCCGCCGGCTTCCCGCAATTGCTGCCACGAGTTCGACATCGCCGAGCTGCCGCCCGTGCCCTGCATCGTGCCGAACGCGAGATTCGCGTATCGTTTCGCGTCGGCCGGTGCGCTTTCGACGCGCACGCTCGACCAGTCGGCGTCGAGTTCTTCGGCGACGATCGTCGCGATGCCGGTGTACGCCCCCTGGCCCATCTCGACGTGCTTCGCGATGACCGTGACTGCGCCGTCGGGCGTGATGCGCAGGAATGCGTTCGGTGCGAAGTCCGTAGCCGGAGCAGTCGCGGCGAGCGCGCGGCGGCCGAGGCCCGCCCATTCGAAGCCGATCGTCAGGCTGACGGCGGCCGCGGCACCCGCGGCCTTCAGGAACGTGCGGCGCGACGTACGCACCGAACCGGCATTGTCGAGTTCGATCGTCATGGTCAGGCTCCCAGCGTTGCGGCCGCGTCGTGGATCGCGGCCCGGATGCGGGCGTAGGTCGCACAGCGGCACAGGTTGCCGTTCATCGCGGCGTCGATGTCCGCGTCGGTCGGTTTCGGGTTTTGCTCGAGCAGCGCGGTGGCCGACATGATCTGGCCGGACTGGCAATAGCCGCATTGCGGCACCTGCAGCTTTACCCACGCGGCCTGGACGGCCTGCGCCGGCTTGCTCTGCAGCCCTTCGATGGTCGTGACGTGCTTGCCCGCGATTCCCGCGAGCGGCAGCACGCACGAGCGGACGGCCTGGCCCTCGAGGTGAACGGTGCACGCGCCGCACTGCGCCATGCCGCAGCCGAATTTCGTGCCGGTCAGCCCCGCGTGTTCGCGGATCGCCCAGAGAACGGGCATCGACGGATCGGCGTCGAGCGTGACGCTCTTGCCGTTCAGGACAAACGTGGTGGGCATTGTTGTCTCCGTGGGGAAAACCCGGCATGCGCCAGGATAGCCGCGAGTGTGCGCGACACGTCCGCTTTTGCGTCTACCCAATCCTGCAAATTTATTGAACAATCCTGCAAATCCCCGGCACGGCGCCGGGCGTTTCGCTATGCTCCGGCGATTCACGGAAACGAAGCGAGGAACCCGCCATGGACATGACCGATATCGCGGCATCGCGCGAATCCGGGCGGCGCGAACTGGCGTCGCTGATCTCCCGTTTCGCGCCCGCGGACGGCTCCCACGCGACCGCGGTACCCGCGCTGATGCTGCACCGCCATACGCATCCGGTCGATCTCGGCTGCGGCGTGTCGCGCGCGGCGCTCGTCATCGCCGCGCAGGGCGCAAAGCGCGTGATCGTCGCCGGCCATGCGTACGAATACGATGCGCAGCATTGCCTGATTACGTCGATCGACTTGCCGATCCTCTCGCGCGTCACGCAGGCATCGCCGGCCGAGCCGTACCTGTGCCTGACGCTGACGCTCGACCTCCAACGCATCGTCGAGCTCGCGGCGGAAATGCGGCTGCCGGAGCCCGATGCCGGCCCCGAAGGCGAGGGGATCGCGGTTGGCGAGCTCACGCCGCCGCTGCTCGATGCCGCGCTGCGGCTGGTGCGTCTGCTCGATACGCCGGCGGATATTCCGGTCGTCGCGCCGCTGATCGAAAAGGAGCTGCTGTACCGGCTGATGACGAGCGGGCAGGGCACACGGCTGCGCCACATGGCCGTCGCCGGCAGCCAGACGCACCGGATTGCGCGCGCGATCGAATGGATCCGCGATCACTACGCGGAGCCGATGCGGGTCGAGACGCTCGCGCAGGCGGTCAACATGAGCGTGTCGTCGCTGCACCATCACTTCAAGCACGTGACGACGCTGAGCCCGCTGCAATACCAGAAGCAACTGCGGCTGCACGAGGCGCGGCGTCTGTTGCTGCGGCAAGGCGGCGACGTCGGCTCGGTGGCCGCGACCGTCGGCTACGAGAGCGCGTCGCAATTCAGCCGCGAATACAGCCGGCTGTTCGGCGCGCCGCCGATGCGCGATGTCGTGCATCTGCGCAAGAAGGAGCTGCTCGGCACGTGAGCGCGGTGCCGCGCATGCCGGGATGAACGTCGTCGGTGGCACGCGCGGCGTGATTCGGCCGGGCCGGTGTATCGATGCGATCGCGCGTTTTTTCGGGCGCGCCGCGCCGGCGGCCGGAATCGCGACACCCACAATTCGCGTGCCATCCCCGTTCTTGCGGGCGCAAACCGCACAGCGGCGCGCGCAGCGTCGAGGCGGCCGCACTTCGGTTTCATGCACGTATCCCGAAGGCGGCCGGCGGATCCGTCGATTGGCTTCATCGATGCGAATCGACGGGGCGAAGCGCGCATAAAAAATCGCCACGCGCCGTATTGCCGGCACGGATTGCGCGTTCACCCTCGTGTTTCAACGATGAGATTCGCGGCCGATATCGTGTCGGAAATGTTTCCGGCGAGTGTCGCATCGGGCCGGACGGTAGCCATTCAGGCATTCAAGCGAAGTGGTTGCTCGTGCGAAATGTCGGCCAATTGAATGAAGGCGGTGATCCTCGACAGAGCGTATTGAAAGGGCGTGCGTCGAGCGTGGCGCCGTCTTTTTGACCGCGGGACTGCAAGAAAGCTTCGGCCGCATGGTCGCATTTACCGATTCTCGCCGTGCGTTTGCATTGGCATTGGATGCGTGATCCCCTCGGTATTTTCACGGATGAATCAAATGCGTTTCGCCGGGAGCCGGCACGCACATTCGGGGATTGCCGTGGGGCCTGCCGTATCGGGCGCGCCGCGCCCGCCGGTTTGCGCGCGGCAGTCGCTACAAACAGGCCGTTACGGGCGATCGCCGCATGCATGCCACAGCCCCGGGCCGCGCGGCGCGACGGTGCACTTCTCAATCATGAAACACCTGTTTGCCATCCCGCTCCGTGCTCCGCCGAATTACGCATTCGTCGGGCTTTTCGCGGGACTGCTGCGCGGTATTTGGGGATCGCCGCATGTCGGCCGCCGTTGTCGCGATACATTCCTGAAACAAAAAATTACGTTTCCGGCAATTCGAGCGGTATTGCGGGCGCGAGGGTACGGGCAACCGTTGGTGGAATCGACCATGGCATGCCGCTTGCGTTATTGGACGCACCGGCGAACGGTCGACCTGATGCAACGAAAGATGGGGGGCGGCCATTTCGTCAATAAGTAGTCGGGGATACGGCGATGAAGACCACAAGCAGTCAGCTGATCCGCGCATGCTGCGCGCCCCGTTGGGGGAGTTGGACAACTGGGGGCATGACTCGCGATGCAGTGCCAGCATCGCGGGCTCGTTATCGCGGGGTTCCGCGCATTCGCGCATTGCACACGCTGAAGCGATTGTCGTTTCGTGCGACAACCGACCGACAGCGGTGCTCGCCTTCTTTCAATACATCCGGATGGGCTCTGCTGCTTGTGCCGAGCAGTTCGACGCGAATCGGTCTTTTGCCGTGCAAGCGTGTTTCCATCGCGCCGGGTATTGCACGGCGCCGGGCGAATTAGATCGAACGCCCGTGGGCCGGACGTTCCGGAGTGTCTTTCATCGGTAGCTTGGGGAGAGGCGATGCCGCCAGACCGGAGTGCGGAGCCGTTATCGGTGCGATAGCGACACTGTTTCAAGCAGCCTGCATTTTCGGTGCGTAATCACTTTTCGCATTTTCAGCTCGCTGAAGCTGATGCGGCGCGTCCGTATGTCGTGACGCTACATATCGGGGAAAAATAAACTGGAATGGCGATTGCCTGGATCCGGTTGTGGCCGGTATTTGGTTTTTGATTATCGAGCGGATTTCTTCGAGACGTGGAAAAGCGTCTTGAAAGTTCATAAAGATAATTGAGTGAAAATGGAATTGATCCGGTAAGAAAAATTCCGGGGATCATGATTTGTCGTGAGGCGGTTTTTTTAAATTAGATAGTGATCCTCATTTGACGGGATTGCTCAGGGCAGGAAAGTTGAAGGCGTGCAGCTTTCCTCGCTTGTTCCGTCCACGCCGTTATGGAGTCGACCATGAAGAAGCTTCTGATTGCAGCAGCAGTGATGGCGGTCTCGGGTGCAGCGTTCGCAGCGAGCGGCACGGTTTCGACCAGCAACTCGTCGAGCGGCGGCCAGACCATGGCCGGGGTCGTCGGGTTCGGTCACTTCACCGCGACCGATTCGGGTTCGGGACTCGGCGCGGCAGGCGCGACGGCCGGCGGCGGCAGCAGCGGTTCGATGTCGTACACGAACCATACGCAGACGTCGACTGTCAGCGGCTTCGGCTTCGGTGGCGCGCAAGCCGGCGGGTCCAGCGGCGCGAATGCCGGCTCGACCGGCTGGACGATGTACAACTACCACTACTAAGCCGCGGCGCATAGCGTTCGTCATGGACGGGTGGCGCGGATGCAGGGTTCCGTCCCGCGAGGGCGGGCCCTGCGGTCCGGCCACCGAGCTTCCTCACAGAAAGGAATTGCTATGAAAGCCAACGTTTTTGTAGCGGCGGCGCTCACCGTCTTGTCGTCAGCCGTACTGGCTTCCGGTCCGTCGACATTCAACCAGACGCAGTCCGTTGCGGCAGGCGTCTCCGGTTCGGTGTTGGTCGGTACCGGCAGCTATACGAGCAACTCGACTTCGGTAGCGGGCGCCAACGCTGGAAGTACCGTGACGCCCGCCGGTTCCGCCGGCACGGCATCCGCGTATCACGACTCGACTTCGACGGCCAGCGGCTTCGGCACGAACGGAGGCGCGTTCGCGGCAGGCGGCGGTATCGGCGCCGCAGGCTCGTTCGGTGGAACCGGCAACACGAGCGAGAACGCGAACGCGCTGTCGGGAGGGGTGACCGCCACGATCGTACTGGGCGCGAACCACTACACGGCAACGGGTGCGAACGATAACGGCATCGCGAACGCGGGCGCCGCGGGCATGACGGGCATCGGCGGGTCGAGCGCGATTGCGGGTTCGAACCACTACAACTCGTCGACTGTGTGGGGCACCGGCCCGTTCGGCTCGCCCTCCGCATCGGGCGGCAGCCAGGGAAGTTCCGGTGCAACCGCAGGCAGTCCTTGAGCGCGCGTTCGGGGGGACCAGTTTCCCAGCGATGCTGGTCTCTTTCCGAGCGCCGTGATTTCCGTAAGGAGTTGGCATGAAGCAGAAATTGATTGCCGCCGCTCTGATGCTCGCGTCTTTGACGGCACATGGCGCCGATCGTGTTGCCGACGACGTGCAATCGAATTTGCAGACGTCAAACCCTACAACCAACCCGTCGCAACAAACAGTGCTTTCGTCGGGCAGTGTGATCGGCGCATCGGATGTCCGGCCATGGCCGGGGATGTCGGGTGAATCGTGGTCCCAGCTTGGTAGCGGCTGGAAGCAGTTCGGGGAAGCAGGCAAATCTGAAGGAATTCAGGGGAATTAGTACGGTTGCCTGGGTGGGAGGTCAAACCTCGTCCGGAGAGTGAAATGAACAGCAACAAGATCAGGGTGGCATGTGCGGCGATGTTCGCGATGGCCACGATCGGCGCCCACGCGCAGACCGCCGACTCGACTTCAAGCGCGCAGTCCTCGACGTCGTCGACGGCGATCAGCCAGGGCGGCGGCTCCAGCATGAACACGAACGTCACGAGCTCGCGCGGCGGCAATGCCAGCAGCGCCAGCACGAGCGGTGTACGCGGCAGCGGCAATTCGAGCGTGCAGGTCAACGTGACGATGCCGTCCTCCGCGAGCGGCGGTACGAACGTCACGCCGCAGAGCACGAGCTCGCTCGCGGCGGGCGCTCCGGGCACGAGCCCGTACAACACCCAGACGTCGGAAAACGTCAACTATTCGGGCACGCAGACGATCAAGACGAACCCGGCAATCCAGGCGCCCGGCCTCACGACCACGCTGTCCGATACCTGCATGGGTTCGGTGAGCGTCGGCGTGTCGTTTCCGGGGTTCGGCGCGACCGGCGGCACGACCCTGGTCGACCAGGCGTGCGTGCGCCGTCTCGATGCGCGCGAATTCCGCGCGATGGGGTTGACCGACGTCGCGCTGGCGCTGCTGTGCCAGAGCGATGCGAACCGGCGCGCGGTGGAAGCGACCGGGCATCTGTGCCCGGGTACGACTGCGCCGCTTGCGCGTTCGAATGTTGCGCCGTCCGCCGAAGCGACCGTCGCCGACGACGTGAAGTATCGCGATCCGATCGTGCGCAGTCGCATGGGCCTGCCGCCGCTCGACGGCGCTGCGCCAGCACCCGCGCAGGCGCGGCCGGTCGCGACGGCCGCGGTTCAGGCGGCGCCGATGCCAGTGCCCGTGCCGATGGCCGCGCCGCCGATCGCTGCTCCTGCGGTCGGTGCCGTGCCGGCCGCTACGCAAGCGGCGGCGGTGAAGGCGTCGCAGGCCGCTGCGGTAGTGCCGGCGGCGGTTGCCGCACCGGTTGCCGCGGCAGCGCCGGCGGCGGTTGCCGCGCCGGCCGTTGCACCGGCCGCGATCGTCGCTGCGCCGGCGGTTGCCGACAAGGCACCGGAGCCTGCGCCGGTCGTTGCCGACAAGGCAGCGGAGCCTGCGCCTGCGGTTGCCGACAAGGCGCCGGAGCCTGCTGCGCCGGTCGTCGCGGAGAAGGCAGCGGAGCCTGCGCCTGCGGCTGCCGACAAGGCGCCAGAGCCTGCTGCGCCGGTCGTTGCCGAGAAGGCATCGGAACCCGCGCCTGCGGTTGCCGACAAGGCACCGGAGCCTGCTGCGCCGGTCGTCGCCGAGAAGGCATCGGAGCCCGCGGCAGCGGTTGCCGACAAGGCACCGGAGCCTGCTGCGCCGGTCGTTGCCGAGAAGGCAGCGGAGCCTGCGCGTGCGGTTGCCGACAACGCACCGGAACCCATGCCGGCCGTCGCGGCCAAGGTCGCTGAACCGGCTCCGGCAACCGACAGCGCAGCGCAACCCGCGCCGGCCGCGGACGCACCGACCGTCGCCGCCCCCGCCACGGGCGACCAGCACGCCGAACCCGCGATGCCGGCTCCGGCCGTCATTTCGACGAGCACGTCGTCGTAGGCGGGGAGGCGTCTTGCGCGCGGCTGGCGTCCGGCCGTGCGCGAGGCGCAGCGATCCGCGGCGCGGCGCGCGTCGCAAGTTTGACGGGTGTTGGTCCCTCCCCGAGGTCAGCACCTCTTTTTGCCTGACGAGGGTACGAGGAGGCCTCCATCATGAGGATCTTTTTGGTCGCGCTGCTGCTGTACGGCACCCAAGCCTTCGCGCAGTCGCTGTTTCAGAATCCGGCGGTCTTCGTGATCCTGAGCGAGCAGACGCTCGCGAATGCCGCGAGCGTGCAGCAGGCGCTGACGACGCTCGGCCGGCCCGACAACACGGCTTGCGTGCCGATGATGATGGTCAGCGATCCGCAGATGATCTACATGATGCCGGAGCAAGGGCACGCGCCGTCGTGGCAGTCGCCGCTGTACGGCCGCGGCGCGCCGTTCGTCGCGCAGAGCGGGCCGGCTTCCACCGGCAAGACGATCGGCGCGATGCAGCACGCCGAGGACATGCAAACGCAGCCGTGGAGCGACAGCAGCACGATCACGCAGAAGATCGCCGGCGAATCGAGCATGACCGCGTCGGCACGGGTCGACGACTGGCAACGCAGCGGGCTCGCCGCGATCGAGACGGCGCGCGCGACGGAAGTGACAGTGGGCGGCAAGACCTATCGCAGCTACCGCAACGATCTGAACCAGGCAGCGCCACCGGTGGTCGAGCCTCAGATCTATACGCAGCGCGTCGTGTTCTGCCGATAACCGGACTTTTTCTGCGCGGACGCGCCGGCAGCGTGGCGCGCGGGCTTCGAGGCCCGCGACACGCCAGCCGCGCCGGCAGCGCCGCCGGACAACCCTAGAGGGCGAGGCCATCGTGAACTATTGCTGCCCGACCGCACTATCAGGCCCGCGGCTGCGCGAGCGCGGCACATGCGCGCCGCCGTTCGTCGCCGTCCGCCATCCCCGACCCGCGCCTTCGCGGCCGCTCGTCTATCTGTCGCAGCATCCGGATGCGGGGTTGACCGATGCACTCGCGGCGCGCGGCTGGGACGTATGGCGCGCTAAATCCGTTGCGGACGCACTCAATCTCGTGAAGGCAAACCGGCTGCACGCAGGTATCGTCGATTTCAGCGACTTCGACGTGCTCGACGTCGCGTCGTTCGAAGCGCTGCTGCGCGACCCGCGCATCGGCTGGGTCGCGCTCGTCGGCGACGAGCGGCTGGGCGAAACCGCGATCGCCCGCCTGATCCGCCAGTGCTGCTTCGACTATGTGTGCAACGCGGCGGCCTACACGACGATCGGTTATCTCGTCGGCCATGCATATGGAATGCTGAAGCTGGCGGAGTGCGACCCGGCGTCGGACGCGCCACCGCCCGGCGGTGCGATGATCGGCGCGTGCGACGCGATGCGCCGTCTCTTCTCGACGATCCGCAAGGTCGCGAACACCGACGCAACCGTGTTCATCGCCGGCGAATCAGGCACTGGCAAGGAGCTCACCGCAGCGGCGATCCATCGGCATTCGTCGCGTGCCGATGCGCCGTTCGTCGCGGTCAATTGCGCGGCGATCCCGCCGACGCTGCTGCAGGCCGAGCTGTTCGGCCATGAGCGCGGTGCGTTTACCGGCGCGCACCAGCGCAAGATCGGCCGCATCGAGGCCGCGCACGGCGGCACGTTGTTTCTCGACGAGATCGGCGACATGCCGTTCGACAGCCAGGCGAGCCTGCTGCGGTTCCTTCAGGAGGGGAAGATCGAGCGGCTCGGCGGGCACGCGTCGATTCCGGTGGACGTGAGGATCGTGTCCGCGACTCACGTCGACCTCGAAGCCGCGATGCAGGCGGGGCGGTTTCGCGCCGATCTGTACTACCGCCTGTGCGTGCTGCGTATCGACGAGCCGCCGCTGCGCGCGCGCGGCCGCGACATCATGCTGCTTGCCGATCACATGCTGAGCCGTTACCGCGACGACGCTTCGCATCGGATTCGCGGCTTCATGCCGTGTGCGATCGAAGCAATCCACAACTATGCGTGGCCCGGCAACGTGCGCGAGCTGATCAACCGGATCCGCTTCGCGATCGTGATGACGAACGGCCCGATGATCTCGGCCGCCGATCTCGAACTGCATCAGTACACGTCGCACCGGCCGCCGACGCTCGCGCAAGCGCGCCGGCAAGCCGAGCGGTGCGCGATCGAGGAAACGCTGTTGCGGCATCGGAACCGGTATGCCGACGCCGCGGAGGAACTCGGGATATCGCGCGCGACGTTGTATCGCCTGATGATCGCGCACGGGCTGCACGGCTGACGCCGCGCGCGTATGCCGCGCGCGAGCGGGCGCCGTAGCGCCGCGCGGCGTCAGGCCGGCCGCTCGAAACCCGATTCGACCCAGCGTGCGGCGCTCGCCTTGTTGAGCTTGAACCCGGCGGACACCTTCGCGTCGGCCAGCAGCTCGCCGTACGCGTCGAACGCCTTCAGTTCCGCATACGGTTCGAACTCGTCCGGCACGATGTCGAGCGTGACCGATACATCCTGACCGTCGTCGCGCTGGACCGTCACTTCCTTGTGCAGCATCGCGCGGCGCTGCTGCTCATGGCGCATCAGCACTTCGGTCGCGGTTTTTACCAGCGTGCGGAACGCGTTCGCGTCCATCGGCTTCGGATTTTTCTTGTCGCGGCCCATCGTCCACGGGCCGACGAGCGCAGGCTCGGCCTCGCCGTCCTTGATCATCTCGACGGCCCAGCCGTCGTCGTCTTCGTTCTTGATGATGCGGGCGGTCCAGCCGTTGTCGCGCCAGAGGCCGTCTTCATGGATGGTGGTGTCGTCGGAGTGCAGGTCGGATTCGGTCATGGAGGAAGCGAAAGTACGGGCAGCCGGCGTGCGGACAACCGGCAAATGGACAACCGGCGAAGCGCCGGCGCGCGTGGCTGCCAGCGGCGCTGCGCCGTGCCGGTCGCCCGGAATGGCTTGCAAAGGCCGCAATTTTACCGCGCCGTCCCGCGCCGTCCCGCAACGTCGGCCGACCGGCCGATGCCGGCTGCCGCCGAACGAGCGAATCGGCGCAAATATCAAACTCGTATTACGTTCCCGCAGGCCGATCTATACGTCGTCCGATAGTCCGACCGCGCGCGGCTTTCTAGAATATGGGTCGAGATAAAAATATCTCGATCATCGATTCAATGCCGATCCGGTTGCGCGCGCATCCCGCGCCGTGCGGCCCGGCGAACTTCTGGAACTGCGCATGGGGAAATTCAGTATTCGCACAGTCTTCGCGTACGACTGGCCGTTGGCGGTCGCGGGCATGGAACGCATCGCCGGCGATGCGTGCGCGATCGATCTCGTCGGTGTCTATCGGACGCCGGGTGAACTTGTCGCGGCGCTCGACAGCGTCGACTGCGACATCGCGCTGGTCGACTATGCGATCCGCGGCGACACGCAGATGGACGGCCTCGCGCTGTTCGAATGGCTGCGGCGGATGCGCCCGAGCGTCGGGATTGTCGCGCTGGTCGGCAACGAGGCGCCGGTGATTCTGCGCTCGATCCTCGCGCAAGGCGGCGCGAGCCTCGTTAGCAAGTTCGACGAGGTCGGCCATATCGTCACCGCGATCCATTCGAGCTATAGCGGCGGTCGCTATCTGTCGCCGCTCGTCCGGCGTGCGCTCGATGAGCTTGCCGATCGCGACCAGCCGCAAGCGAAGCTGTCCACGCGCGAGATCGAGGTGATTCGCCTCTATCTCGACGGCGTACCGATCAAGACGATCGCGCAGCGGCTGAACAAGGGCAAGCAGACGGTCAGTGCCCAGAAGATCAGCGCGATGAGAAAGCTCGGCGTCACGAACGACATCGAGCTGGTTCAGCGGGCGGCCGGGCTGGGGTTCGGCGGCGCAAAGGCAGTGTCGCGCGGCGTGGATATCGGCCCGGCAATTGAAGTGGCGGGGCGGGAGCGATGCCGATAGCAACAGGCGTCCGCGATCTCTCTTTCAGTCTCGCTGCCCCGAACGATATCGACGCGCCCGTTTCGCGGCCTTCGCCGCCGCCGATCGTCGTCGGCCGCGGCGAAGGCGTGACGATGTTCGCGAAGAACACGCCGCTCGTCTGCATCAAGCAATTGCCGTTGCCCGGCATCGTGATCTTCGTGCATGGCGTGAATTCCGAAGGCGAGTGGTTCGACGCGTCGGAAGAAGGGCTGTGCCGCGGGCTGAATCGGCGGCTCGGGCGGCTGGACGATCAGATGATGTATCGCGGCGTCGATGCCGGACAGCTGATGCCGGCGAAGTACACGGAGAGCGTGACGCCGGACGGGTTCTTGAACCCCGATTTGCTTGCAGACAATTACATCAAATCTGATCCATCGTTCTCCCCCGTCATCCACTTCCGATGGGGATATCGCGCCACCGCCGCGGAGCTGAAGGAATACGGCAACAAGATCTTCCTGAACGAAAAGGACTATTGGGGCGGCGGTCCGTTCACGAATGGCTGTTCAAGCCTGCCTGATCTCTGGCACGGCGGCCTGGATGACCGGACGATGGGCTGGCTGACCGTGCAAGGGATCAACCCGACCAACCGTCCGCTGTATCGTGCGCCGCCGCGCGCGTATGGCGCGCTCGCCGCATTGCGTCTCGCCAGACTGATCGAGTCGATTCGCAGCATGCAGGCCGACGTACCAATTACCGTCGTGTGC
Source organism: Burkholderia latens (assembly GCF_001718795.1). Taxonomy (NCBI): domain Bacteria; kingdom Pseudomonadati; phylum Pseudomonadota; class Betaproteobacteria; order Burkholderiales; family Burkholderiaceae; genus Burkholderia; species Burkholderia latens. The sequence continues at coordinate 1,612,899 of NZ_CP013438.1, read as the reverse complement.
CACAGCCAGGGCAACATCGTCGGCCTTACGGCGGCGTTCTTTGGCGACGCCTTTCCCGATGTCGAGGATCCGTGGGGACGCAAAGGCCATTGCGTGGCGGACGCCTACGTGCTCGCAAACGCGCCTTATAGCCTCGCCAACGCGGACGGTCCGTATAAATCCGACACGTTCATGGACACATGGTCGCAACGCGCGACGAAAGACCGATCGGGCCAGCGGGGACGGCAAACCTACGCATCGCGCACGAAGACGTTCGGAAAATTCCTGTCGATCGTCGGCGCGCGAAAGGAACACGAACAGCCCGCCGACAAAGTCGATGAAGACATGGCCAACGAACGCGTATCGCCGACGAGCAACCGCTCTTACGCCGCGCAAGCAGATTGCATGCGGCACGGCCTGAACGGGTCGACGTATGGCCGCGTCACTGCGTATTGCTGTCCGCACGATCAGGTGATTTCTGCGGTAACGGTTCAAGGCATCGGCTGGCGCGGGTTCAGCAAGCATGAACTCGACGATATCGGTGCGGCGGGCATCCTGACGCAGCGCGTGTTTGCGTCCGGCTTCCCGGTTGGCGTACGGAAATCCTACCGCTATTGGGAAGACGACTGGCGGCACGGCAAGCAACGAACGACATCCGGCTTCTGGTATCCGCCGTCGCCGCCGGCGAAGTTCAATCTGATCGGTGCGATCAAGGGAAACGAGTCGGTTCTGGGCGTCGCGGCGACGCTCGTGACCGCGCCGCTCATGTTCGTCGTGACGGGCATCAGTTCGGCGTTGAACATGCTGCGTGTGAACGCCGATCCGCCGAAAGGCTGGACGGTGATGGCCGATGCGCCGGCACTCGACGAACCGTTCACGCCGAAGGCGTTGCGATTCGGCAAGCCGATCGAAACCACCGACGGCGACGCCGTGAGCGACTTCAACGAAGGCAACGATCCGCCAGCCGCGTGGCGCGACGCGAACAAGGCCGACTCCGACAAGCGCGCCGACGATCCATACGACCAGTACCAGCCGAAGAACGAGGACGGCGTCGCTCGAGGCACGGCTGCAACCGAGGCCGGGCAGCGTTACGAGGATCGTGCATTGATGCGCATGGAAGCGCGCCGCACGCTCAATACCGAATGGCTCGACAGCGAGGGGCACGTGATCGGCGAGGACGGCAAAAGCGCGATGCCCGACGGCTACAAGGAATGGCGCGACAAGCAGATCGTCGACTGGCTCGATCGCAGTGCGACCAACAGTCCGACGAATCATTCGACGACGATGACCAATCCCGAGCACGCGGAGAAGGCGCTTGCGTATGACGTTGCCGTAGGGCGGTGCTATTTGACTGAAAAGCAACTCAAATTGCTGCGCATCGAGGCGGACTGGAGGATGGGGGAGGGGATTCCGGACTGTCATCCCAACAAGCAATATGCAAAGTACTTTGCCAGTGGCGCGATGGACGGCATGCCGATACTGGAGTTGGTGCATGCCGAGACAAGCGCGGGAAAGATGCCGGCCGCGATCGTGGATGAGCGTGAAGGTCAAGTCTACCTGAAGGCCGGAGGCGCGATATGAAGGCGCTGATCTCTACACGGCCTCGACGCGCTGCTGTTGCCCTTTCGGTATGGCTGATCGCCACCGTACTAATGGCCACGATCTCGATGCAAATGGAACAACCCGGTCTGGCACATTTGGAAACAGGAGAGTTGATGAAGCGACTTGTTGTAGAACCGGGCCTGGCTGCGCTGGTGGTGTTTCTATTTTCTACGGCCGCGATGCATTCCGCACAAGCCGCGCTTGTCCAAGAGCCGGCCGGGATGGCGGCGCGAACGGCCGAAGACCAGAACAAGCCATTCGTTGCACAGGTCGTCGGCATGATCTGGTTGAATCCGTTGCAGCGCATGGACTACCCGACCGAATGGCAATTGCTGTGGACACAAGGGTTTGTCAAGCCGAACAAGAACGACGATATGGTGCGCACGAAGCCGGAAAAATATTCGTCGCTTCGCTCCATTGGAGCACTGGTTTACGGTAACGACGGAGAAGAAACGTTCAAGGGCTTTTATCACAAGTATGTGGATAAATTCCCCCGCCTCATGAGCCGTCGCTACGCGATGAACGCAAAGTATTTCTATTCGGTAGGAGCGGACGATCGGCATGATTGGCGCGAACTGGCCGGGATTCGAATCGAGGGTGCCGTTCCTGAGCGCCTCGATCCAGTAATCGCCCATGACTATCTGAAAAACTCGATCGAGGAAACGTTCTTTATCGGTAACCGGTATTTCCCGACGATGTGGAGCCGCGACACGCCCCCCGACGTCCACATCACTCAAGGCGGCGCCAATGCCGGTTTCACGTCGCTGAACAACGCACTGGACTACTTGCAGCAGAACCCTGACAAGTCCGTCTGGGCGATGAACTGGGACGCACCGAATTTCCCGCCGACCGACGCGCAGATCAACGAGAACCTCGTCGTGCTGTTTCTCGCCGGTCCGAACTTCAACACCGAGCGCGAACCCCTTGCGTGGATCGGCAAGGCAGCCGTCGGCAATACACAGGCGTTTTCGCGGAAAGTGGGCACGACGCGCGCGGTGCAGGCATGGAAAGCCACGATCGACGAAGCGGCACGCAACGGAGGAGTCGCAGTCACGGACCTCGATTACATCGTTCACGACGCGGGTGCACCCAGCGACGCATCGTCGTCACGGCTCGTCTCGCTCGCGCAGACCCTGACTGAATCGATTCCCGAATACGACCACCGCAAACAGACGTTCAACACGGCTGCGCTGCTCGGCGACATGGGCACCGGCAGCGCATTGACCAACGTCGCTCTCGCCATCGGCCGGATCAATCACTTCGGCGGCAACGCGCTGGTTGCCGGCACCACCGATCCTGATCACCCCGTCGCGATTGTCGTCAGGCCGCCGTCGAAGCTGACGGCGATCGATCCGGACAAGGACTGGTTCCGCGCGCGCGGCGGCAACAACGCGTACCTGCCGTGGTGGGGCCGCCGATACGATGTCGATTACGGGATGCAGGGCTATTCGTGGTGACGCAAACCGGAGCTGCGGCACGTCGCGACCGGAAAGCCGGGCAGTACGCCGTATCGCAGTTGCAACTACAGCACAGCGACGCGGCCCCGAGCCGACTCGCCTCCCGCCTGCTAACCCGTGCGCACCCGCGACCTCGACCGGAAGCGGGCGTCGCTGAAACCGTCAAGCCGGCAGCGCGAATCGCGTGACCGCGTCGCGCAGCGCTTCGGCCTGGTCGCGCAGCGAGTGCGCGGCGGCCGCGGCTTGCTCGACGAGCGCTGCGTTCTGCTGCGTGACCTGATCCATCTCGCCAACCGCGCGGTTGACCTGCTCGATCCCCGCGCTCTGCTCGCGTGACGCGTGGCTGATCTCGTCGAGGATCTCGTTCACGCGCCGCACCGACTGCACGATCTCGGCCATTGTTTCGCCGGCGTTGGTGACGAGCGCCGCGCCGTGCTCGACGGTTTCGTTCGACGACACGATCAGCGACTTGATCTCCTTCGCGGCCGTCGCCGAGCGTTGCGCGAGAGAGCGCACTTCCGCCGCGACCACCGCGAAGCCGCGGCCCTGTTCGCCCGCGCGCGCCGCTTCCACGGCCGCATTCAGCGCGAGGATGTTCGTCTGGAACGCGATTCCGTCGATCACGCCGATGATGTCGCCGATCTTGTGCGAGCGGTCGGTGATCTCGTTCATCGTGCGCACGACGTCGTCGACCACTTCGCTGCCGCGCGTCGCGACCTGCGCTGCCTGGCCGGCAAGCGTCGCGGCCTGGGCTGCGCTTTCAGCGTTCTGCTTCACGTTCGCGGTCATTTGGTCCATGCTCGAGGCGGTCTGCACGAGCGCGGCCGCCTGTTCCTCGGTCCGCTGCGACAGATCGGTGTTCCCGGACGCAATCTCGCTCGCGCCGACGTTGATGTTCTCCGTGCCCGCCCGCACGCGCGACACCATGTCGATCAGTCCGCCCTGCATCGTATGCAGCGCATGCAGCAGGCTGCCGCGATCGTCGGGCTTCACGCTCACGCGCGCGGTCAGGTCGCCCTGCGCGATGCGCTGCGCGGCGTCGAGCGCCACTTCGAGTTCGCCGCCGAGGTTCGCGCGCACGCTTTTCAGCACGAGCACCATCACGACGGTGGCGATCGCGCCGAGCACGGTCGTCATCGCGAGCCAGCGGCCGACGCTCGCGAGCACCGCCGAGCGCACGTCGTCCATGTACATGCCCGTCACCAGATACCAGTCCCACGGCGCGAAGCGCTGCACGGCGCTGGTCTTGTCCTGCGGCTTGTCGGCGCCCGGCTTCGGCCACAGATATTCGACGAAGCCCTTGCCGCCTTCCGCGTTGCCGGCCTTCACGATCTCGACGAACAGGTGCTTGCCGTTCGGATCGGCGAAGCCCGACACGTCCTTGCCGTTGAGCTCGGTCTTGATCGGATGCATCACGATTACCGGCTTCGAGTCGTTGATCGAGATGTAGCCGTCGGTGCCGTGGCGCATCGCCGCGATCGCGTCGAGCGCGCGTTGTTTCGCTTCGGCTTCCGGCATCGCGTTCTGCTGCGACAGCTTGTAGTAGTGCTCGGTCACGCTGGCCGCCTGCGCGACCAGCGCCGCAAGCTGGTCGCGGCGGTCCGTGATCATCGATGCGCGCGTCTGCCATGCGCCGATGCCGGCAATCACGAGCAGGCCGAGCCACAGAATGACGATCATCGAGGCGAGTTTCTGGTTCAGGGAAAGGGTGCGCATGGTTAGTGAGGTCGGTCGGTCGAACAGGCGCGCCGGGACGGCGTGACGGGATAAGTCATTGACGGCACGCAACGAACGTTGCAGTAGGCGGGAAATCCCTTAGAAACCGCGCGGCCGCGCAATGCCGCCGGGCGCGGCGCGGTCGTCTATGCATATACATAGTCGGCGTCGCTATACTGTCGTCCGATGGCGATGGCGCGCCGGGTCCGGACAGTCGCGGCCGGGCTGCGCCCAACGAATCTCAACGGAGGCAACGATGCGAATTCTGGTGGTGGGGGCCGGCGCGGTCGGCGGATATTTCGGCGGCCGGCTCGCGGCGGCGGGGCGCGACGTGACGTTCCTGGTGCGCGAAGGCCGCGCGGCCGCGCTCGCGCGCGACGGGCTGATGATCCGCAGCCCGCGCGGCGACCTGACGCTCGCGAACGTGCAGACGGTGCGGGCAGGCGACGCCGCCGCGCCGTTCGACCTGGTGCTGCTGAGCTGCAAGGCGTACAGCCTCGACGATGCGATCGCGTCGTTCGCACCGTTCGTCGGGCCGTCGACGCTGATCCTGCCGATGCTGAACGGGATGCGCCATCTCGACGTGCTGCGCGAGCGGTTCGGCGCCGCGCAGGTGCTGGGCGGGCTGTGCGTGATTGCCGCGACGCTCGATCGCGAGCAGCGGATCGTGCATCTGAACGACACGCACGGGTTGTCGTTCGGCGAACTCGCCGGCGGAGAATCGGCGCGCGTGCGTGCGGTGGCCGACGTGCTCGGCGGCGCGGGCTTCGACGCGACGCTCAGCGACGACATCGCCGCGCGGATGTGGGACAAATGGGTGTTCCTCGCGACGCTCGCCGCGAGCACGTCGCTGTTTCGCGGGTCGGTCGGCGACATCCTCGCGGCGCCGGACGGCCGCCGCCTGCTGCAGACGATGCTCGACGAATGCAGCGCGATTGCCGCGTACAACGGTCACCGGCCCGATTCGGCGGCAGTCGAGCGGATGCAGCGAATGGTGCTGACGCCGTCGCCGCTGACCGCATCGATGTTGCGCGACGTCGAGAACCGCGCGCGTGTCGAAGCCGATCACGTGATCGGCGACCTGCTCGCGCGCCGCGATCCGCAGGAGGCGGATGCGCTGTCGCTGCTGCGGATCGCCTACAACCATCTGAAGACGTATGAGGTGCGCGCCGCGCGCGAGCGCGCGGCGGCGTAGCGGCGTTGGCGGCCGCCGGCGGCCCGCAACGCGCGGCGGGCCATGCGTCGCGCGGTTCGCGCACTCCTGGATTCGCGAACCGCCGGCCGCGGCCCGTTCCGCACTGCACAATTTTGCCGCAACGGGCCGTTTCGGTCTCGATGCGGCAAAAAAGTATCGAAAATCAGGCGTAAAGTTGGTGGAGCCGCACACGCGATCGACCTACATTGCTTCCCATGCGACCGGTCCGCGGTACTGCGCGCTACACGCGATACACGCGGCGAACGAGCGAACGCGCCGAGCAGCCGACCAGCGAGACATGGGAATGGAGACGCCAACATGATGCACCCCGATCTGGAAGTGGTCGAAGTGCGACGCGACGAGTCGTTCAAGGTCTGGTCGCACGGCTATCCGTATCGCACGATCCGCTGGCATTTCCATCCCGAATTCGAACTGCATCTGATCGTCGCGACGCGCGGCAAGTATTTCGTCGGCGACCATATCGGGTCGTTCGGTCCCGGCCATCTCGTGCTGCTCGGCCCGAACCTGCCGCACAACTGGGTCAGCGACATGGCCGAAGGCGAAACCGTCGAGCGCCGCAACCTGGTGATCCAGTTCGATCCGTCGTTCGTGCAGCGCTGCATGGACGCGTTTCCCGAATGCCGCGATGCGCAGGCGCTGCTCGACGACGCACGCCGCGGCGTCGGCTTCGACGCCGCGACCAGCGCCGCGATCGCGCCGCTGTTCGACGAACTGCTGGGCGCGCGCGGCATGCGCCGCATCGCGCTGTTCATGACGATCCTCGAACGCCTGTGCGGCGCGGCCGAACGCACGTTGCTCGCGAGCCCCGCATACGACCAGGCGCACGTGACGCCGACGCGGCTCAGCCATGCGCTGTCGTACATCGGCAAGAATCTCGCGTCCGAGCTGCGCGAATCCGATCTCGCGCAATTGACGGGGCAGAGCGTCAGTGCGTTCTCGCGGGCGTTCCACCGTCATACCGGCATGCCGTTCGTTCAGTACGTGAACCGGTTGCGGATCGAATCGGCGTGCCAGATGCTGCTCGCCGACGACGCGAACATCACCGACATCTGCTTCCAGTCCGGCTTCAACAACGTGTCGAACTTCAACCGCCAATTCCGCGCGGTGAAGGGGATGTCGCCGTCCGAATTTCGCGCGCTGCAGCGTTTGAACGCGCGCAGCCGCGAGCTTGCACTGCACGCCGCGCCGACCGGCAATCCGATGCCGCCGCGCGTGGTCACGCTCGGCGTGCCGCAGCCCGCACCGCAGCCCGGATGATCGAAGGGCCGTCGCCCGCCTGAGCTTGCCTCGCCGTTTCACCCAGCCGCATCGCGCCGCATCACGTCGCGAGGGGCTCGCTTACTCACGAAAAAGCCGCACATAACCGGAGACACCGTCATGACGCATGCATCGCCCGCCTTGTTGCCCGCTTCATTTCCTCGTCGCGCCGTGCGCGTCGCGTCCGTCGCCGCGCTTGCCGTCGCGGCCGTGCTGCCGGCGGCCGCGCACGCCGCGCCGCTGCGGATCGGCATGACCTTTCAGGAGCTGAACAACCCGTATTTCGTGACGATGCAAAAGGCACTGAACGAAGCCGCCGCGTCGATCGGCGCGCAGGTTGTCGTCACCGATGCGCATCACGACGTCAGCAAGCAGGTCAGCGACGTCGAGGACATGCTGCAGAAGAAGATCGACATCCTGCTCGTGAATCCGACCGACTCCACCGGCATCCAGTCGGCGATCACGCAGGCGAAGAAGGCCGGCGCGGTGGTCGTGGCCGTCGACGCGAACGCGAACGGCCCGGTCGATTCGTTCGTCGGCTCGAAGAACTACGACGCGGGCGTGATGTCATGCGAATACCTCGCGAAGGCGATCGGCGGCAGCGGCGAGGTCGCGATCCTCGACGGCATCCCGGTCGTGCCGATTCTCGAGCGCGTGCGCGGCTGCAAGGCCGGGCTCGCGAAGTTTCCGAACGTGAAGCTCGTCGATACGCAGAACGGCAAGCAGGAGCGCGCGAGCGCGCTGTCGGTGACGGAGAACATGATCTCCGCGCATCCGAACCTGAAAGGCGTCTTCAGCGTGAACGACGGCGGCTCGATGGGCGCGCTCGCGGCGATCGAGGGCTCTGGCAAGGACATCAAGCTGACGAGCGTCGACGGCGCGCCCGAGGCGATCGCCGCGATCCAGAAGCCGAACTCGAAGTTCGTCGAGACGACTGCGCAGTTTCCGGCCGACCAGGTGCGCATCGCGCTCGGCATCGCGATCGCCCGCAAGTGGGGTGCGACGGTGCCGAAGGCGATTCCCGTCGACGTGAAGGTCGTCGACCGCGGCAATGCAAAGGGCTTCAGCTGGTGAACGGCCTGCAACGCGACGCGACGGGCGGCGGCGGCGCCGCTGCCCGTCGCGCGGAGAAGCCGATGGACACGATACTCAGACTCAGCCACATCACGAAGAGCTTTCCGGGCGTCAAGGCGCTGTCGGACATTCATCTCGAGGTCGCGCGCGGCGAGGTGCATGCGCTGCTGGGCGAGAACGGCGCCGGCAAGTCGACGCTGATGAAGATCCTTTGCGGCATCTATCGGCCGGATGCCGGCACGATCGAGATCGACGGCGCCGCGCGGCATTTCGCGAGCTATCACGATGCGGTCGCGGCCGGCGTCGGCATCGTGTTCCAGGAATTCAGCCTGATACCGCACCTCGATGCCGTCGACAACCTGTTTCTCGGCCGCGAACTGCGCACGCGCTGGGGCGGGCGCGATCGCGCGCGGATGCGGCGCGCCGCGGCGGGCATCTTCGCGCGGCTCCGCGTGTCGATCGATCTCGATGCGCCGCTTCGCACGCTGTCGGTCGCGCAGCAGCAATTCGTCGAGATCGGCAAGGCGCTGTCGCTCGACGCGCGGATCCTGATCCTCGACGAACCGACCGCCACGCTGACGCCGGCCGAAGCCGAACACCTGTTCGCGATCATGCGTGAGCTGAAGCGGCAGGGCGTCGCGATGGTCTTCATCTCGCATCACCTCGACGAAATTTTCGCGGTGTGCGACCGGATCACGGTGCTGCGCGACGGCCAGTATGTCGCGACCACCGACGTCGCGCGCACGGACGTCGAGCAACTGGTGCGGATGATGGTTGGCCGCCGGCTGGAGAGCAGCTTTCCGCCGAAGCCGGCGCGGCGCGCCGACGCGCGCGCCGTGCTCGAAGTCGACGCGCTGCAGGTCGAGCGCGACGGTCCGGTCAACCGTTTCGTGCTGCACGAGGGCGAGATCCTCGGGTTCGCCGGCCTCGTCGGCTCCGGTCGCACCGAGACCGCGCTCGCGGTCATCGGCGCGACGCGCGCGTACCGCAAGGACGTGCGTGTGCGCGGCGCGGCGGCAAAGCTCGCCGATCCGGCCGATGCGCTGCGCGCGGGCATCGGCCTGCTGCCGGAAAGCCGCAAGACGGAAGGGCTCGTGACGTCGTTCTCGATCCGCGACAACATCTCGCTGAACAACCTCGGCAAATACCGGTCGCTGCGCTGGCTGATCGACCGGCGCGGCGAGGCGCGCACGACGCACGACGTGATGCGGCGCGTCGGCGTGAAAGCGCCGTCGATCCATACCGAGGTCGCGACGCTGTCCGGCGGCAACCAGCAGAAGGTCGTGATCGCGCGCTGGCTCAATCATCACGCGACCGTGCTGATCTTCGACGAGCCGACACGCGGGATCGACGTCGGCGCGAAAGCCGAAATCTACGGGCTGATGCGCGAACTGACCGCGCGCGGCTACGCCATCATCATGATCTCGTCCGAACTGCCGGAGATCGTCGGCATGTGCGATCGCGTCGCCGTGTTTCGGCAGGGCCGCATCGAGGCGACGCTCGAAGGCGACGAGATCGATCCCGATACGGTCATGGTCCATGCCACGGCCGGCACGCGAGGAGCGACCCATGAACCTGCCTGATTCTTCTTCCACGCCGTCCACGACGCTCGCGGCCGCCGCCGCCGATGCGCGGCCGCCGCGCGCGATGTGGACGCAACTGCGGCGCTCGACGCTGTTCTATCCGCTCGTCGGGCTGATCGTCGTGTGCGTCGCGATGATGATCGCGAGCCCGAGCTTCCTGTCCGCCGCGAACCTCGAGAACGTGCTGCGGCAGGTGTCGATCAACGCGATCATCGCGGTCGGCATGACCTGCGTGATCCTGACCGGCGGAATCGACCTGTCCGTCGGCTCCGTGATGGCGCTGTCCGGCACGCTCGCGGCCGGGCTGATGGTCGCGGGCGTCAATGCCGTGGCTGCGCTCGCGATCGGCATCGCGGTCGGGTTCGGGTTCGGGTTCGCGAACGGCGTGTTCGTCGCGTTCGCGGGGATGCCGCCGATCATCGTCACGCTCGCGACGATGGGCATCGCACGCGGCCTCGCGCTGATCTACACCGGCGGCTATCCGATCGACGGGCTGCCCGACTGGGTCGCATTCTTCGGCAGCGGCAAGGTGTTTGGCATCCAGGCGCCGGTGCTGATCATGCTCGTCGTCTATGCGATCGCGTGGCTGCTGCTCGACCGGATGCCGTTCGGCCGCTACGTGTATGCGATCGGCGGCAACGAGCAGGCGACGCGGCTCACCGGCGTGCGCGTCGCGCGCGTGAAGCTGATCGTGTACACGCTCGCCGGGCTCACGTCGGCGATCGCGGCGGTCGTGTTGACCGGGCGGCTCATGAGCGGGCAGCCGAACGCGGGCGTCGGCTTCGAGCTCGATGCGATCGCGGCCGTCGTGATGGGCGGCACGTCGATCTCGGGCGGCCGCGGCGCGATTCTCGGCACGCTGGTCGGCGCACTGCTGCTCGGCGTGCTCAACAACGGGCTCAACATGGTCGGCGTGAACCCGTACGTGCAGAACGTGATCAAGGGCGGCATCATCCTGCTCGCGATCTACATCAGCAGGGAACGGTCGCGATAGCGCGCCGTTCGTCAGGCATCCATATTACCAACGAACGAGAACACTCATGACGACACCCGAAGCCCAGCCGCGCATGACCGCGGTGGTTTGCCACGGCCCCGAGGATTACCGCGTCGAACAGGTCGCGAAGCCGCAAGCGGGCCGGAACGAACTCGTGATTCGCATTGCCGCGTGCGGGATATGTGCGAGCGACTGCAAGTGCTATACGGGCGCGAAGATGTTCTGGGGCGGCCCGAACCCCTGGGTCAAGGCGCCCGTGATTCCCGGTCATGAATTCTTCGGCTTCGTGGAAGCGCTCGGCGACGGCGCGGCCGACCATTTCGGCGTCGCGCCGGGCGATCGCGTGATCGCCGAGCAGATCGTGCCGTGCGGCAAGTGCCGCTACTGCAAGTCGGGACAGTACTGGATGTGCGAGGTGCACAACATCTTCGGCTTCCAGCGCGAAGTCGCCGACGGCGGGATGGCCGAATACATGCGCATTCCGCCGACCGCGATCGTGCACCGCATTCCGCTTGGCGTATCACTCGAGGATGCGGCGATCATCGAGCCGCTGTCGTGCGCGATCCACACCGTGAACCGCGGCGACGTCCAGCTCGACGATGTCGTCGTGATCGCGGGCGCGGGGCCGCTCGGGTTGATGATGACGCAGGTCGCGCACCTGAAGACGCCGAAGAAGCTCGTCGTGATCGATCTGATCGACGAGCGGCTCGACCTTGCTCGGCAATACGGCGCCGACGTGACGATCAACCCGAAGCGCGACGACGCGCGCGAGATCGTCCGCGCGCTGACCGACGGCTATGGCTGCGACGTGTACATCGAGACGACCGGTGTACCGGTCGGCGTGAACCAGGGACTCGAGCTGATCCGCAAGCTCGGGCGCTTCGTCGAATTCAGCGTGTTCGGCGACGATACGACTGCCGACTGGTCGATCATCGGCGACCGTAAGGAGCTCGACGTGCGCGGCGCGCACCTGGGGCCATACTGCTATCCGATTGCGATCGATCTGCTCGCACGCGGCCTCGTCACGTCGAAGGGCATCGTCACGCACGGTTTCGCGCTGGAGGACTGGGACGAAGCGATCCGCGTTGCGAAATCGTCCGAATCGATCAAGGTTCTGCTGAAACCGGCGCGCTGACGGCCGACGCGTGCGTCAATGGAGAGATCATGGAATACGTCATAGGCGTCGACATCGGCACGCAGAGCACGAAGGCGCTGCTCGTCGACCGGCGGGGCACGATCGTCGCGCGCCGCGCGGCCGGCTATCGGCCCGACACGCCGCGCCCGCTATGGGCCGAGCAATGGCCGCAGGTATGGGTCGACGCGGTGCTCGAATGCATCGGCGGCTGCGTGCGGGACGCGCGCGAGCGCGGCGTGCCCGCCGATGCGATTCGCGCGGTGTGCGTGAGCAGCCTGTACGGCGGCTCCGGCATTCCCGTCGACAGCGACATGCGGCCGCTCCATCCGTGCCTGATCTGGATGGACCGGCGCGCGACCGACGAAGTCGACTGGGTGAACGGGAACGTGGACGTCGAGCGCCTGCGCGCGATCACCGGCAACGGCGTCGACAGCTATTACGGCTTCACGAAGATGCTGTGGCTGCGCGAGCAGCGGCCGGACGTATGGGCGAACGTCCGCTATTTCCTGCCGCCGAACGCATACGTGATCTACCTGATGACCGGTGAAGTTGCCGTCGATCACAGTTCGGCCGGCAACATCGGCGGCGTATACGACGTCGCGCGCCGCGAGTGGTCCGACGACGCACTCGACATGCTCGGCATTCCGGCGACGATGATGCCCGAGCGGCTCGTCGAATCGACCGGCGTCGTCGGCGGGCTGCTGTCGCAATGGACTGGACAACTGGGTCTGGCCGCCGGCACGCCGATCGTCGCCGGCGGTGTCGATGCGGCTGTCGCAACTTTCGCGGCCGGCGCGACGCGCACGGGCCAGCACGTCGCGATGATTGGCACCAGCATGTGCTGGGGCTATGTGACCCAGCACGTCCATGCGCGGCACGGGCTCGTCAGCATGCCGCACGTGTGCAACGGGCAGCGCGACCTGTACGTGTTCGGCGGCGCGATTACCGCGGGCGCGTCGGTTGCATGGTTTCGCGACCAGTTCTGTCATGCGGAAACGGACGCGGCGCGATTGCTGCCGCACGGCGATCCGCACGTGCTGCTCGATGAAGCGGCCGAGAGCGTGCCGCCCGGCGCCGACGGTGTGCTGTTCCTGCCGTATCTGATGGGAGAACGCAGCCCCGTATGGGATGCGAAGGCGAGCGGCGCGTTCGTCGGGTTGAGTCTCGCGCATACGAGAGCGCATCTTTATCGCGCAGTGCTCGAAGGCGTCGCGTTCGCGCTCCGGCACAACATCGAGGCCGGGCGGCGCGGCGCGGCGGTGCTGGACGACCGGCTGATCGTCGTCGGCGGCGCCGCACATTCGGCGCTGTGGATGCAGATCGTCGCTGACGTGACCGGTTTCCCGGTATGGACGATCGAGCAGGACGTTGAAGCCGCGATGGGCGCCGCGCTGCTCGCGGGCGTCGGCGTGGGGCTCGTGTCGCACGACGATGCGCAGGGAGGCTGGGTCACGCTCGCCGAACGCGCGCGGCCCGATGCCGATCGCGCGCACGCGTACGACGCGCGTTTCTCGCTCTATACGACGCTGTATCCGGCGCTCATGCCGGTCATGCACGCGTTGCGCCCGTGATCATGAAGACACGATTCGATTTCAGCGGTTCACGGGTGCTCGTCACCGGCGCATCGAGCGGAATCGGGCGCGCATGCGCGGTTGCGCTGGCCGCTGCGGGCGCGCACGTCGTCGCGGCCGCGCGCGATGCGGCCGCGCTCGACGGGCTTGCGCGCGAGATTGCATGCGATGTCGTGCGCATCGACGTCGGCGGCGACGAACCGGCGATCGATGCGGCGCTCGCCGCGCACGACGCGTTCGACGCGCTCGTCAATTGTGCGGGTATCGCATCGCTCGAACCGGCGCTGGAAATCAGCGCCGAGCAGTTCGATCGCGTGATGGCAGTCAATGCGCGTGGCGCCGCGCTTGTCGCACGCGCCGTCGCGCGGAAGATGATCGGGCGCGACGCACGCGGCGCCGCGCACGCGCGCGGCAGCATCGTCAACGTCTCGAGCCAGGCCGCGCTGGTCGGCTTGCCCGCGCATCTGAGCTATTGCGCATCGAAGGCCGCGCTCGATGCGATTACGCGGGTGCTGTGCATCGAACTCGGCGCGCACGGGATTCGCGTAAACAGCGTGAACCCGACCGTCACGCTGACGCCGATGGCGCAATTCGCGTGGAGCGAGCCGGAGAAGCGCGCGCCGATGCTCGCGGCGATTCCGCTCGGGCGTTTCGCGGAGCCGGCCGAGGTCGTCGAGCCAATCCTGTTCCTGCTCAGCGACGCGGCGTCGATGATCAGCGGCGTATCGCTGGCGATCGACGGCGGGTATACGGCGCGCTAGCCCACGCTCGCGCGGTGACGCACGCGCGACCGGCGGCGGCCACGCATCGGCCGTTCGTGCCGGGCCAGTCCGGAAAGCGTGGCTGCGCTGCGGCGCCTTGCGCGCGGCTATACCGGATCCTTGCTCGGCGGCCCGTCGGGCTGCTGCGGGTTGTCGTGAGGGTGGCCCGGCGCGGGTGGCGACAGCGGGTCGTCTTCCGGATCCCGGTTCGGGTCGGCCGGGGGTTCGGGCATCGGGGTCGTGTGGTCCATGGAGAACTCGCGCTTGCGTGACGACGGTGGCGCGGCGGGCGCGCCTCGTCTCCGTTATAGGCAATCGGGCGAGCGTTTGCAGCGCGATTCTCGCGGTGGAACCGGCGTAGCCGCCGATATTCGGGCGTCGGCATGCATTGCGCGGGATCCGGGCTCAAACCGGTGTGCGCAATGCGCGGTTTGACTGCCGTGCGCCGATATCAGCGCAGGTCCGCCGGCGTATCGACGTCGCGCAGGATGCCGGGATCGTCGACGTCGATCAGGTTCACCGGCGCACTCGCAAACAGCGCGCGGGCCCCCATGTCGCCGTCGAGCGCGGCGAGTGCTTCGTAATGGTGCGCGGCAAAGCCGACCGGATGGCCGCGCACGCCGCGATGGACGGGCGCGACGATCGATGCGTCTGCTGCATCCAGCGCGCGCGTGACTGCTTCGTACGTGGACGCCGCGATCCACGGCATGTCGCCGAGTGCGACCAGCCAGCCGGTCGCTTCCGGCGTCGCGCGCACGCCCGCCGCCAGGCTCGCGCCCATCCCGCGCATCGCGTCGGGCGCGTAGACGACCTGGCAGCCGGCTTCGTTGAGCAACATCGCGAGTTTTTCGGCGCCGGGACGCACGACGGCAATCACATCGGCTGTCGCCGCGGCGAGATGGCGTGCGGCCGCGACCGCAACCGGCGTGCCGTCGGGAAGCAACGCGAGCAGCTTGCTGTGCAGACCGCTTGGGTCGAAGCGTTGACCGAGACCGCCGGCGAGCAGGACGCCGGTGGCGAGTGACGCATAGGACATCGGCGCGGGGGGAGGAGGGACGCAGGTGGCCCGATTGTGCGGGAGCAGGCTCGGATCGGCAAGTGCAGATGTTGCCGAGTCACGCTTGCCGGATCGGGAAAACCGTCGTCGTGCGTCGTCGAGCAGGCAACTTGAGCGGCGCTCGCAGTGAAAATACCGGCGCCCATTTCGCGCAGGTGCACCGCAGCGCCGTTGCATATGCGCCCCCTTCCCGCGAGTGGCGATCGCTTTGGTCTGACGAAACGCCTATATGCCAGACTCCGGCACGGCGTGCAGCGGCGCTTGCCCAACGCGCGCGGAATGCAGCGGATATATTGCTACCCGGACAAGCCGGAGACACCAAAGAAATGACGCGAAACGGTTTGCGTTTCGGGCCTTGGGGGCTGCGGCCCGTCACGCATCCGCCCACTTCCGCAACAAGTTGTGATAGATCCCCGTCAATGAGATGACCATCGGATCCTTCGCGCCTTTCTCCGCAGAAAGCGCCTGAATCTGCGTATCGAGCTGAAACAGCAGCGTGCGATCGCCGTCGTCGCGGACCATGCTTTGAATCCAGAAGAACGATGCCACGCGTTCGCCGCGGGTCACGGGCGTCACCCGATGCAGGCTCGACGCCGGATACAGCACGAGGTCGCCGGCCGGCAGTTTCGCGCGATGCACGCCGTACGTATCCTCCACGCACAGCTCGCCGCCGTCGTACGAATCGGGTTCCGCGAGAAACAGCGTCGCCGACAGATCGCTGCGCACGCGAAAATCCGTGCCGCGCAGCAACCTGATCGCGTTGTCGACATGCGTGCCGAACGTCTCGCCGCCTGCATAGCGATTGAACAGCGGCGGAAAGACCCTCAGTGGCAGCGCCGCCGAAAAGAACAGCGGATGCTGCGCAAGCGCATCCTGGATCGCGTCGCCGACGGCACGCGCGACCGGCGATCCTTCCGGCAACTGGCGATTGCGCTTCGCCAGCGCGGACTGCGCGCCGGAAGTCACGTTCCCGTCGATCCACTCGGCGTCGTCGAGCAGCGCGCGGCATTGCGCGACCTGTGCCTTCGTCAGCACACCGGGGACATGAAGCATCATGATTCGAATTCCATTTCTTGAGACGGCAATTGCGCCGCCGCCGCGCGCAACGTGTCGAGCGGCGATGACGCGAGATACGCGTGCATTTTCGCGACGAACGCGGGCGTCGCGGTGGCCGGCACGCGCGCGAGCCAGACGAGCGCTTCGTCGATGCGGCCGCGCTCGACGAGCAGCCGCGCATAGTTGAACTGGCCGCGGAAGTCGCCGCCCTCGGCAGCGCGGCGATAGTGATCGAACGCGGCGTCGGCATCGGCCGCCACGACCCAGCCGTCCTCGTAGAAGCCGCCGACCAGATTGATCGACTTCGCGTGGCCGAGCGCGGCCGCACGGCGAAGCCAGTCGAGCGCGTCGGCGCGGTTCTCGTCGATACCGTTGCCGAGCGCGAGCGCCGTTGCGTAGTTGTACATGCCCCAATCGAGCCCGGCCTGCGCGGCGAGCCGATACCAGTACACGGCCACCGGCGCGCACGCGGCCGTGCCCCAACCGAGCTCGTAGCACCGCCCGAGCATGTTCATCGCCATTGGATGACCGGCGCGCGCCGCGTGCCGGAACCAGCCGAATGCGGCGGCCGGATCGCGCGCGACGCCATGCCCGTCGAGCAGGCATTGTCCGTAGACGGCCTGTGCTTCGACGATGCCGTTTTCTGCGGCCGCCGCGATCCATGCGGCGGCGCGCTGGGGCGGCCCGGCCAGGATGTCGGCGAACTCGCGCGGCGACACCGATGCGAGCGCCTTCAGCGATACGGCCTCCATCGATCAGTACCGCGCGTTCAGCGTGACGAATGCCGAGCGCCCGGGCGCGATCGACGCGTAGTGCGCCGGATACGCCTGATCGAAATACGTGCGGTTGAACAGGTTGTTCACGTTCAGCTGCAGATCGAGCTTCTTGTTGATCCGGTACTGCGCCATCGCATCGAAGCGCCAGTACGATGGCACCGCACGCAGGTTCGCGGGATCGCCGAACACTTCGGACATGTAGAACGCACCGCCGCCGACGGTGAACTTCGGCGTCACGTCGTAGTTCGACCACATCGTCAGGCTGTGCTTCGGCGTGTTCGGGAACCGGTGGCCGTCGTTGGCGGCGTCCTTGCCGTTGTCGCGCAACTCGCTCTTCATGTACGTGTAGCCGCCGAACACTTGCCACTGCTTCGTGATTTGCCCCGCGAGGCCGAGTTCGAGGCCCTGCACGCGCTTGTTGCCGACCATTGCGTACTGGTTGTTCGGCAGCGTCACGCGTGCATTCGTCGTATCGATCTGGAACAGCGCGGCCGTCAGCGACAGCTTGTCGTTCAGCACGTTCCACTTCGTGCCGAGCTCGATGCTGCGGTTTTTCTCGGGCGCCATCTGGTCGGCGTTAGGACCGACGCCGCCGCGGCCCGGGGTCAGCGACTGCGTTTCGCTGCCTTCGCCGAGCAGCATGCCGGCCGGCGTCGACGACGTCGCATACGACGCGTAGATGCTGCCGTTCTGCGCGGGCTTGAACACGAGGCCGGCCTGCCAGTTCACGAGCGTGTCGTCGCGCGTATAGGTCTTGCCGCCGTTCGCCCTGGTATCGGTGAAGCGGGTCGAGTAGTCGTCGACGCGCACGCCGGCGTTCACCTGCCAGCGCGGCGTGAGCTCGATCGTGTCGAAGCCGTAGAGCGACTTGGTCGTGGTGCGCGCATGCGCGTAGTCGTTGTTGCGGGTGATCGAGCCGGCCCACGGATCGCTCGGGTTCGGCGACCAGAGGCTCGTGCAGTTGTAGCCGGACGCCGCGCCGATGCCGTTCTGGCAGATCTTGCCGGTATCCGTTGCGACCGTGTATGAATCGCGCTTGCCCCATTCGCGCGACAGTTCGATGCCGGTCGTGAAGCTGTGCTTGAACGGCCCGGTGCGGAATTCGCCGAACAGCTCGGTCAGGTTCGCGACGCTGTTGATCGAGCTGTTGCGGTTGTTGTTGCGGCGCCAGACCTTGCCGTTTACGACGTTGCCCTGGCTGTCGTCCGGCTGCGTCCAGATGTAGTCCTGCGTCGATTCCGTGTAGCGCGTCGTGTTGCGCACCGTCAGATTCGGCGTGAGGTCGTGCTCGATCTTGATCGTGCTGATGTCCGACGTGGTCTTGCGGAAGTCGCGGTCGATCAGGCCGTAGAAGTTGTGGCGATCGACGGGCGCCGGATAGATCGTGCCGACGTTCGCGGGCTTGTTCGACGTCGTATAGAAGTACGGGATGCCGCCGTCGGGCAGGTCGTCGGTCGACAGGTGGTAGTAGCTCGCCGTCACGCGCGTCGGCGTGCCGAGGCCGAACGCGATCGACGGCGCGACGCCCCAGCGCTCGTTGTTGACCGCGTCGCGGCCGGCGACGTCGTTGTTGTGGCTCATCAGGTTCAGGCGGAACGCCGCGTGATCGGCGAACTGCCAGTTGCCGTCGGCGGTGAAGCGGCGATAGCGGTCGGTGCCGAGGCCTGCGCTTGCCGCGGCCGTCGTGCCGAGGTGCGGCGCCTTCGTGATCAGGTTGATGCTGCCGCCGGCGCCGCCGCGGCCGCCATAGGCGCCGTCGGAGCCCTTCGTGACCTCGACGCGCTCGGTGTTGAAGATCTCGCGCGTGGTCGCGCCCGTGTCGCGCATCCCGTCGACGAATATGCTTCCCTGCGTGTCGTAGCCGCGAATGAACGGGCGATCGCCGAGCGGGTTGCCGCCTTCGCCGGCGCCGAACGTGATGCCGGGCACCGTGCGCAGCGCTTCGGTCAGCGTCGCCGCGCCGCTGTTCTGGATCAGTTCCTGCGGGATCACGGTGACCGACTTCGGGGTGTCGACGAGCGGCGCAGTGAATTTGGCGGACGCGGAAAAGTCGGCCTTGTAGCTATGCTCGGTCTTTCCCTGGATCTCGATCGGCGCCAGATGGCCGTCGGTGCCGACGGGGGCGGGCGGCGGCGTGCCGTCTGCGAACGCGGGGCTCGCGGCCAGCACGCTGCACAGGGTGGTGAATTTTCCGAGCTTCAGCTCGTCAGGACGGGACTTCATGATGCGCATCGACCTCGCGGTGTGGTCCCCAGGCAACGACGCGGTACGAAAACGTGCATGCCGCCGGGGATTATTACGATTTGTTTTCAGATGCGCATTCCATGTAATTTTTTATTAAATGAGAAGCGTTCTTGTTTGCGTTTGTAAGGAAAGTGTTGACGATTGTGGCGGCGGCTGTTCGCGGGATTGCACCGCGCGGGGATGCGCGAATGGCCGTCATATTCCTGAAGCGGCAACTCGAACATGCGTCGATGTCGTGGACGCAGCTCTACGCCGCGAGCCCGTACGACGATCACGCCCTATATTGCGAGTTCGAGGAAGAAATGGCCGAGGCGCGGTTGGGGCTGCCGGAAGGCCGGGCGCATTCCGATGTTCTGCTCAGAGGCGGGACATCTCCGCGAGCACATGCTAGCGGCCGGCATTTGCGTGCGGCCTATGTTCTACTCGCATGCGGCCCGGTGGCGCGAAGTACGTTCCGAATCGGACGAGCCCGGCCCTCTTCAGATGACAGGTCATCTCGAAACTTGCCAGCACGCCGGGATCGTCGTTCGCGAGGATCTCGACATCGATCGCCCGGATGCGCGGCTCGTACTTCAGCAGCGTCGCCTCCATCTGGCTCTTCAGCAAGTGGGCGGACGCCGGCAGCGCCTTGTAGATGTTGGTCAGATCCGGCAGGCCGTAGTCGGGCAGGTGCTTCAGCGCACCGGCACGCGTGTTCAGGATGCGGCGCACGTTCTGCTGCACGCTCAGGCATTCCAGCGTCCGCTCGTCGTGGGCATCGAGTGGTTCACCACCGATTTGTCCGAGCAGCATGTCATGGAGAGACGGTCCGGCCGGCATGGCGTCGCTCCCGTTATGCGACGACCGGCGCGACCGCCGCGGCGTCCACCGACGTGTCGCGGTCGACGAAATCGATCGTCAGATTGCCCTCGGTCGAGCTCGACAGCACGATCTTCGCCGGCGCGGCGCCGTTGGCCATGCGCGCGAGCAACTCGCGCGACACCGTCGGCAGGATGCGCTGGTTGAGGAACGCATCGACGTTGCGCGCGCCGGATTCGCGAGCGAGACACTGCTCGGCCATTGCACCGATCAGGGACTCGTCGCACGTCAGCTCGACGTCGTGCTGACGGCGCAGGCGGTCTGCAACCTTCGCGAGCTTCAGGCGCACGATGGAGGCGAGCGCGGTTGCGTCCAGCGGACGGTAGACGAGCGTCTGGAAGCGCGCAAGCAGGGCCGGCTGGAAGTGTGCGACGAGCTGCGGGTGAATGGCGTCCAGCAGCGCGGCCTGCGCAATCCTGGGATCGTCGGTGGTCGCCTCGTCGATCTGCGCGCTGCCGAGATTGGACGTCATCAGGATCACGCAGTTGCGGAAATCGATCTCGCGCCCCTCGCCGTCGCGCATCATGCCGCGATCGAACACCTGGTAAAAGATGTCCAGCACGTCGCGATGTGCCTTCTCGATCTCGTCGAGCAGTACGACGCTATAGGGACGCTGGCGCACGGCTTCGGTCAGAATCCCGCCACGGCCATATCCGACGTAACCCGGGGGCGAGCCCTTCAGCTGGGACACCGTATGCGATTCCTGGTACTCCGACATGTTGATCGTCGTGAGCGCCGTTTCGCCACCAAAGAGCAGGTCGGCGAGCGCGAGCGCGGTCTCGGTCTTCCCGACGCCGGACGGTCCTGCGAGCAGGAACACACCGAGCGGCGCGTGCTCGTTCTTGAGCCCCGCTTTCGCGGTGCGCAGGCTCTCGGCGAGCGCAGCCAGCGCGTCGTCCTGTGCGACCACGCGTGTGGCGAGCTGCGCTTCGAACGTGAGCAGGCTCTGCAATTCATCGTCGACGAGGTTGCCGACCGGCACGCCGGTCCACTCGGCGACGACGCGTGCGATCGCCTGCGCGTCGACATCGGCAAAGACCAACGGAGCTTTACCCTGGGCGCCGTCAAGCGCCTGCCGCGCGCGGACCAAAGAAGCGCCGTCGCGCTCGAACGGCTCGACCTCTCGTTGCTCATGCAGCGCCTGAACGAGCTTGAGCTCTCTGTCATAACGGCTCTGCAGATCCGCCAGTTCCGATTTCGCGTTCACGAGCGCGACCTCGAGCGACGCACGACGCGCCTGCGCGTGCTCAATGCCTGCGCGCGCGTCGTCTTCCAGCGTCGCGTACTCGAGCTCGAGCGCCGACACCGCGGCCCGCGCGCGCTGGAGTTCCGCGGGCGGAGACTCGAGACTCATGCGCACGCGCGCGGCCGCCGTATCGATCAGATCGACCGCCTTGTCGGGCAACTGCCGTGCCGGAATATAGCGGCGCGACAGTTTCACCGCGGCGACGAGCGCCTCGTCGCGGATGTGGACGTGGTGAAATTGTGCATAGCGGCTCTTGAGACCCCGCAGCATCAGGCACGCCGCGTCATCGTCGGGTTCGTCGACCTTGATGATCTGGAAGCGGCGTTCGAGCGCGGCGTCACGCTCGAAGAATTCCTTGTATTCGGACCACGTGGTGGCCGCGATCGTGCGCAACTCACCGCGCGCGAGCGCCGGCTTGAGCAGGTTCGCGGCGTCGGCGCCGCCGGTGGCATTACCCGCGCCGATCAACGTGTGCGCTTCGTCGATGAAGAGCAGGATCGGCACGGCAGAGGCTTGTACTTCTTCGATGACGTTCTTCAGGCGCTGCTCGAACTCTCCCTTCACGCCGGCGCCTGCCTGTAGCAGACCGAGGTCGAGTGTGAGAATCCGCACGTCGCGTATGACGGTGGGCACGCTGCCTTCAGCGACGCGCAACGCGAGGCCTTCGACGAGCGCCGTCTTGCCCACGCCCGGTTCGCCGACGAGAATCGGATTGTTCTTGCGCCGGCGCGCCAGCACGTCGACCATCTGCCGGATCTCGCGATCGCGGCCGAAGACGGGATCGATGTCACCGCGACGGGCCTTGTCGGTCAGATCGATCGCGAAGCGGCCAAGCGCGTCTCCTTCCACGGTGCGCTGAGGCGCGGGCATTCGAGTGTCATTGCCCGTGGCCACTGTGGGCCGGACTTCGCCGGCCGGGGCGAGCGCCTCGTCATCCGTTCCAGCGTCCACGTCATCCAGCTTGTTTTCGCACGACCGATGACCGAGACGCGGTAGCAGCCGCTGGATCTGCGCGCTGCTGATCGACAGCAGCGGCCAGGCATTCTGCGCACGCAGCACGTGCGGCACGTCGACGATGGCCTGCAGCAGGTGGCCAGAGCGGATGGCCTGGTCGTGGGTTTCCGACGTGGCGTGAAGCCATGCATCCTGAAGCACGGTCGCCAATTGCGGGGACAGCGCCGGTTTGCCGCGCAGGTTGCGAGGCTGGTGCTCGAGCGCGGCAATCAATGCGTCCCAGACCGCATCGATGTCGATCCGGTAATGCCGCAGAATCGCGGGAATGTCGCCGTCGCCGGCCTCGATCAGCTTCAACAGCCAGTGTTCGACCGTAACCTCGCCCGAGAGCCGTCCTTGGCAAAGACTTGCAGCCGCCCCGAGCGCCTTCGCGCAGTACGGGTTGAGTCGACGAAACAGATGGGTCGTATCGCGCAGGGTCATGACGGAAGCCGGGTCGCAGAAGAGAGCGGGCGACAGCCTGTGGCCCGCTCCGAAGTAGAAAAAGGTCAGCCCGGATCGCGAGCTGGTAAAACGGACCGGCCGCAGCAGCGCGCCAGTCCCACTACAAGGTGCGGTTATCAGGAACGCTCGTTCCAGGTGTCCTTGTGGATAATGTTGCCGTCCTTGTACGACCAGGTGATCGTCTCGTAGCGCAGTTCGACGTTCTCGAGGTGGTTGTGTTTCTCGTAGTCCGGGTTCTTGATGTCGTACATCACCGGGTTGACGGCCACGATCTTGACGTTGTCCAGCTTCGTGTTGAAGTACTCCTTCTCCTTGCCCGCGTCGTCGATCTTGTACCACTTGATTTCGACCGACTTCAATGTCTGGCCGCTCGTCACGGCCTTGTACAGGTACGGCGTCGACGCGTCCGTTTCCTTCGTCAGCGTAATGGGCTTGTGCACACGTGTACCCGTGAGCTTGCCCGTGTTGCCGTCGGTCGGGATGTGCACGCCGTGATCGAACGCGACGAGCTCGACGCTGCCTTCGCGGTCCTGAACCGTCACCGAGCCCTTGATGTCGGCGCCACCATCGTCCTTGAGCCACATATAGGCCGGAATTGCCATTGCTTCACTCCTGTTTACGTACTGCGACAACCGCCCGGAGCCAGCCCCCGAGCTTCAGAATCCCGAAGCGGGCGCTCCGGGGGCTTAAAGCCTGTGCTTCATTTCACGGCGTCGTCCTTCGGACCTCCGGCACCAGCGTGATTTCCACGCGCCGGTTCGTGGCGCGTCCGTCCGGTGTGTCATTGCTTGCGATCGGTCGTGTATCGCCGTAGCCCTGGATGGCAAACTGCGTGGCGGGGATGCCTGATGCGTCGATCAGCCAGTCGCGCACCGCCTGCGCACGCGCTGTCGACAGCTTCAGGTTGCTGTCCGGATTGCCCACGTTGTCGGTGTAGCCGGCCACGAGAATTCGCTTGTCCGGCGCCCCGAAGGAAGTCCCGTTGGAGGAATGCGTCTTGATCATCTCGAGCGCACCGACCATCGCGCGTGTCGACCCCGGTTTCAGCTGTGCGCGCCCACTGTCGAAGAGCGACATGCTGTCGAGCGTGACGACCGCGGGCGGCGGAGGCGGCGGCGCGTAGGAGGCGATCGCGTCGTCGAGCGCCGGCATCAGACGGTTGCCCCGGTACATGCCGAACGACAGGCGAAGCGGAATGCCGGTGCGTGCATACCGGTCCAGTTGATCGCGATCGGCGACCAGCGCCTGCAACGCGTCGCGCTTCGCAGCGTCGTGTGCGGACGGGACCATCGAATAGCGGCCGAGATCGGCGCCGATGCGGTTCAGCAACGCCGAGTTGCTCTTTGCTGACGCCCAAGACGCCACTGCGGCCGCGCACGCGAGCAGCGCGAGCGCATGGGCGCAGGCCGCCATGCGCGGCGACAACCAGTGCCGGCGCGGCATCGCCTCGATCAACGGCTGCGGGAACGGCCACGGCAGCGAAGAAGCTGCCGCGCCAGCGGGCACGACGCCGGTCTGCATCCCGACATCGCGTTGCCAAGGGTTGCCCGAATCGTGCCCCAAGGAAATGCCCCCGCGGTCCGCGGGGCCGCAGTCGGTCCAGCCGGCACCGAACAGCGCCCACGGTGTGGCCGGCTGCTGCCGGTCCGTAAGCGCACCGATCACGACACGCTGCGTCCATCCAACGATTGACGCAAGGGCGGCTGCGCGCGTGGCAACCATCCGGTCGCCCGCGGCGCGCTGGACCTCATCCTCGGCTGCCCGGATCACCGGCTCGAAGCGTTCGGTGTCAACCAGACGTGTTGCCGAGGAAACGCCATACCATTGCGATGTCGCGAGGTGCGCGCTGGCAGCGGCTCCCAAACCCGGGATCGCGTGCGGGACATTGGAATTTTCTTCGACCGTCAGCCGTTGATAGACGGCGACGTAACCGGGTAGGCGAGCGCCGAGCATGCGCGCCGCGTCGGCGACCGCCTGACGCACCAGTCGCAGCTTCTGCGTCAGGACGTCCGGCCCCGAGTGCAAGGCAGGCGCAACGCAAAGTACGACACCATCGGGCGCACGACCGTCGCGCCATTGCCGGACCGCGACGGCGAGCCGCGGCAGCTCCTGCGGATGATCGACACGCAGCCAGATCGCGCCATCGCCGACATGCGCGAAGCGCTCCTCTTCGCTCCGATTGAACAACGAGGGCAGGCCATCGCCCGTGACCAATACGAGCCGCATACGCGTGCGCAGCCTGACGGGAATATCCTCAGTCGCCGCGCCTAGTGCAGCCAGGACGTGTGCGCTTTGTTCGCGCGCGCGGGACAGCCGGCGGGTGAACCACGCCATCAGCGCGAGCACGACGGCTCCACTGAGCGCCGTGAGCGCCCAGGTCACGCCACGGCCGAGTGGCAGCACGAGCCAGATCACCGCGAGCGCCAGCGCAGCCGCGAACACGATCACTATCCGAAGCGGGTACCCGAGCCCTTCGTGCCCGTCATCGGGCGTGCGCGCCGGCCTGGCGGACAGGACCCGCAGGTCGGACTTCACGGCTGACCGACCCGTGCCGACAGCAGATGCGCGAGCTGAGCATCCAGCGCCGCTGCCCAGATCATCCACACGGTCGCCGCGGCGACGCAGGCCAGTCCGGCTATCGCCCACGGCGACAGCCGGTAGAACCAGTCCGAAAGCCGTCGTCCCGCGCGATCGGCAACGAAGGGCCGCGCCGACGAAGGCCGAAGCTTCTCCAGTTGGGCGTTCAGCGATGCGATCAACGCGGTGCGCTTCGCTTCGCCTTCGCGGGCGTAGCGTCCCACGAATCCCATGCCAAGGATCGCCGCGTAACACTCGAGCACGTCGACGCGCGGCGAAGCCTCCCGCATGCGCGCCTCCAGCCGATCGATCACGCTCTCGCCGGCGTCGTGCAGATTGAACTGCTCGACCTGCAGCGGTGTCAGTTCCCAGTCGGCGCGCAATTCGGTCGGGAGCGCGCGTAGTGCCGTTTCGTCCAGCAGGCCACACTGGGCGATCAAGACCTCCCGGCGCACGTCATCCGGATAGCCACGTCGCGCCAGTGCTTCCGACAAATTCTCGATCAACTGCCTGCATCGATAGCGCAGTCCGTCCGCATCGTGCGCCATCCCACCCGAGCCAAGGGTCGTCACGAGCAATGCCGTATCGCGCAGCAGATCGCGCATGCCGTTATGCGGTGTGCCGCAAGCGTTGGTCACCGAGTCGAGCAGCGCAAGTTCGGGGCGGCGGGAAGTCAGCGTGTTCATGAGCGCAGCACCGCGTAGAGTTCAAGCGCGGCATCGGGTACCGACGCCGGAAGATAGATCTGGCAGGCGCGCGCGGCGAGCATCTTCACGTGCGCCGCACTCGCCGCATCGAGTACGAAATACTGATTGTCCAGGCGTATCGGGATCGCCGCCGGCACGCGCTGCACGGCTTTCAACGGTATGCCCGACAACGCTGAATTGATGATGTGCTCCACGTCGTCCGGCGCGCCGACCTTGCACAGCCGCGGGAATTGCTCAACGAGCTCGAACGCGGGAATCGGCGCATTCACGGACAGATACCAGTCGGCGGCATCCCCGACGATGCGATCGTCGAGGAACTGGCCGGTCCACGTGGTGGGCGTCTTGCGCGTGAGCCCGATTGATATGACACGTGACGGAATGATGGCATCGAGCAGATCGCGGATCGTCGATTCGAGCTGTGCGAATACGTCGTCAGCGCGCGCATGGTCGTACGCCGGGATGTCCGAGAGCTGCGCGCCGGTCGAGAACGTCATGAGCGCACTCGCCAACTGCGCGAGCGTTGCGTACAGGTGCTCGGGCGAGCGATTCGGGTGCGTTGCAAAGAGCCGCAACTGCGGCCACGCTGCATGGATGCAGTGGAGCAGCCAAAAAAGCTGAACGTCGGCCACACCATATTCCGCCACCTGCTCGATGCGCTCGCTGCGGCGTGCGCCAAGTGCAAGACTTTTCGCCTGCAGGATGTCGGCAAGGCGATTGATCCGCTCGACGTGCAGCGGATGACCGCCAAGCGTCAGGCATGGCGGCACGAACCGGTGATCGACCTGGAACTGGCCGCTTGCGCTTCGGGTGAGCCGCGCGATCGCGCAGACCGTGTCGTCGGCATGGGACTCGAAGTCGAACAGCAGTCGTACCGCATGACGTTCGGCCGCGATTTCCGATTCACCGGAGCCGTTCAGGTCCGTGACCTTGACGAATTCGCGGTACGAGCGACGCGGGCGCGCAAGCGTGGTTTCATCGAAGCGGCAGTTGTTGCCGTTCGCATCCGGTAGCGCGAGCGCGGCGAGCACCACGATGCTTTGACGATCCGCCGGCACGCCCTGTGTCAGGTCACGCGCGGGCGGAACGTCATCGGCCATCGTCGTATCGACCGGCGTACCGTCGGGAAAACGCATCTTCAGCCGCGTGAGCTTCAGACGCCCCGCTGCCAGCGCCTCCTGGTCGACCTCGACGCCAAGGGAGCCCCAGGGATGCGCGAGCGCGGCGGCTGCGAACTGCTGCATCGCAAACCCCGTCCATCGGTCCTGCTGCTGAAAATGCTGCTGCGAGAGGATCAAGCCCTCGTACCAGAGCGGTTTGTCGATCCGCATAAGTATGGTCTGAATGTGCGTTATAAGAAAGAGGGCATAACATATACACAATCTTTCTCGCGCGGTGAAATATCAAAGTATTTCGATTTGCTAATCGCTCTCACGAAAATGTCAAATACATTAAATCAACTATTGAATAATTGATTATTTGGATAAAGATTGTCGAGGCAATTTTGAGATGGTGGCGAAACACGTGCCACCCTCGTCCTATATTGAAACCGCCATGGTGATGGGGCGAAAGGACGTCGCGCCTCAGCGGCAGGTAGCGTAGCGCCAGGGTGGCCCGATTAATGTCGATAAATGTTAAATCTCAAAATAAAACCGGATATTTTTGAATTGGTTTGCATTTGAGCGCGTGGCAGACGTGCAACATGCTTTGACGCATGTCGTGTTTACCGAGTATAAGTGCCAAGCGATTTCGTCGTGCTAACCGAAACCACACGATGAAACTCCGATCGGAGCATGCTCCGCGTGATGTGCATGACGAACTCAGTATCGTGTCGAACGCGTCGCGCACCTGCTCGGGCTTTACCATCACTAAATAAGGATTGCAAATGGATAGCTTTCAGAGAGAAATTCCGAAAAGCCGTGTGTCCATTACATTGGATTTGCATACGGGCGGAGCCCAGAAGAAGGTCGAGCTGCCGCTCAAGCTGCTCGTTGCGGGCGACTTCAGCGCGGGCCGTGAGCAAGCGCCGCTTGCCGAGCGCAAGAAGGTCAATATCGACAAGAACAACTTCGATGCTGTCCTGGCCGACTATGCGCCGGATCTGAAGATGTCCGCGGAGAACATGCTGGCCGGCGACGGATCGGAGCTTCCGGTGAACCTCTCGTTCCGCTCGATGAAGGATTTCGAACCGGAGCAGGTTGCTCGCCAGATCCCGGAGTTGCAAGCCATGCTGGCGATGCGCAATCTGTTGCGCGACCTCAAATCGAATTTGCTCGACAACGGCACGTTCCGTCGCGAGTTCGAAAAGATTCTGAAGGACAAGCGCCTCACCGAAAAGCTTCGTGGCGAACTGTCACAGATCGTGACGGCCGCTACACAACAGGAAGGTCATGCCTGAACGCAGTCGGCCGAAGAGGGCCTCCACCGCCTCACGCAACCACACAGCCATACGAAACGGGACTGAGAGAACCATGAAGCAGAATGAAGCGGGTCAGGGCGCAACGGAAGGCGTGAGCGTGAGCATCGGCAAAAAGATGAAGGTGCACGGACAGGAGTTCGGCCAACTGACGGACCTGAATGGGACATCGCTGTATCCGAGTGAAGCAGGCGGATACGTCGAGCCATCCCGTGCCGTCGGTGGCTGGATTTATCTGGGCCAGGAAAATGGCGGACCGCTTGTCGAGGAGATCTACCCGGATTCGATGTTCGACCGCGTGATCGTGACGGCGAATCAGGTGTGTACAAAGGGCAATCCGCAAGGCGATGGAGGCATTCCGGTCAAAGCGGGTGACCTGATAGGTCACCTTGGCCGCTACGACTCGCTGGACGAGCGCACGTCCGGAACCCGGATGGCGCACATCGAGGTGTTCTGCGACGACGGCATCCAGTCGTTCCTGGAGCAGGGGCGTGCATGGGTCAACGAGCACGGTCCGCACAAGGAGGACTGGACGAAATTGGGGCTGCCATCCGAGCCGACGATCCTGCGGATCGAGCCGGGCACGGTGCTGTATCAACGCACCCGTGACAATAAATTCATCCAAGGCGCTGAGTCGCAGTCAAGAAAGACGGACGCCGTTCAGGTGTACTCGCTTGCCGAACTGGCGCGTGACCCGAAGCGGCGTATCCCCGAGCCGCATCCAAACCCCAATCCCGGTTACCCGGTGAACTGGTGGCACGTGGACGGCGTGAACGCACAAGGCCAACCGATCGAGGGCTGGGTGTGCGACTTCAATCACGCGGGCGGGCGGGTGACACGGGAATTCGCGCAGAAGTGGGTCGATTTCGAGCCGGTGGCGGATACCTACAATCCGGCGCATACGATCTTTGAGACGGCTCGGCAGTGGGTCGATTATGCGAGCCGCGCCGATGTTGCCGACCTTGCTTCGCGTTCGAAGCTCAACCCTTTGATGCTCAAGGTGTACGACGCCCTGTTCATGAAAGGCGATGGCAAGCAGGCGGTAGATGAGCTGTGCACGCTGGCGCAGACAGAGCGTGGCGGGTATCCGTGGCTCATGCAGGTTGCATCCCGGTTGATTGTCAAGCACGAAAGTGAATGGGCGAACCCGTCGAAGTGGAAGCAGTTGATCGCCGAACTGGAGCAGCAGACGGGGGCCAAGCCGCAGCACGAGGAAGAGCTGAAGCGGATCGAGGCGCTCGCGTGGTGGGATGAGGTAAAGGCCGGTGTGCCGGATTTCCCGGGGCCGGAGGTTTTTCATATTCATCCGGTTGCGTTGGTGGCGAATTTTTCACAAGAACTCGGAATTATCACACTTGAAATGCTCGCTGCCGTTGATCCGAATGGTAGCGAATCTTATCACCGGCAGATTCTCCCATCGCTCAATAAGTACGCGAAAGGTTATGAAGTCACCACTCCGAGAAGGATCGCCCATTTTCTCTCACAGATTGCTGTCGAAAGCGGCTTTAAAAATGTCGAAGAGGGGCTTTCATATTCGGCGAGACGAATGAAGCAGATTTTTGGGTGCAATGCTCCGCCAAAAGGGAAAAAGGCCTATAACGAAGTGTCGGGTGAGATTGTCTGTAATTTTGGACGGAGGCGGGAAAAATTATGGACCGAAACAAGCAAGTACGAGCATAATCCAAAAAATCTCGCAAGCTATGTTTATGCGGATCGGTACAAAAATGGAAACGAGGAGTCTGGCGATGGCTATAAATATCGCGGCAGGGGATTGATACAAACAACATTCAAAAGCAACTACATGGTGCTCACAGATGAGCATAATCGACGATTCCCGGATGATCAGCGCGATTTCGTAGAAAATCCAGATCTTGTTCTTAGTGATTTGGAATATGGTGTCGAGTCGGCCTTTGTTTTTTGGGCCGTCACGAGAGATGTAAACGGAGTTGCGGATTCTGGGGATGTTCGTGCGGTTTCGAAGGCAGTAAACGGTGGCGGAATTGGATATCCCGAACGCTTGACTGCATATAACAACGTAGCCCCAATTCTTGGGCTCCCCAAAGAGGTGGCGTAAAATGTCTATTCCCAAGTTCTTGGTGGTGAGCGCGATGTTGTTCATTTTCCCGCTCAGCGGGTACGGTGCTGAACGTGCCACCGATTGCCCGATGGTAGACGTAAAGAACAATGTTTTAGATGCATCTGCACTGGCAACAAACTCAAGAATTTCTATCCGGAGTGGCACCACCGAATATCCTCTGGTTCTCGATCTTTATCAGCCAAAAAAGCGCGGATGTGTAAAAACAGAATTTGCGCGATACTCGATTGAGGGGGGAATGCCGACGGTCGAGTCGATATTTTATATGCGTCTGCGTGGTCGCATCAATGTGTTTTCCATTGTTGCATGGGATATAAATAATCGTGGCGATGGCACCTATGGACGACTTTATCAGGTATATGCCTATCATTTTGATGAAAATGGGGTGTTGGTGGAAAATAAGCGTGTTTCGCGAGATGATTTAATGTCTGGGGTCGATGGCTATGTCGAAGGAAGGGGGGCTCAATTTCGATATAAGACGGCCGCAGATGTCAAAAGGTACTGGAGAGATAAGGCGAAGTAAATATCGACGATTAATCTGATCGATTGCTCAAGGGTTAAGCGTCGGTTCCCGCGTTAAATCGTCATTCCCGAGGGGAAATGCCAAATGAAAAATCTCGCATACGAAGGCGATGCAACGAGCCACGGCGGCAAGATCCTGACCGGCTCGGATCGCATCAAGGTGAAGGGCCGCCGGGCGGCCCGAATTGGCGATAGGGTTTCGTGCCCGATCCACGGTGACAACGAAATCATCGAAGGCAGCGGCAGGATGAAGGATGGCACCACACCGCTGTCGCGCGATGGCGATCACACGCCGTGTGGAGCGGTCCTCCTTGCCTCGTCAGCCGGGACACAGATGTGAAGAACGCAACGAACTTCGGATTTTCTGAGTTAGTTCAATCATGACAAGCCGACCAGCACCGAAGAAGCCGCCCACGCCGGCACCAACTCCGACGCCAGCCAAGCTGAAGCCGTTGCCGTTCGCGTTTCCGTTCCCGCGCAAGGGACGGGGCCAATCGGAGGCTTCCGCACAGTTCACCGACGAGCATGAGGTCTACCGTCTGTTGGCCGAAGGTGAGCAATCAGGCGCGTATCTCGTGAGCCGCAAGGTGGAATATGCCGTCGAGTCTGCTTTCGTTTTTTGGGCGAGAAATAATTTAAATTCGGCCTCTGATAATGGTGCTGTCGCCGACGTAACGAAGATCGTAAATGGCGGTCAAAATGGATATGCCGATCGGCGTGGTCGTTACAATAAGGTTGCACCTCCATTAGGCATTTCTGGGGATCAATTTATGAATGCTTGCCCGGCTAGCTTGGTTTCGATTATTGCCGCTGTTTCGGCGATCGCACACGCCGAAGGATTGTGCACCGAAAAAGAAGCGACGATCTTCAACTGCGAACTTGAAAAATCCGTGTCATCGCTTTGTCAATCAGCAGAAAGTGGGGCTCTGGCCTATCGAAACGGGATGGGTGGAAAGATAAATTTTCAGATTGCTGATAACAAAGAAAACAAGAGAGACGTATTTTATTTTTCCAATGCTTCGTACGCGGGGGGGGCGGGGAGGCGCACATTAGATTTTCACGGCTGGATTACACGTACTATTTGTACGACAGAACCGTTAAGACGGATGATGGCCCAACGTTTTCTGCGGGAATCGTAATATATAAAATGAAGAGGAAGATTTCGCATCACACATGCAACAATGATGCATCAATACGCGCAGACGCGTATCAATCAATTAAAAAGGAAGTCTATCGATCACTTGGCGCTCAATAAGCACCAAGTACGGCTAAAAAGATCGAACTCATGGGCCGCCTGAAGATCGACAACCCTGACGGTGGCGACTTCAAGTTCCCGACATGGTCCAACGCGCCGCTCAACGATGTGAAGAACGCAACGAACTTCGGATTTTCTGAATAAGTTCAGTCATGACAAACCAACCTGCACCGAAGAAACCGCCCGTGCCGGCGCCGACTCCAACGCCAGTCAAGCTGAAGCCGTTGCCGTTCGCTTTTCCGTTCCTGCGCAAGGGACGGGGTCAATCGGAGGCTTCCGCGCAGTTCACGGACGAGCACGAGATTTACCGGCTGTTGGCCAAACGCGAGCAATCGGGCGCGTATCTCGTGAGCCGCAAGGGCATGTGGCATGGTGGCATCCACATCACGGAGGCTGGTGCCGGGCAGTCGCTGGATCTTGATGCGGGACTGCGCTGCATCGCCGATGGCGTGCTGATCGCGTTTCGTGCGAACAAGACGTACCCGGTCAGCGAGATTGCAGCGACCGGAGGCGGATTGCCGGTTCAGGCGCCGTATAGCACGGGCTTCGCGCTGGTGCGGCACACGATGGAATTTCCGCAGGGCACGAAGCTGACGTTCTTCAGTCTGTACATGCATTTGATGTCCAAGGAGGACTACGCGAGCTTCCCGAAGCGGGCCAAGCCTGCGTACTGGTTGCGGCAATGGAAGGTGACGCAGCATGCCCAAGATAAGCCCTCGCCGGGGCGCAACGGGCAGGTTGCCGATCCAGTTCAGCAGGGGCTGCGGGTTCGTGCGACGCCCAATAGCACACCGATTGGCATCGTGCCGCAAGGCGTGAGCGTGAGCATCGGCAAAAAGATGAAGGTGCACGGACAGGAGTTCGGCCAACTGACGGACCTGAATGGGACATCGCTGTATCCGAGTGAAGCAGGCGGATACGTCGAGCCATCCCGTGCCGTCGGTGGCTGGATTTATCTGGGCCAGGAAAATGGCGGACCGCTTGTCGAGGAGATCTACCCGGATTCGATGTTCGACCGCGTGATCGTGACGGCGAATCAGGTGTGTACAAAGGGCAATCCGCAAGGCGATGGAGGCATTCCGGTCAAAGCGGGTGACCTGATAGGTCACCTTGGCCGCTACGACTCGCTGGACGAGCGCACGTCCGGAACCCGGATGGCGCACATCGAGGTGTTCTGCGACGACGGCATCCAGTCGTTCCTGGAGCAGGGGCGTGCATGGGTCAACGAGCACGGTCCGCACAAGGAGGACTGGACGAAATTGGGGCTGCCATCCGAGCCGACGATCCTGCGGATCGAGCCGGGCACGGTGCTGTATCAACGCACCCGTGACAATAAATTCATCCAAGGCGCTGACGCGCAATCAAGAAAGACGGACGCCGTTCACGTGTATTCGCTTGCCGAACTGGCGCGCGACCCGGAGCGGCGTATCCCCGAGCCGCATCCAAACCCCAATCCCGGTCACCCGGTGAACTGGTGGCACGTGGACGGCGTGAACGCACAAGGGCAAGCGATCGCAGGCTGGGTGTGCGACTTCAATCACGCGGGCGGGCGGGTGACACGGGAATTCGCGCAGAAGTGGGTCGATTTTAGGTGCGTGGCCGATGCCCATGATCCGGCGCATACGATCTTTGCGACGACCCGGCAGTGGGTTGATTATGCGAGCCGCGCCGATGTTGCCGACCTTGCTTCGCGTTCGAAGCTCAACCCTTTGATGCTCAAGGTGTACGACGCCCTGTTCATGAAAGGCGATGGCAAGCAGGCGGTAGATGAGCTGTGCACGCTGGCGCAGACAGAGCGTGGCGGGTATCCGTGGCTCATGCAGGCGGCATCCCGGCTGATCGTGCGGCACGACAGCGAGTGGGCGAATCCTTCGAAGTGGAAGCAGTTGATCGCCGAACTGGAGAAGCAGACGGGGGCCAAGCCGCAGCACGAGGAAGAGCTGAAGCGGATCGAGGCGCTCACGTGGTGGGATGAGGTGAAGGCCGGTGTGCCGGGTTTCCCGGGGCCGGAGGTTTTTCATATTCATCCGGTTGCTTTGGTGGGTAATTTCAAATGTAACTGCAATTGCATCAATGTAGATGAATTTTTGCAAAGATATGAAGCGCAACACGTTTCTTTTGAGGATGGGACTCAATCGCTTGATGTCGAATCAAAAGAAAACTTAAAAATCCTTATCCAAGGAATCCTCGACTATTACGAGAAATATAAAAAGAAAGAATGCAATATTCCGTATGTTGCTTATATGCTGGCAACGGCTAGGCTCGAGACTAAAAAATATCGCAAGGATTTAAAAAAATTTATATATTTCGAGCCTACTACCGAGGGAGGGGGAGAAGGTTACTTTAATAAATATGATCCTGTTTTGGCTGATACGGAGAAGCGTCGACAGCGTGCAAAGGATAATGGGAATACAGAGCAAGGCGATGGTTACACTTACCGCGGAAGAGGTTATGTTCAGGTAACGTGGAAAAATAACTATCGAGCGATCGGGGCGGAGATTGGAGTCGATCTTGTTCGCGAACCTGATCGGATGCTTGAGCCTGAAATCGCTGCATGGGCGACCGTATACGGAATGGAAAGGGGTATATTCACTGGTAAGAGATTGTCGGATTATGTCAATGGTGAGGGGCAGGATTACGTTAATGCAAGAAGGATTATTAACGGTCTTGATCAAGCTGACACAATTGCTTCCTTTGCAATTCGATTCAAGTCGATTCTCGAGGCCGCGAAATGCTGAAATTTATGGTATATCTGTTTGTCGTTGTTGCTTTACCGATGGATGCTTGTGCTGAACTTTTGAAGTTCGTTTCTGCGCAGGATGGTCACGCATATGAGGCCCAGATAACTTCGAATAAACATGTCAATTCCGTTTCGTTCTACAGGGATGGCGAGCCGCTTGGTGCGTACGACAACCTTATCGTAAATGACGCATCGCTATCATCCAGTTTGGTACATCTTGTCGGAGTTGGAATTGCGCTAAAAATAGAGTCGAATGGGTCGCGAAACAAATACGAAGTTCTCGTGCCGATAGATGTGGTAGGCAGAAATTTGTATGTTGAATGTTTGTACAAAAATGTTTACGACTCCGCAGAGGAAGCGCGATCGGTTGGCGCAGTTTGTCAAAGACAAGATTTGCATCAATTGGACATCTCAGCCTCGATTAATGCTGTCAATCTAAATCTTTATGCCGCAGATCACAATTGGCTTAAGAGCTTGCCCTACAGATCCTGCGAAAGTGCAGTAGGTATTGAGGTCGGCTCGTACAGAATTGCTAGGTGTGCCTCCGAAGGGGTGTCGGAGACAAGCAGGCAGAAAATTATCGTACTTGATCGACAGAATAAACTGCTCTTCTCGACTACTGGATATGAACTTATTCCGTTGAATAATGGCGATGAATTCTTTTTGGTGGCAAATCTGAAAAATGACGCGGTGTTGTTTAAGGGGGATTTCTCGTGCTATGCAATGGGATCAAATGAATCCGAGGCCGCTGGTGGTACCGCCAAGATCGGCAGCAGCCTTGACATTAACTATTCCATTGGGGCG
Organism: Burkholderia latens; assembly: GCF_001718795.1. Lineage (NCBI taxonomy): Bacteria > Pseudomonadati > Pseudomonadota > Betaproteobacteria > Burkholderiales > Burkholderiaceae > Burkholderia > Burkholderia latens. The sequence goes on along the minus strand of NZ_CP013438.1, from coordinate 1,576,746 downwards.
ACTGGAAAATGTCTAAACGGAAATTACCATTATGTCGAAAAAAATCATAAAATTTCCTTAAAAGGAAATATAAAGGGCGAGATGTACTACCTCTTGGAAATGGGAGTCGACCGCGTGTCTAGCGGAGCCTTCATGTTGCATCAAATAAAAAATGGAATCCAAGGGATTTGGATTGGGATTCCACCAAAAGGACCATTCCTAGTTTACGGAAGGTGATGACATTTCTGACCCTCACGCGGGAAAGCGCCTAATGAACAAACTCGCATACGAAGGCGATGCAACGAGCCACGGCGGCAAGATCCTGACCGGCTCGGATCGCATCAAAGTGAAGGGCCGCCGGGCGGCCCGAATTGGCGACAGGGTTTCGTGCCCGATCCACGGTGACAACGAAATCATCGAAGGCAGCGGCAGGATGAAGGATGGCACCACACCGTTGTCGCGCGACGGCGATCACACGCGGTGTGGGGCGGTCCTCATTGCGTCCTTCGGTGGGGCGCAGGTTCGGTAGACGATGCCCGTCGATTTCAATCGCGTGCCACCTCGCGTCGAGGTGCCGCCCGCGCCACAGCCGTCGATGATCGTCTGGACGATCCTGCTGGTGCTCGTGTTGGGCGCGGGAGCAACGCCGACGATCATGCTCTGGCCCGCGGGCGAGCCCACGAACACATTGAGGTTCGTGTTCTATGTCGCGGGCGGACCGCTCATGGTATGGGCATTCCTGCTGTGCTCCTGGCTCGGGTATGGTTATGTCCGTCGCAATCAGGCAATCGCGACTAACCGCGTCAGTGATGAGGCCGAGCAAAGGTGTCACGACGTCGCGGGCAGACCGCTGGCGATACTGGGCCATGCCTGGTGCTTCGCCGCGAACGATCCGGAAAACTCACTCGAAGGAATACTGACGGGCGCCGAACTGGCGAAAGTCAGGCCAAGCGGCGCAGTCGCGGATACCGAAGTCAATGCACGTTGGCTGGACATCCCCGAAATGCGTTTTCAGCCGGGTAACGAACTCGCCGAACATGCCCGCCATGACGCCGTGTGTACATGGCTGCTGGAACGCCTGATCGACCGTCTCCTGCCGCAGCTCAACGCACTGCCACCGCGAACGAACCTCCACGTCGAGCTGCATCATTGGTCCAGACTGAAATCGCACGCTGTCAAGGCACGGCTACGGGAAGTGTTCGCTGAACGGGCCCCGGCGTTGAAGGTACACATCGTGCCGGGTAATCACACGATTCCGCTCTTCCGCACGGACGCGTGGCTTGACATCCGAGACGTTCAAACGGCGCGCCTGTTGGTGGCTATTGAGCTTCGCGATGCAATCAGTGCAGTACTGTCCGATGGTGTCGCAGAGGCGGGCGTCGCTTTGCTTGTTGGGCACCCGCGCCCCGCGTCACCCGACAAGCCCGTCAGGCTAAGGCTGCATCGGCCTGCCAAAGGCGCGCTTGATATAGCCACCTCGACGCTTGAGCTTGCGGTCCGTTGGGGGCAATCCTCGCGCGACCGGATTCGCGCGGTGTGGGCGCATGGCCTGACCAGTGACACGATGAGTGCGGTTCGGCAAGCCGCTTCCTTCCCGGATGAGACACGATGGATCGCGCTCGAGACCTCGGTGGGCGACTGTTCGGGCGCAGGACCGTGGTTGGCCGTGGCCCTTGCCGCCGAAAGCGCGCGGGCAACAGGCGATCCGCAATTGGTGCTTGGTGGTGAAGGTGAAGAACTGATCGCCCTCATATGCAGAACGCAGACATGAACGAAAACAAGAATGAACACAAGACTCGACCGGCCGGCCTCTTTATCGGCGCTGCGGCGGTTATCGTCTTCTTTGTGCTCGGTATTGCAGTATGGATGGAGGGGCCTCGTCAGGGATGGTCTCGCGATACCCGAATCATCATCGAGCTTTCGCTTCTTTCCACCCTGCTGGTGGTGATCTTGCTCGTCAAGTACTTCGAGGTGGTGCTGTTGTGGATCGCATCACTGCGAGCTGCCCGCTGGTTTGCCCGTTACGACGCCGGCAGACGCGCAGCATCCGTTGATCGCGACGATCAGGGCCAACCGCCGGGACAAGCCGACCGGGTTGCTGCGCTTGGCAATGCCTTGCATGACCGCCACGGCTGGCGCTGGCGCTACCGGGATCGCTGGGTGCTGATCGCCGGTGACCTGCCGCTGGTGAAACGCCTGGCGCCGGGCCTTGCCGACACCGGCTACGCGATCACCGGTGACACCGTCCTGCTCTACGCGCAACAAACGAGCAACACGCTCGAAACCGACTGGCTCGACCAGATCCGCCGATTGCGCCGTCGGCGCCCTATCGATGCGATCGTTGTCGTGACGCGTAACCGCAGCTCGGCCAATACTCCGTTCGACGCCGATAACCTCTCTCAGCGGCTCGCGCGCCATGCCCGTGCACTGCGCTGGGCCGCACCCGCGTATCTGCTTAACGTCACCGATTTCGGCAGCGAAACGTCGAGCCGCGACGAGGCGATCGGTTTCACGTGGTCGAATGCGCGCGTCAGCGCAATTGAGATCGACACATCTCTGCAAGAGCTGACCTACAACCTGGCGGATACCGGTGTCGTGCGGCTGACGAAGGATGCAGACGATCGCTACCCCGCCGAGCTGTCGCAGCATATTTCGAACCTTCGTAGCGGACTGTTGGGTCTGGTGCTGCAAACGGCTCAGTCGCGTGTCTGGCGGCACGCGGTACACGGGTTGCTTTTCGCACCGCTGTTCAGGGAACGGGAACTGGCGCCGCCGTCGCCCACCGACGCGAACGACGACGAGCCGGCGGTTGGACCTCAACATCGCACAATCTGGCAAACCGTCGCCGAACATAGCCGCAGAATCCACGGCCGCCGCGTCGGCTTCTCGCTGTCGACGACAGCCGCATGGATCACCACCGCCCTGATTGGCTGCTGGATCGCCGGAACGATGCTGTCGGGATTCGCCAACCGTTCAGCGATCAGGAACGCGACTGATACGATCGCGCAGCTGTCCGCTGCGCAGGATCGCACGCAGGCGTTGCAAACCCTCAATGGCCTCGACCGGCAGATCGATACGCTCGAAGTTCATCAGCGCGACGGCGCGCTGCTCGATGCGCTGTGGCCGGGCTACGCGAATGCGGCAAGCCATATCCTCGTTGCGCCGATCCGCCAGAAGCTCGAGGAGCGCCTGCACCACCTTGCCTCCCTGTCTGATGCCGAGATCGCCAGCGGCGGCCATGCGCAGGTGCAGGCGGCCTACGACACGCTGAAGGCTTACCTGATGCTCGCGCGGCCCGAACGTGCGCTCGCCGCATTCCTGACGCCGCAACTTGTCGCGACGGCGGCGCCCACGCGCCCTGCGAACTCGCCGCTAACGTCGGGCGCCTGGGAAGACCTGCGCCAGCACACGATCGCATTCTTCGCGGGCCATCTGAGCCGCGGAAGGTTGCCGGCGATGACGCCGGATCCCGGGCTCGTGGCTTCGACGCGCCAGACGGTAATCGGCGTACGCGGCATCCAGAACTCGACCGATACGGTCTATCAACAGATCGTCGATGACGCGAAGGCGAAGTATCCGCCTGTCTCGCTCGCGACGCTGCTGGGCGACACGACCAGCCGGGGCCTCTTCAATACGACGGCGACCGTGCCGGGCGTATTCACGCGCGCCGCATGGGACGAGCGGATCTCGAAAGCGATCGACGAAGCGGGCGAGCAGCAAAATGTCGCCGGCGACTGGGTGCTCTCCGACGTCAAGGCGACGCAGGCGGCATCCTCAACGCTGAAGGCTCAGCTGCGCCAGCGCTACTTCGACGATTACGGTCGGGCTTGGGCGCTGTTCCTCAACAGCCTGCGCTGGCAACCGGCGCCGACGCTGTCCGCCACCGCCGACCAGCTCACGCTGCTGGGCGACCCGCAACGTTCGCCGCTCGTCGCGCTGATGAACGCAGTCGTCTATCAGGCCGGCACGGGCGCGCATACGCAGTCGCTGGCCGACAACCTGATCAACAAGGCGCAGCAACTTGTCGGCGGCAGCGAGAAGGATCCGTCGAAGCAGGCTCAGCCGCAGCTTGCGCCGCTTGCCACGGCTTTCGGGCCGATCCTGCGCCTGACGGGCAGCGATCTGGTCTCCGGCGCGCCAGCAAACAGCAAGGCCGCCGCGCAGCTCGCCGCAACCGGTGATCTGAGCCTTGCGCGATACCTGGAACGGGTCACCGCCATGCGCCTGAAGGCCTCGCAGATCGTTTCCGGTGCAGATCCGGACGCGATGGCGCGTCAGGCAGCGCAATCGGTCCTGCAAGGCAAGACGTCCGACATGGCCGAGAGCCGCGACTACGCCAGCCGTCTGGCCGCGAGCCTGGGCGAGCACTGGTCCGGGTTTGGCGATCTGTTCCGCGCACCGTTCGACCAGACCTGGCAGGTTGTCGTGCAGCCGGCGGCATCGAGCCTGAACGAGATGTGGCGCACCACGATCCTGGCGGACTGGAGCAGGACGTTCGGCGGCCGCTATCCGTTTGCCGACTCCGACAATGACGCGTCGCTGCCCGAGATGGCTCGCTTCATGCGGCCGGATAACGGCGTGATCGCGCAGTTCGTCACCACGCAGCTCGCCGGCGTCGTCGAGCGGCAGGGTGACCGGTGGGTGGCCGCGCAGGGCGGCGACCAAGGCGCGCTGACGATCGATCCGGGTTTCCTCGCCAGCCTGAACCAGCTGACTCGTGTCTCGACCGTGCTGTTCCCGTCCGGGGACGCGCACGTGCGATACGAGTTGCAGGCGGTGCCGACCCCGGGCGTCACGGACATGAAGTTCGTACTATCGGGGCGCGAGTTGCATTATTTCAACCAGAAGCAGGAGTGGACACCGTTCGAGTGGCCCGGGCAGTCGCTGGAGAACCTGTCGCACATCGAATGGCAGACCGAGCAGGGCGGACTGCGCACGGCGCTCGATTCGCAGGGCCGGTTTGGCCTGATCCGCCTGCTGGAACGCGCGAAGGTTTCGCAGCAGGACAGCGCGCGGTATCTGGTGACCTGGACGCCGGATACGAGTGTGGGGCTGCCGCTGCGCGTGCAATTGCGCAGCGAGGCGGGTGCTGGGCCGCTGGACGTGCTCCAGCTGCGCCACTTCAAGCTGCCTGCCCGGATCTTCGTCACAGGTGCGGCGAAGGCGCGGCCGAAGTTGTCGGCCACGAATCTGCCTTCCCAGCCGCCGCCGTTGCCGGCTTCCGCAATCGCGGCAGCAAAACAGGCCGCGATGTCATTGCCGCGCGGTACGTTGCCGGAGGTCGAATGATGCTGGGCGGACTGTTCAAAAGCCTCTTTCCGGCCCGTGACGACGCCGAGCAGCTCGCACGCTCGCGACTCGACGCGTGGAACACGTGGTTGCTGCCGCTTGCGGGCGATACCGGCGTGGGGCGCGACCCGGGCTACGAGGACGCGTTCTTCGAGCTTCGGGAGGAGACGCAAAAGCTCTCCGGCATCGACGACGGCCTCATTGTTCGTTCCTGTGAGCAGTTGCTCAAGGAGACCGGCAAGGATCTGCGTCTGGCCGGATACTACGCGTTCGCCCGGCTGCGGCAGGACGGACCTTCCGGCTTCGCCGACGGGCTCGAACTCGCCGCGGCGCTCGTCGACCGCTACGGCGAGACCGTGTTGCCCGCACGTGCCGAGGCGAGGAAGGGCGCACTCGAGATGCTGGCGACCACCCGCATGATCGAGCTGCTGGACAGCCGCGGCGCGTTCGCGCCGACGGATCTCGAACGCGCACTTGCCGCGCTCGACGTACTCGTCGCACGCACGGGGACGTGGCCCGATGCTGCGCGCCCGAACCTGCAACCGCTCGTCTCGCGCTTCGAGCGAAACGATGAACCAGCTCTGAGTGCAGCGCAGAGCGCGGCAATGTCTTCGTCGCCTTCAGCGGCGACTGCTGCGTCCAGCACGATCACGTCGACGCGGGAGCTGCTGGATCAGGCGCGCACGATGGCGGTGTGGCTGCGTGACCAGGAGGAAAACGGCTATCTGCCGTCGGTGCGGCTTGTGCGCAGCGTCCGCTGGGATACGCTGCACGAAGTGCCGCCGGCAGACGCTGCTTTCCGCACGCGCCTCGCGCCGCCCCGAGGCGAACTGCGCCAGCAGATGAAACGGCTCGTGTTGCAGAAGCAATGGCACGAACTGCTCGAGCGCGTCGAAGGCGCGTTCATGGAGGGCGTCAACCATCTGTGGTTCGACCTGCAGTACTTCCAGCACGTCGCCCTCGATCACGTCGGCGCGCCCTATAACACCTGGCGCGAACTGCTACGTGCGGACTTCGCGCTGTTCCTCGAACGGTTGCCTGGCATCGAACGGCTGGCATACAACGACGGTACGCCGTTCGCGGATGACGCAACGCTCGATTGGATCGCGCGGCACGCAGTCGTGCGCGATCTGGAGGCAGGCGAGTCTGTCGCACCGCTGCCGGTCTCGGCCGAGAGTGTTGGCGATGCCGGCGGCGATTGGCCGGAAATCGAAGCGCAGGCGCGTGAAGTGGCCGGGCGCCAAGGCGTGGAAGCCGCATTCGGATGGCTTGAGGCGTTGTCGGGCATGCGGACCGATCGCCATCGCTACCTGCAACGGCTGGTGATGGCGCGCTTGGCCGACCATGCCGGCCGGCCGGACACGGCCCTCGCACTGCTGGCCGAACTCGACGCATCGTCCCGGTCACTGCCGCTGATGCGCTGGGAGCCGGCGCTCGTCTTCGAGGTCAAGCAGCAGCTGGTCCGGGCACTGAAGGCCGAGAGCCGCCGCAAGGATGCCGACAAGGCGGCGCTCGCCCGTCGCATCGGTGAACTGCAGGCTGAATTGACCGTGCTCGATCCGGCGCGCGCGCTGACCCTCTCATAAGAACCAAGATCAATGAAAAACGACGATCCGATCCTGCGCTACTACGAAGCGGAAATGCGCTATCTGCGCGAATCCGGCAAGGAATTCGCGAAAGCGCATCCCGATCGCGCGCGCCTGCTGAACCTCGATCGCGTGGGCGATCGCGATCCGTATGTCGAGCGGCTGTTCGAAGGTTTTGCGTTCCTGACTGGCCGGCTTCGGCAGAAACTCGACGACGAGCTGCCGGAACTCACCGAGGGGCTCGTGAGCCTCTTGTGGCCGCACTACCTGCGGATGATTCCGTCGCTGTCGGTGGTCGAGCTGATCCCGCTCGCGGAAAAGCTCCAGAAAACCGAAATCGTGCCGGCGGGCGTACCGGTCCGCTCCGCGCCGATCGCGGTACCGCCGCCCGCCGGCGCCGAAGGCTCGACACCGAAGACAGTCCGGTGTCTGTACCGGACCACGCAGCCCGTGACGCTGCAACCGCTTACGATCACGCACGCGGGCCCGGCTGTCCGCCATGATGGCCGTTCGGTGATTCGGCTCGGGTTCGCACTCGATGGGTCGGCGCGCCGCAAGGAAACGGACCTGTCGCGACTGCGTCTGCATCTGAATGCGGATCTGCCGACCGCGTTTGCGATGCATCTCGCGCTTACTCGGCAGGTCGATGCAATCAACTGGCGCATTCCCGAAATCCGCGACGGCGAAGCGGTTGCGCTCGCCGGCGTCACGATCGAACCGGCCGGCTTTTCGACCGAAGAGCGGTTATGGCCGAAGGCCGAAGCGGCCTTCTCGGGCTACCAGCTGCTGCTCGAATACTTCGCGTTCCGCGAGAAATTCCTGTTCGTCGACCTGTGCGGAGTCGACATCGCGAAGCTGCCCGAAAGCTCGACCCGGTTCGAGCTGGAAATCGTGCTCGAGCAGGCGTATCCGTCGGACCAGCGCTTCGGCGCCGAGAACGTGCGCCTCTTCTGCAGCCCGGTGATCAACCTGTTCGAACTGGATGCCGAACCGATCGTGATCGACCATCACGAAACCGAATATCGCGTGGTGCCGGCAGGGCATCAGGGCGAGCACGTCGAAACCTATTCGGTCGACGCCATTGCGACATTCGACCACGACACGGCCGAGCGATATGAATACGTGCCGTTCGCCACCTTCCGGCACCGCGGTGGCATGTTGCGGCACGAGGCGCCGGAGCGCTATTTCCATACGCGCGTGCGACCGGGCGTGTCGGGCTTGCATGAGACGTGGGTAATCCTCGGCGGCCATGCCTGGGAGACCATGGACACGCTGCCCGAAGAGAGCCTGTCGCTGCGCGTGACGGGTACGAACGGGTTGTTGCCACGCAAGGGGCTGCGTGAAGCGAGTCTCGACGAGCTGGCCGCCAGCACGCCGAATGTCAGTGGCGTACGCAATCTCGTCTCGCCGACCTTGCCGCTGTATCCGCCGACGGAAGACCGGTTTCAGTGGCGCGTGCTGTCGCATTTGGCACCGAACTTCCTGTCGCTCATGAATGCAGAAGTGCTGCGCGGTGCTCTCGCACTGTACGACTGGACCGACGACGAGCTGAACCGCCGGCGGCTCGCAGGCATCCTGTGGGTCTCGCAGGAGTTGCTCGAGGAGGTGACGGGCGGCTCGGTCGAGCGCGGCGTGCTGATCGAGGTGACGCTCGATTCGCATGCGTTTGCGGGCGAGGGTGACGTGATGCTGTTCGGCGAACTGCTGCACCGGTTCTTCGCGCAGTATGCGGAGATCAACCTGTTCACCAGGCTGTCGATCGTGAGCCTGCCGTCGCAGACCCGCACGAACTGGCCACGCAGCAAAGCACAACGGGCCCCGCTATGAGTGCGCGCGCCTCGAAGGATGTCGCCTTGCGCCCCGCAGGAAGTGCCCTTGGGGCAGGAGGCGAGCTTCCGAATCTCGAGCCGCTCGTCGCATCGCTGCTCGCCCGCGCGCCCCGCATGAACTTCATGCAGCTGTGCCGGCTACTCGAGGAGGCGCAGCTGCCGGGAACCCCCGGTTTCGGCACGCGCGACTCGCTCGAGCATGAACGGGTGCGTTTCCGGCCACGGCCTCGCATAGGCTTTCCGGCGGGCGAAATTGCGTCGGTCGAGTTCGACGAAGAACGGCCGGATGCGCCGCCCACCATACGCACGACGTTCATGGGTTTGTACGGCGTCGACGCGGCGGTGCCGTCGCACATGATCGACGAGATCGCGCTGCGCGAGGAGGGGCATGAGGCGGTCGAAGCGTTTCTCGACCAGTTCAATCACCGGTACGTCACGCTGCTGTATCGCGCGTGGAAGAAGTACCGCTATCCCGAAAGCTTCCGCGCAGGCGGTGCCGACGCGCATTCGCGCAATCTGTTATGCCTGGCCGGGTTCGGCTGGGGCGACAAGCCGCAGCGCGCCGGACTGCCGGATTCGCGGATGCTCGCGCTGCTCGGGCTGCTGATCCAGCGTACGCGCACGCCCGAGGGCCTCGCGGGTGTCATCGCGCTGGCCGTGCCCGGTGTCGAAGTGCGCGTCGACGAGTTCTTTCCGGCAACCACGCGCGCCGGCCGGCCGCGGCCGCTGACAACCGTGAGCCATGCTGCTTCGGAAGACGGCGCGCGCCGGGGCCTCGGGGGCGGCTACGTACTCGGCCGGCGGCTCGCCTATCGCAGCCGCGCGGTGCGGGTCACGCTGCGTCCGGCCGATGGTGGCCAGGCCCACGATCTCCTGCCCGGCGCATGGCTGCATCGCGAATTGATCGCGTTTTTGCGGTCGTATGTGGGCGCGAAAGCCGATGTGCAGTTGCGCATGGAAATCTCGTCGCGACTTGCGCCCGAACCCGCCATCGGCGCGGCGTCAACGGCCCCGGCGCCGCGCCTTGGCTGGACAACCGTACTGCCCGCCGACGAGGAACGCATCATCAACATCGCACTCGGCGTCTATGAGGCGTTTCCCACGCCCGAGCCCAATCCATATTTGACTCCACGACATGCCTGACCGGGGAATATCGATGTCCATCCGTTTCGCCATCTCAACCGTTGCATCCGCCTTGCTGCTGTCAGCGTGCGGCGCGTGGCAGGCCGTGTCGGACGCCTCGTCAAGCACGTATCACGCGGTGTTCTTCAAGCAGGTGAAGGTGCTCAACGTCGATCTTTCCGCCCGCGAAGCACTGAATCCGGACGACGCCGGACGGCCGACGTCGGTCGCCGTGCGCGTATACCAGCTCAAGGACCGGAAGATGTTTGACGGCGCATCGTACGACGATCTCCTGAAGAACGACCGGGCCGTACTCGCGCAGGATCTGCAAACGAGCATGGCCTCCGTGTTGAACCCGGGCGCGTCCGCAAGTCTCACACAGCCGATGCAGGCCGATACGAAGTACGTGGCGATCGTCGCGTTCTACAGAAACCCGGGCAACGGCGACGGCTGGAAATACGTGATCGAGAAAAACAAGCTCGACGCTGACAAGCCGTTAAAGCTCGAACTGATCGACCAGTTGCTGATCGTCCCGAATGGCATGCGCTCTACCTCCCGGTGAGGCCCCCTCGACCAAGGTTCGCATTCGATACCGACGCGGAATGGTTTCCCGCGCGACCTGAACCCGACCTTTCTTTATTCGCAACGCAGCGGTGCGGGCGCTGCCGCTGATCGTGGCCACGCGCGATGTCGCGCGGTTCGACGCAGCGGGCCTGCGTGTGATTGCTCCTTGGGCCGGCTGACGCCGGACTAGCCGCCAGCAACGTTGCCGGCGCAGAAAATGACAACGCGCCGTTCAAGCCGGCGCGTTGACTGCGTGACGTATGCGGGTGCGCGTTGCGCCGAAGCAATCGCGCGTTCAGGCGCGCGACACCGGACGCAGCTCAGTCGATGCCGTGAAACACCGCGTCCTCGGGGCCGAGGTACGCCGGTGGGCGCCACGTTGCATCGCGCATCGAATGCTGGACGAGATTCTCCACGCCGAGCAGCACCGCGAAGATTGCCATCCGCACCGGAATGCCGTTGTCGGTCTGCCGGAAGATCGCCAGGCGCGGATCGCGGTTCAGATCGACCGACAGGTCGTTCGCGCCGGGCCGGCTGTCGCGCGGCAGCGGGTGCATGATCAGCGTGTCGGGCTTGCATACGGAATCGACGAGCGCCTGGTTGATCTGGAAATCCGGCGTATAGCCTTCGAACGACTCGTCGGTGAAGCGCTCCTTCTGGATCCGCGTCGCGTAGACCACATCCGCGCCGAGCAGCCCGGTCGCGAGGTCGTTCGTCTGCTCGATCACATGGCCGTTCGTCGCGATCTGGTCGATGATGTATGCCGGCATTTCGAGCGTGGGCGGCGACACGAGCGTGAACTTCAGCCCGCGGTACAGCGCGAGCAGCTTCACGAGCGAGTGCACGGTCCGGCCGTATTTCAGGTCGCCGACGAGCGCGATGTGCGCACCGTCGACGATCTTGCCGAGCCGCGAGAATTCGCGCTGGATCGTGTAGAGATCGAGCAGCGCCTGGCTCGGGTGTTCGCCCGGGCCGTCGCCGCCGTTGATCACCGGCAGGTTGGTTGCGCGCGCGAATTCGGCTACCGAGCCTTTCTCCGGATGACGGATCACCAGCGCGTCGACGTAGCCCGCCATCACGCGACTCGTGTCGTAGATCGATTCGCCCTTGGCCATCGACGAGAACGTGAAGCCGGTCGTGTCGCACACCGAGCCGCCGAGCCGGCAGAAGGCCGCGCCGAATGACACGCGAGTACGCGTGCTGGCCTCGAAAAACAGATTGCCGAGCACCGCGCCTTCCAGCACGCGCGAAATCTTGTGGCGGCGCGCGATCGGCTGCATCACGTCGGCGACGCGGAACAGCGCCTCGACCGACTCCCGCGAGAACTGGTCGACCGAAATCAGCTGCGGCTTGCCTTCGAACAGGAATTGCTTTGCGAGCCCCTGCTTGTCTACGCTTTGCGTATAGTCCGCGCCGTCCGGCGAACGTTCGACGATTTCCGACACGAAACGCTCGACGATCTCCGGCATTCCGCGCGATTCCTGCGAATCGTCGGGGAGCAGCCACGTGTCCAGCGCGCGACGGCTGACACCAATGCGGCTCGCGAACGCCTCGCGAGTCATGTTGAGGCGGCGCATCGCGTCGCGCAGGAAGGCTTGCTGGGGAACGGTCATCGGCGGCACCCTGATAGAAAATATACGCGATGCGTATATTAGTTCGCGGCCCGTCGAAGTCAAGGGAAATCTGCGCCACCCGGCGCGCGGGCGCGCGTGCAATGCCGCGTTCGCCACTACTGGCGCGCGGCAGCCGTCTCCGTATAATCAGGTCAGGCCCCGTGTCCTGCGCGATGCAGGGCGCCACGCCGCACACGATTCGCCCGGTCGGGCTGGTTGATTCGAAAGGAGAATGAGAATGACGCGTACGATTGCTGCAGTGCTGCTGGTGGTGACCGCTGCGCTCGCCGGTTGCAATACCGTTGCCGGCGTGGGGCAGGACATTTCGAAGGGCGGCCAGGCGATCAGCGACACGGCTGAAAAGGCCAAGTAAGCCGCCGGGGTTCCAACATGCAGAAGGCGCCGGCCCGTTCCGCGATTGCGGGGCGGGCAGGCGCCTTTTTTTGTCGCTGGCGCCGCGAGCGCTGACGCCGTCAGGCGGTTTCGACGAATGCGTAACGGCCGGCGACCTTGCGCGGCGTGAACCAGCCGAAATCCGGAAACATCCGGTTGCGCACGAACCAGACGTAGCCGACGAGGACGACGGTCACCGCGAGGCTCGGCACCGCGGAAGAGGGCTCGTGCGCGAGCGCGGCAATCGTCTTCGGCAATTGCAGCAGCGACAGGATGATGAACGCGTGATACGCGCCGACGCGATGGGTCGAGAAGCCCCAGATGAACAGCAGCGACAGCGGCACCGTGACGGCGACGAACAGCAGCGCCGCGCCATTGCTGCGGGTGTCGGCCCACAGCAGGTACGCCAGTCCGACGCTGATCAGCAGTTGCGCGATGCCGAGGCCCACGAGGATGCGGGTGTGCAGCTGGTTTTTCCTGCACAACTCCGGGTCCGCATGAGAGGCGATCAGGTGTGCGAGCACGCGATCCTTGAGGCCCTGTCCGCCCAGCTCGGCCAGCACGTCGGCTTTCCTCGCGCCCGCGGACAGCAGCGCCGCAATTTTTGTTTTGGCTTCCTTCTTGTTCATGGCGATGCGAATTATTGTTCGGTGGTGGTCAAATGGCCCGGCCACGCGAATATTGCATCTTGCACGACGGTGCGCAACGGTTTTGGCGCGCGCGGACACATTCCTACAGTCGCTCGTCCACATCAGTCGGTAGCGGCCGGCGTTATCGCTGAGCGGGTCTGGGCGATCGATCGTGCGTTCGTCCCGCGCGCCGGTGGCACCCGCCGTTGCGCCGCGCCCAGCAACATGCCCGCGACGACGAGCGCGATGCCGAGCAGCCGCGCGCCGCCCAGCGTCTCGCCGAACAGTGCAACCGCGAACAGCACGGCCGAAACCGGCGCAACCGCCGTGAACAGTGCGGCTTCCGTGCCGCTCGTACGAGCCGATCCCGCATACCAGCACACATAGCCGAGCACGGTGGGGACCAGCGCGTAGTACGCGATCGCGGATACGGCTCCGATCGTCCAGCCATTTGCCACCGCGCGCCATTCGAATACGGCGGGCACCAGCGCGAGCACGAAGCCGAGGCCCGACATTGCGGTCGACAGCGCGAGCGGCGGCAACGGCGCCGACAGCCGCCGGTTCAGCAGGATGAACACGGCTTCGCATGCGACGGCGCCCAGTACGAGCGCGTCGCCGGCGAGCGTGCGGAGCGACGGCGTCGCGTGGCCGGGCGCGAAGGTGACGAACAGCACGCCGGCGGTTGCGAGCGCGGCCGCGCTCCAGTCGCGCGCCGTCTGGCGCTCCCGCAGCACGACCGCCGCGATCAGCGTCGACATCGCGGGCAACGTGCCGAGCATCACGCCCGCCTCGACTGGCGACGACAGCTTCGTGCCGCTGATCAGCAGCACCGTATAGCCGACGCCGCCGGCCGTGGCCTGGACGATCAGCAGCACTGCATCGCGCGCGGAGATGCGCGGCCATCGCATGCGCTGCGCGCGCATCAGCGCAAGCAGCAATGGCGTCGCGATCAGGAAGCGCAGCGCCGTGGCCGCGAACGGCGGCAGGCCGCCGGCCGCGACGCGGCTTGCGATGACGGTGCTGCCGACGCCCGCCATCGCGGCGGCGAGATAGAGATAGCCGATCAGTCGTGTCTTCATGCGCCGCATCATCACGTGCGGCGCTGTTGGGCGTCTTGAACGAAATTGCAGCGGCGTGGTCGGTCACGCGGTTGCGGCGTCCGGCGTCCGTCGTCCGTCCGGCGCGTCGGCCGCAGTGTTCATTGCGACCGGTCCGGAATGTTCGTTACGGTCGCGCGGACCGCCGCCGTACCGCGATGAAGAAGCCCGTCAGCCGGCCCGCGTGAATTGGCCCGGCGTGATTCCGAACTGGCGTGCGAACGCACGCGTCAGGTGGCTCTGGTCGGCAAAGCCCGCCTCGGCCGCGGCATCCGCGATCGTCAGGCCGCTCGCAAGCAGTGCGCGAGCCAGCCGCGTGCGCGACTGCACCAGATACGCATGCGGCGTGATGCCCAACTCGCGCGCGAACCCGCGCAGCAGCTGGAACCGGCTCACGCCGCCCAGGCTCGCGAGTTCGGCCAGCGAAACGGGCGCGGCAGGCGCCGCATCGAGCCGCTCGCGGGCCACGCGGATGGCCGGTGCACCACGCGCGGCCGGCAGCGTACGGTTCGCATGCCGCGCGAGCAGCCCGGCAACCAGCATCACGAGCGCCTCGTCGCATGCGAGCGGCGGCGTGTACCCCGCGACGATCCGCGCATGCAGCCGGTCGAAAGCGGCGGCAAGCCGGGCGTCGCGCACGGCCGGGTGCGCGAGCTCGATATCGCCGAGACCTTCTTCCGCAGCCACGCCCGCGACCAGCGCGGGGGCGAGATAAAGCATCCGCCAGCGCCGCCCCGTGTCCCCGTCGATCGGCATGCCGTCGTGCATTTCGCCGGGATTGACCATGATTGCGTCGCCGGCTTGCGCGTCGACTTGCCCGCGGCCGCTCCAGGACCGTTGCGCGCCGCTGACGATCACGCCGATCCCGAATTCATCGTGCGCGTGCCGCGGAAACGTGCGATCGGACTCGAGGCTGATCGCCTCGATTCCTTCGCCGGTGCGTTGGTAATGGGTGACACGATGCATGGGCGCTCCTCGCGCCGGCAGCGGCGCGGATCACGTGCACTTTAGCGCGTTCCGGCGCGGCGCGCCCTTCATCCGTTTGGCGGATACCGCGCCGCGTGCGCAGCCCGCACCATGTGCACATGAGCAGCGTATACGGCCCGCCGGGCCTGAAGCTGCGCGGGAGACGGCAGGTGGAACGACAGGATCCGGTATTCATTCAGGTGGGCGCGCTCGCGGACGGCTTCGCGCCGGAGGCCCACACCCTCGCGCCGGTGAACGCGCTCGCAGGGCGCTCGCTCGCCCTCGACGATGCATCGGGCGCGTGGCGTGTGTACACGTTCGACACGGGCGCGCTGCAATGGCGCGACGCGGCGACCGGCACGAACGGCCATGCGCCGTGCCGCGTGACGCGGCTGCGCGACGAGCTGTATTTCGTCGACTACATCGATCCGGGCGCTCGTGCGACGTCGGTCAGCCTCGTGATCGACATCGGCAACGGCGTGTGGACGTCGGTGACGGGCACGTTGCCGACCGAAGCCGGCACGCATATCGACGCGTTCACGCGCGTCGCACAAGGGTTGCCGCTCACGGGCGTCGACGCGGCGTTCCGGCACGGCACGCTCGGCGGCCATGCGCAGCCCGGCGCACCGCACGGGCTCACGCGCGAGCTGATCGGCAAGCGCACGATGTACCGCTACAGCCCGACCGAATGCTACGAGCACATCTACCTGAACGAGAACTTCTACGCGTGGCAGTGCTTGCAGGGCGTCGAACGCGGGCTGGCCGACGTGGATCGCTGCCATTACTTCCGGATCGCCGAGCAACTGTATCTGTTCGTGTGGCGCGAGAAGGTGGTGCCGACGCTCGGGGTCGTGCTGATCGATCTCGCGCAGCGCAAGACCGACGGCAAGATTTTCGGCTATCACGGCCGCGATTTCGGCACGCTGTCCAACTTCCCGATTGGCGCGCACGCGCAGGTGCTGAACGAAACCGTGCATCCGCTTGGCGCCGAGGTGCACCGGTGAGCGCCGCGCTGGGCAGCGGCCGGCTGCGCGCTGATTTCAGCGGACGTGTGGTGCTGGTCACCGGTGCCGCGCAGGGAATCGGCGCGGCAATCGCGCGCCGTTTCGCGCAATCCGATGCGTTCGTCGCGATCGCCGACCTGAACGGCGATGCCGCCGCCGCGCAAGCGGATGCGCTTGCGCGCACGGGTGCCGAAACGCGCGCCTATCGCGTGGATGCCGGCAGCCGCGACGAGCTTGTCGCGCTCGTCGCGGCCGTCGAGCGCGATGGCGGCCGCCTCGACATCGTCGTCCACAACGCAGCCTATTTCCCGCTTACCCCGTTTGCGCGGATCGACGAGCCGACGCTCGGACGCACGTTGTCCGTGAACCTGTCCGCGCTGTTCTGGCTCGCGCAGGCGGCGCTGCCGGCTTTCGAGCGCGCGGGGGCGGGGCGGTTGCTCGTCACGTCGTCGGTGACGGGGCCGCGCGTCGCGTATCCGGGGCTTGCGCACTACGCGGCGTCGAAGGCCGGCGTGAACGGCTTCATCCGCGCGGCGGCGCTCGAACTCGCGCGCCGCAATGTGACGGTAAACGGTGTCGAGCCTGGAATGATCCGCACGCCGGCAGCCGGCAATCTCGGCGATCCGTCCGTGGCGGAGCGGATCGCGCGCGATATTCCGCTCGCGCGGCTCGGCGAGCCCGACGACATTGCGAACGCGATGCTGTTTCTCGCATCGGCCGATGCCGCTTACATTACCGGGCAGACGATCGTCGTCGACGGCGGAGCGACACTGCCGGAGAGCGGAGCGCTGCTGGGCGGCGCGTGACGGGACGCGGGCGTTGGCATCAACGCAGGCCGCGGGCAGGCCGGCGTGCGCGCGAGTGCGGCAGGGCTGTCGGCCCAGCGCCGCGTCTACAGCCAGCCGTTGTGAATGAACTCCACGATCGAGTAAAGGCGCGGCTCGAGTTCGTGCTGCCGCACGGCGTCGACGATGCGCGACACGCCGTCCGCGTAAGGCGCCGCGCCGTACACGCGCGACTCGAACTGCAGGCTGCATGCGCCATCCTCGATGCGGATGCGATGGAATGCATGGCGGCCGAGCTGATCGTCGGGAATCTGTAGTGTGTCCCGTTGCTCCGCCGGGTCGCGTACCGAGCGAATGTCGTGCGCCGGTACGCCAAGCGAATGGCCGATGCCGACCGCGGTGCCGGGCACGGACGTCTTGCTCGCCTGGTGCGACTCCGTCACGCTGATGCGGCAATCGCGAAACAGATGACCGCTGGTTTCCAGCATGGTCATGAACTTGAGCATCAGGATGTTCGTGTTCGGACACAGCACGACGGGGAAGCCGTGTGGTCCGGCTTCGAGCGCCGAGCCGGTGGACAGCTCGACGAGCGGCGAACCCGTCGCGCGGCAGAATTCGATCGCGGCAGGCAGCTCGCGGCCCGAGCCGGCGTGCACGACGATCGCTCGCGCATCGCCGGAATCGGCGCCGCGATGTGCGGCCTCTTCGGTCACGGTGCCGGGCCAGCGTGTCACGCGAAAGGTTGCCGGGTCGAGCCGGTGGGAGCCGAGCAGTTCGGTTGCGAGCTTGCCGGTGCCTACGATGAATACTTGCATGGAATGGACGGGTTGAGGTTCGTGGTCCGATGTGCCGCGTGCGCAGCGCGTGCGACAGACCGTCGACATCGCGGTGGCCATTGCGCCGCGCAGCGGAGCGGGCTCGTGCATTATGCCCGCGCGGCCGCCCGCGTGCGGGCGGGCACGGGTTCGCCGGCGGTATCGGCGCATCGGCTGTGCGGATTCGTCGTTGCCCGCTCGGGCGCCGCGGTTCGCACGGATGCATGAACGGCGCTACGCATGTCGACATGCCCGCCGGGTCTGCCCGTGTCGCGGCCGCACCGCGTCCGAACCCAGTATCATCCGGTGCCCACTCGACCCAGGAGAGCATATCGATGGAACATGACCTGAAAGGCAAGACCGTTGCGATCACCGGCGGATTCGGCCATCTCGGCATCGCGACGGCCGCGTGGCTCGGCGCGCGCGGCGCCCGCGTCGCGCTGATCGGCCGCGGCGCGGCACCGGACGCGCACGCACTACCCGGCGTGCCGGCCGATGCGCTGCGCATCGGCGGCATCGATCTGGTCGATCCGCAGGCGGCCGTGCGCGCGCTCGACGCGGTGAATCGCGAATTCGGCGGGGTCGATGCGCTGCTGAACATCGCCGGCGCTTTCGTGTGGCAGACGGTTGCCGACGGCGACGCGGCGACGTGGGACCGCATGTACGAGCTGAACGTGAAGACGGCACTGAACGCGTCGAAGGCCGCGCTGCCGTATCTGGTCGCGAGCCCGGCCGGCCGGATCGTCAACATCGGCGCGGGCGCGGCATTCAAGGCCGGGGCGGGGATGGGCGCGTATGCGGCCGCGAAGGCCGGTGTCGCGCGGCTCACCGAGTCGCTTGCGGCGGAATTGCTCGACCGGGGCGTGACCGTGAACGCGCTGCTGCCGAGCATCATCGACACACCGCCCAACCGCAAGGACATGCCCGATGCGGACTTCTCGCGCTGGGTGCGGCCCGAACAGCTCGCGGCGACGATCGGCTTCCTGCTGTCGGCCGACGCACAGGCGATCACCGGTGCGTCGATTCCGGTGAGCGGGCGCGTCGGGTAACGAAGGGCTTGCTGTCCGGCCATGTTCGTCGCGCAGCCTTCCGCAACCGCGCCGATGGAATTTCCACGATCGCCGCGAAGTCGTTCGGCAGATCGGGACGGTACGGCTGTTCGATGTGCACCTCCGTCGTCACGGGACACGACTCGGCGAAGAACGCGGTGCGAATGTCGCCGGCTGCATGAACGTGTCGATGTCGGTCCGATATTGAAAGAGCGACCTCACGTCCTGCACGTGTGCGCCGAGCGCAGCGCGTACGTTCTGAATGTCGGCTAGCGTCTGCCGCGCCTGCGCCTGGATGTCGCCGTGACCGACGACGTGTCGGTCGCGCTCGAGCCACCGTATACTTGGCATTCGACATTCTGTGACCGAAGCCGTGACCAAGCCTGCCCCCGCGGACGCTCCTCCGCTCGCCGACGATCCGCGTCCGACCCCGCCCGTACAACCCGAACTGGAAGACTGCTGCAACAGCGGCTGCTCGCCTTGCGTGTTCGACTTGTACGATGAAGCGCTGGCGCGCTATCGCGTCGAGCTGGCCGAGTGGGAAGCGCGGCACGCGCAGCGCAAGGATCACCGTTGAAATGAACCGGATTCCGGCGAGCGGCTCGCATGTGCCGCTTCGGTTTGGCGGCCGTGCGTGCGCGCCCGGCCGTGCGGCGTCACGCGCCGGCCCGCATCCGCCCGTGCAACGGCCCTAACGCGGCCGACAACGCGACGCATGCGAGCAACACCACCGTCAGCGCGCCCATCGTCGTCCTGAACCCGTGCACGTAATCCAGCGCACCGGGCTGCGCGCCGAGCCGCGCAAAAAACAATCCACCGAGCGTCGCCGCGCCGACTGCCGCGCCGATCTGCAGCATCGCGGTAACCATGCCGGACGCGACGCCGGCGCGCGCCGCATCGACTTCGGCGAGCACGATCCGTACGACCGACGGCAGCACGAGACCCTGTCCGACGCCGATCGCCGCGATGCCCGCATAAAAGCCCACGCCGGGCGCGTGTGCGCCTGCGAGCGCGGCGGCGGTCGCGACGCCGGCCGCGAGCAGCGCGAAGCCGAGCGTGAGCACGCGATGGCCGCCGAAGCGGCCGACGAGGCGCGGCATCAGCAGCGGGCTCGCGAGGAAGCCGACGCCGAGCGGCAGAATCGCGAGCCCTGACGCAAGCGGCGACCAGTGCAGGCAGCCCTGCAGGTAGATCCCGTAGCTCAGGAAGAACGCACTCAGCATGTAGAACAGGAACGCGAGCGCGAGCCCGAGCGCGACGACCGGGTTGCGCAGCAGCCGCACGTCGAGCAGCGGATCGCGGCCGCCTGCGAGCCTGCGCGCTTCGACTGCCAGCAGCGCGCCGAGCACCGGCAACGCGCCGACGAGACACGCGACCATCCATAGCGGCCAGCCGGCCTCGCGTCCGTGCGTGAGCGGGTAGACGAGCATCAGCAGGAACAGCGACAACAGCACGGTGCCCGGCACGTCGATGCGCTGGCCGCGCGGTGGCCTGCTCTCCGGGATGAAGCGCCAGCTGCCGAGCAGCGCAAGAATGCCGATCGGCACGTTGACCAGGAAAATCGCACGCCACCCCAGCCCGAACGGATGGAGGCTGATCAGCGCGCCCCCGCCGAGCTGACCGATCACGGCCGCGAGCCCGAACACGAAGCCGTAGAAGCCCATCACGCGCACCTGCTCGTGCGGGCTGAATACGCTGCGGATCGTCGCCAGCACCTGCGGTGCGAGGATCGCCGCAAACACGCCTTGCAGTACGCGACCGCGGACCAGCACCGCGCCGCTGCCGGCGAGCCCGCACAGCGCGGACGCGACGACGAAGCCGGCCATCCCGACCATGAACATCCGCTTGCGGCCGTACAGATCGCCGAGGCGCCCGCCGGTTATCTGCACGACCGCGTTCGCGCATGCATAGGCCGACACGACGAGCTGCAGCTCGGCCGGCCGCGCGCCGATGCCGTCGCGAATGGCCGGCAGCGCGAGATTCACGATGAAGTAGTCGAGCGGCGGCAGAATGGCGCCGACCAGCAGGACCACGAGCGCCCAGCCGTGATGGCTGCGCGGCGGCGCCGCGGCAGCCGCGCCGGATGCCGCGCAATGGGCGAGAGTGTTGTCGGTCATGAGCGAAGATCCGAAAAATTGAGGGCCGCAATGTACGAGACGCTTCCCGGATCAGGCCGTGACCGCGTCCGGGCGACGGTTGAACCGATATTGTGCGAATTGCCGATGATTCGGAAAAGCGGGAATTGGTGGTAGCATCCATCGGGTTATTCGATGGATGGAGGGCGCTGTGCGCGGTTTCGACCTGGATCAATTACGCACATTCGCGGCAGTGGCGGATGCCGGCAGCCTGACGGCAGCCGCGCCGCGGCTGCATTTGTCACAGTCGACCGTCAGCGAGCAGGTGCGCAAGCTCGAGTCGCGGGCCGGCGTGCCGCTGTTCGTGCGCAGCAAGCGCGGCGTGGAACCGACGCCGGCCGGCGCGCGGCTGTTGCAACATGCACGGCGCATCGTGGCCCTGAACGAGGCCGCGTTCGACGAATTGCGCGGCCAGGCGATCAAGGGCGAGTTGCGCGTCGCGATCACCGACTACTACCGCACGCACGAGGTCGCGGGCCTCCTTGCGCGGCTGCGCGAGTGCTACCCGCAACTGAGCCTGCACGTGAGCGCGATGAAGAGCGCGGACATCGAGATTGCGCATGCGCGCGGGCAGATCGATCTCGGCGTCGTGATGAATCTGTCGAGCGGCCCGTTCCGGCCTGCGTCGGCCGATACGCGCTGGGTGCTGCGGCGCGAGCCGCTGTCGTGGGTCGCGTCGCCGGCGATCGCCGAGCAGTTGCCCGAGCCGTTGCCGCTCGTGCTGTTGCCGGACGACTGCATGATGCATCAGATCGCGGTGCGCTCGCTCGACGAACAGCATGCGCCGTACGTGCTGGTGCACAGCGCGTCGGGTGTCGCGGGGCTCCAGTCGATGCTGGCGGCGGGGCTCGGCGTCGGGTGTTTGTGCGCGTCGGCGATCGGCGACGGTCTCGTGCGGCTCGGCGCGAAGTACCGGTTGCCGGCGCTGCCCGACGCGGTGTTTTCGCTGACACCGCCGATGCCGGGCGAGCGCGATACGGTCACGCAGGCGCGCGAGGTGTTGTCGCGGCAGCTGCTGATGTGAAATCGTACCGAGCGCTCGGCACGTTGCCGGGGAACCGGCGGGGGACGATGCGCATGAACGACGAACGGAAGCGCCGGATGGCCGAGCGGCTGCAATACGCGCTCGACCGGTGGCCGACGCGCGCTCGCTGATCCACTTCCCGCGCGTGCTCGCCCATGACCGGCACAACGCGGGCCAGCTCGCTGGCCGACGCGCCGCAGTCGCCGCATGCGAGTTCCGCGCTCGGCCAGGAAAATCGCGCGATCGGCGAGTATGAGGAGGCGATGGTCGACTGGGCCGACGCGCCGGAAGACGCCCTGCATTGCCACGATCAGCCCGACAATCCGTGGCGCCGCATCGCCGACATCCCGTTCGCCGGCAAGCGCTGCGAACAGCGCGCCGCGGCAATCGACGCAAGCGGTGTAGCGAGCGGCCTACTCGGCGGTCCCTTCTGCATACGCGCGCAGCCCGTTCGCCAGCGCATCGAACACGGCCCGGCAACGCGGGCTCGTGCGCAAATCCTCGTGCATGACGATCCAGGTTTCCAGTGCCATCGCCAGTTCGTCCGGCAGCACGCGCACGAGCCGCGCATCGCGTTGCGCGAGCCGGTTCTGGCAGAAGCCGATTCCGTAGCCCGCGCGAATCATCGCGAGATGCGCGAGATTGCTGTCGGTGCGCAACGCGAACGCATCGCGCTTCCAGAACGGCATCCCGCGCGCGGCTGAACGGATGAACGGCGTCACCGTATCGAAACCGATTAGCGCGTGATGCGCGAGTTCGTCGAGCGTTGCAGGCGTGCCGGTGCGCGCGAGATAGTCGTCGCGCGCATGCAGCCCGACGTCGATTGCGCCGACGCGTCGCGCGATGAGCGCTTCCTGCGCCGGCGACGCCATCCGCACCGCGATGTCGGCTTCGCGATTGAGCACGTCCTGAACGCGGTCGGTCGCGACCAGCTCGATTACGACCCCGGGATGGTCGCGCCGCAGCTGCGCGAGTATCGGCGGCAGCACCTCGACTGCGATCACGTCGCTCGCCGAAATCCGCACCGTGCCGCGCACGCCTGCGCCATGGCTCGCGGCCGCGCGCTCGAACGCGGCGGCCGCGCTGCGCAGCGCCTCCGCATGGCCGCGCAGCGCAAGCGCCGCCTCGGTCGGCAGCAGTCCCGACGGCGACCGGGTGAACAGTGTCTGCCCGAACGCGGCTTCGAGCGCCGCGACGTGGCGCCCGGCGGTCGGCTGCGTAATGCCGAGCGCGCGCGCGGCGCCCGACAGCGAGCCTTCTGTGAGTACGGCCAGAAAGGTGCGGTAGCGTTCCCAGCTCAGATCGATGGTCATACATAAATGTATAGCAGATCGACTATGTTCGGCAATTTATGAGTAGGGCGCAAACTGCCAGAATGCGTGCTGACAACGGTCCATTCACGGAGGATTGCAATGACGGCGAACGCAGACGGGACGCAACGACAGGCACTCGTGCTTGGCGCGAGCGGAGGCATTGGCGGCGAGGTCGCGCGTCAATTGCGCGACGCCGGTTGGCAGGTTCGCGCACTCAAACGCGGGCTCGACGCCGACGCGGTCGAGCGCGACGGCATCGCCTGGATGCGCGGCGATGCGCTGGACCGCGAAGCGGTGGTCCGCGCGGCGCGCGGCTGCAGCGTGATCGTGCATGCGGTGAACCCGCCCGGCTACCGGAACTGGTCGACGCAGGTGCTGCCGATGCTCGACAACACGATCGCGGCGGCGACGCACGCACAGGCGACTGTCGTGCTGCCCGGGACGATCTACAACTTCGGGCCCGACGCGTTTCCGGTGCTGCACGAAGATGCGCCGCAGCATCCGGTGACGCGCAAGGGCGCGATCCGTGTCGAGATGGAACGGCGGTTGCAGGCGGCGACCGCGCTCGGCGTGCGGACGATCATCGTGCGGGCCGGTGACTTCTTCGGTGCGCACGCGGGCAACAACTGGTTCGGGCAGGGGCTGGTCAAGGCGGGGCGGCCCGTCGCGGCCATCAGCGTGCCGGGGCGGCCGGGCATCGGCCACCAATGGGCGTACCTGCCGGACGTCGCGCGTACGATGGTCGCGCTGGTCGAGCGGCGCGCGACGCTGGAACCGTTCGCGCGTTTCCATTTCGGCGGCCACTGGGACGCGGACGGCACGCAGATGGCACAAGCCGTGCGCCGCGTCGCGCAGCGGCACGGGATGCAGCCGGCGGTGCGGCGGTTTCCGTGGTGGCTCGTGTGGGCGGCCGCGCCGTTCGTCACGACGATGCGCGAGATGCTCGAAATGCGCTATCTGTGGCGTGAGCCGCAGCGCATGGACAACGCGCGCTTGACGGCGGAGCTGGGGCGCGAGCCGCTGACGCCGCTCGACGCGGCGGTCGAGACGACGCTGGCCGGGCTCGGCTGCTTGCCGTGACGGCGGCCGTCGCGTCGGACGGCGGAGATGCGCCGCAGGCGCGGGCGCGCCACATTCCGCCGATCGCCGGACGCGCGCCAGCGTGCGTCATGCCACGACGGGCAGCACGTCGACTGCATACCGGTGCCGCAGGCTGCGGCCGAGCACCGGATCGTGCAATTCCATCTCGAACGCATCACCGTCGTCCATCGTCGCGATCGCGCCGTGCACGGCAACGGTGCCGCCGAACATCGCGCAGCGTGCGGGCATCGTGCGCCGGTCGTCGAAGCGCTGCCACAGCGCTTCGGGAGCCAGCAATGCGCTGACTGCGCCGTGCTGGTAAGCGATGCGCTCGCCGTCGCGTTTGACGAGCCACGAACGCATTTCCAGCGCGTCCCAGTGATCGGCGACATCCGCATGGCGCCACGCGTCGCGGCCGAGCGGCTTCGCGCATACCTGTTTCGATACAGCGACGCCGTAGGCCTCGACTTCCCGATCCGTATGATCGGAGCCGACCGTGACCAGCGTGCCGATCGAGCTGTCGATCGACACGCATTCGATCTCGCCGCCCGAGCGCGCGCCGAGCACGCCGATCGACGCCGCCTGACTGAGCAGCGCGGACGACACGCGATAAAAGCACGGTGTGGTCGATGGCGGCGCGACACCGAGCGCCGCGAGTTCGTCGATGTGTGCGCGGATCGCCGCCGGGTCGCGACCGGCCCAGCCGGCGATCACGACGCGTTCGATGTCGACGTCGACGGCGGCCGGCGCGTCGTGCACGAGCATCACGTTGAACGACAGGGTTTGCATGCAGGTATCCGTTTGAAGTGCGAATGAATGAGGAGCGGCTGCCGCAACGCTCAATCGGCGAGCGGCCGATGCGCGGTCTCGCGCGCTGCGAGCAGTGCGATCGACGTCACGACGAGTGCGGCGGTCACGTACAGCGACACGGCCGTCGTCGTTCCGGTCTGGCGGAACAGCGCCGCGATCACGAGCGGCGCGAACCCGCCGCCAACGATGCCGGCGAGCGTGTACGCCAGCGACGAACCTGCGTAACGCACACGCGTCGGAAACTGTTCAGTGACGAACGCGCCTTGCGGGCCGTACATTACCGCATGGATCACCAGGCCGATCGCAACCGCTGCGACGATCGCCGCCGGCCGCGCGGAATCGAGCAGCACGAAGAACACGAACGCCCATACGATTCCCGCGATCGCGCCGCCGAGGTAGACGGGGCGGCGCCCCAGGCGGTCCGACAGCGCGCCGAAGAACGGCACGGCGAGCGCGTTGCATGCGGTGCCGATCATCACGGCGGTCAGCGCGACGGGGCGCGACAGGTGCAACACGGTCGTCACGTAGGTCAGCGTAAACACGACGATCAGCGCGTACAGCACGTCGGAGCCGATTCGCGAGCCGCCGGCGATCAGCAGGCGCCGCCAGTGGGACTTCAGCACTTCGGCGACGGGCACGTCGGCGGTCGCATGCGATTCGGCGAGCTGCTCGAACTGCGGCGTTTCATCGACGCCGCGCCGCACCCAGAAGCCGAACGCGACGAGCAGCGCGCTCGCCGCGAACGGCACGCGCCAGCCCCACGACAGGAAGTCGCCGGGCGTGGTGGACAGCGTCACGAGCGCGATGCAGCCGGTGCCGAGCAGCGTGCCGAACGACGGGCCGATCTGCGTCCATGATGCGGACAAGCCGCGCCGCTTCTGGTCGCCGTGCTCGACCGACAGCAGGACCGCGCCGGCCCATTCGCCGCCGAGCGCGACACCCTGCACGAAGCGCAGCGCGACGAGCAGGATCGGGCTCAGGATGCCGGCCTGCGCATAGGTTGGCAACACGCCCATCAGCGCGGTCGTCACGCCCATCAGCACGAGCGTGAGCATCAGCACCGCGCGCCGGCCGATGCGATCGCCGAGGTTGCCGAACACGAAACCGCCGAGCGGACGCGACACGTAGCCGACCGCATACGTCGAAAACGCGAGAATCGTGCCCGCCAGCGGATCGACCGACGGAAAGAACAGATGGTTGAAGACGAGTGCCGCGAGCGTGTTGTAGATCGTGAAGTCGTACCACTCGAGCGACGTGCCGATCATGCTCGCGGTCGCGAGTCGGCTGTTGCGGACGCGGCGGGGCGCGTGGGCGGCGGGCTGGGCGAGAGTGCTCATGGTATCGGGCATGTCGTGAAGGGATGACGGGATGACGGACGGCGCCTGAGCGGCTGGGTGCCCGGCGCCATGCGCCGGGCGCAGCGTTGCCGATGTGGCCGCGCGGCAGCGTCGGGTTCCGGTTCAGCCGGGGAGGTCTGCCGCGGCCGCGGCTTCCGCTTCGGCGTCGCGACGTGCAGCCGGCAGCGGCGCGGCGGCGCGCCACAGCAGATCGAACGTGCGCACGTCGCCGTGGCCGGCGATTGCTGCGGCGACGCGGCGCGTGGCCGCGGCGTCGCTGCCTTCGATCAGCACGAGCGCATCGGCGTCCGGACGCGTGGCCGCATCGGCGCCGATCGGCGCGGACAGTTCCGGCACGGTACGGAACAATCGCGTCGCATGGATGCCGGGTTCGCGCAGCGCCACGTCGAAGCGTTCACGCAGGTGCGGCACGTCGATGCGCTCCGGCGGCACCACGAACAGCGCGAGATGGATGCCTTCGCCGTCGCCGGCCTCGAGCGTCAGGTCGCCGACGCGCCGCTGCGTGCCCGTCATCCGTTCGAAGTTCGCGAGCGACCACGCGGTCTGCTGCGTGAACGCGCGCCGGTACGCGTCGCTGCGGAACACGTCGAGCGTCTCCGTCACGTACAGCGCGAGATATTTGCGCGGGCCGCCGTCGGTTGCGCGAAACCGCCGCGCATGCGTGAAGCCGGGAATCGCGACACGCTCCTGCATATGCTCGCGGTCGTACCAAGCATTGAAATCGGCTTCGTGCGCGGGATCGATGTCCGTCCAGACGCAGAGCTGGCCGTGCGGAAGGGAAGGGCGGGTCATTGCGGGTTCCTTGCGACGCGGTGTGTCAGGAACTGCAGTGTCCCGAAGACGGGGCGCGCCCGTCCAACAAGAAAACAAATTCGCGGTGAACAGGTTTTCTTATGAGCGGCGCGGACGGCGTTTCGCAGCGGCGGCGGGCGGTGCGGATGCGGGCGCGCGCTTTGCCGCCGCGGCCACGGTGCCGGCCGTTGCGTTGGTGTTGGCCGCCGTGCGGGCACGCGTGTCGCTGATGACGCCGGCATCGGCCGTTACCACCGCCGACGGTTTCACTTGTCCCGCCGCGGCCGGCATTGCGCGCGCCACTTCGCTCGCCAGCTCCGCGATGCGCGCGGCGACCGGCAGCCCTTGCGTGCGATACGACGCGACGAGTGGCAGCGCAGGGAATTCCGGTTCGACGTCGAGCAGTTCGAGCGTGCCTTCGTGCAACTCGCGGCCGATGATCGCGGGCGGCAGTGCGGCCACGCCGAAGCCGTCGGCGACGAGCCGGATCATCGCGGCGACCGACGTGATGCAGTTGATGCTGGCCGGCCGCTCGACGGCCGCGAACAGCCGCTCGATCGTCGCATGCGGCCCCGAATGGCGCGAGAAGCTGATGATCGGATATGCGGCGAGCTGCGCGACGCCGAGCCGTTTGCCGCCGAGCCCGACGCGCGGGCTCGCGACCCAGCGCACCGGGAATTCGCACAGCGGCAGATTGGTGAAGTCGGGGCCCGGCACAGGATCGGTCTGCAGGATCAGGTCGACGCCGTCGGTACTCATCAGGCGGATCAGGTGCAGCGTGGTGTCGCTCGTGATCTCGACGTCGAGGCGCGGATAGCGCTCGCGCAGTTGCGCCATCAGCGCCGGAAACCAGCTGTGCACGATCGATTCGATCACGCCGATCCGGATCAGGCCCGCGTCGCTTGCCGCGTCGATATCGCGCCGCATCTCGCTGTCGAGCCGCACGATCCGTTCCGCGTACGCGAGCATGCGCCGCCCCGCGGGCGTGAGCGTGGCCGAGCGCGTGTTGCGGTCGAACAGCCGCACGTCGAACGCCTCTTCCAGCGACGCGATGCGGCTCGACACGGCCGCCTGCGTCGTGTGCAGTTTCTCGGCGGTGAGACGGAAGTTTTCCAGCTTCGCGAGCCAGACGAAGGTTTCCAGGAACCGGATGTTCATCGAAGTCCGAACGGTGAGGCCGTGCCGCGCTGCGGCGGGATCGGTCGATGTTAGCGGATTTCGGGCGCGGGACAGTAGCGAAGCGCGCACCCGCTCACGCGCGGGCGAACCGCCGACGGGCAGGATGCCGCGCGCCGAACGTCGCGCGTTCATGCGCCATGACGCAGCGTGCGGATAGGTGCGGTTGCCGGCGTCACAGCTTGTCGAACGCGAGCGTCGGCACGTCGACGACCGTCGCGCCGCCGTCGGCGACGAGCGTCGCGCCGCTGACGAACGACGCGTCGGGCGACGCGAGGAACGCGCACACGGCCGCGATCTCGTCCGGATCGGCCGCGCGCCGCAGCGGCACGTCGGCACTGACGCGTGCATAGGCCGCATCGAGCGTATCGCCGTATGCGGACATCAGCGGCGCCATTTCCGCATCGGCCATCGGCGTGCGGACCCACCCGGGGCACACCGCGTTCGCGCGCACGCCGTGCGGTCCGTAGTCGCGGGCGAGCGAACGTGCGAGGCCGAGCAACGCGTGCTTGCCGACCGTATAGGCGCACACGCCGGGACCGGCCGCGAGCGCGGCGATCGACGCGACCAGCACGATGCTGCCGCGCTGCGCGATCAGGTCAGGCAAGCACGCGCGTGCACTGGCGAATGCGGTGTCGAGATTCGCATGGATCGCATCGCGCCATTGCGCGTCCCCGGTTTCGCCGGCGCGGCCGAGACCGTGGCCGCCCGCGCAGGCGATCAGCGAATCGATGGGGCCGAATCGCGCGGCGATCTCCGGCAGGAAACGCGCCCAGTCGGCCGCGTTCGCGGCGTCGCCGGCGAGCGCCAGCCCGCCGAGTTCGGCGGCGAGCGCGTCCAGCGGCGCCCGGCGCCGGCCGAGCAGCACGACGCGGTCGCCGCGGGCCGCGAAGCGGCGTGCGCACGCGGCGCCGATACCGGTGCCTGCGCCGGTGATCGCGATCGTACGAGGGCGAGGGTGCGTCATGTCGTTCTCCGGAAGGGACGTTTCCGGTCACTCTAGGCGGTGCCCGCGCACGCCGGTATCCGCCGAACGGATGAATGCGATGCGGCATTTTGCAAAGGCTGACGATGTTCTGCGCCGAATCGCTCTATCCTCCGTATTTTTGCGACAAGTCGCAAAAGCCCGGCAAAATAGGCGCGGGCGAGCCCGCGCATCGACGTACGGCGCGCCGGCCCCGGCCAATTCCGTCGTGCAAGCGGAGCGGCCGGCGCTGCGATCGGCGCATGCCGCGCGAGCGTGCGCGGTGCGGATCGATCGCATTGGCCGATGATGAACGTCGCGGCGACGGGTCGCCCGGCTGCGCATCGCGCGGCCGGACCATCGACGAGAACAGGGAGGGGCCGGCAATGAGGCTGGACGACGAGAGAGAAAGCATGAACGTCGAGGATCGCCGCGGCGGCGGCGGCTTCGGCGGCGGGCGCGCGACCATCGGCATCGGCACGATCGTGGTCGCGCTCGCTGCATCGTATTTCTTCGGGATCGACCCGCGCGTCGTGCTCGAAGGCGCATCGGCGCTGCAAGGGCGGCAGCAGCAGGCGCAAACCGCGCCGACGCAACGCCAGGGCGCGCAGGCGAACGATCCCGGCGCGGTGTTCACGCGCAAGGTGCTCGGCAACATCGAGCGGACGTGGTCGGGCGTGTTCAACACGCAGCTGCACGCGCAGTACGAGCCGCCGAAGCTCGTGATGTTCACGAACTCGACGCCGACCGCGTGCGGCACCGGCCAGACCGCAATGGGGCCGTTTTACTGTCCGGCCGACCGCAAGGTGTATATCGATCTCGGCTTCTACGACGAGCTGCGCAAGCGATTCGGCGCGGGTGGCGATTTCGCGCAGGCGTATGTGATCGCGCATGAAGTCGGCCATCACGTGCAGAACCTGCTCGGCATTTCCGACAAGGTCGACGCCGCGCGCCGGCGTTCGAGCGAAGCGCGCTCGAACGCGCTGTCGGTGCGGATGGAGCTGCAGGCCGACTGCCTGGCCGGCGTATGGGCGAACAACGCGCAACGTGCAAACCAGCATCTGATGGAGCCCGGCGATTTCGAGGAGGGGCTAAGGGCGGCCGCCGCGATCGGCGACGACCGGCTGCAGCAGCAAGGTCAGGGCTATGTCGTGCCGGAGAGTTTCACGCACGGCTCGAGTGAGCAGCGCGTGTACTGGCTGCGGCGCGGGATGGAGTCGGGTGAGGTCAGCGCGTGCGACACGTTCGCCGCGAACGCGCACTGATACGAGCGCGAATCTGGATTCAGACCGGCCGCGCCGTGCGCGCACGCTGCTGCGCCGTCAGCGCGATAGCGCGGGCCGGCCGCGCCCCGCGCCCTGCCATCCCGAGACGAATTGCCGATTCGTGCTCACCGGTCAATTGCGGCGCCGGTAGGCTGGCGCGAACTCAGACGCGTCCGGCCGCCGGCCGCTCCAGCCATGCAGATTCCGCTCCCGATCCCACCCGTTACTGCCGCCGGCGACTGCGCCGACTGGCCGCGCGCGCTGCGTGCATGCGTCGCTGCGTTCGACGCGTTCGCGAGCCCGTCCGCGATCGTGTTCTACCGGCTCGACCTGAGCGGCGAGCCCGCCGATTTCGAGCTGTTCGGAATGCCGGAGTCAATGCATCGCACTTACCTCGCGCGTTACCGGATGCTCGATCCGCTGCATCCGTCGCGTTGCGCGGCGGCCGAGCCCGCGGTCGTGACGCTCGCGTCCCAATTGCCTGACGAAAGACGCGACGCGTCCGCGTACTGGACCCGTTTCCTGCGGCGACACGACGTGGCCGACGTCGTCGAAGTCTGGCTGCGCGACGACGCGTGCCGCACGGTCGGCGCGTTTTCGCTATTGCGCTTCGGCACCGGCGACGCAGACGGCAACAGCCCGGCTGGCCGTTTCGCGCCGGCCGAGATCGATGCGCTCGCGCGGCTGCAGCCGGTCGCCGAAGCCGCGCTGGCGCCGCTGCTGCGCGCGCGGCGCGGCATTCACCGGATCGGCTGCGAGGAGCGGCTGACGTATCGCGAGGAACAGATCGCACGCCTGGTGCGCGACGGCCGCTCGAACAAGGCGATCGCACGAGATCTCGCGCTCGGCCAGACGACGATCAAGACGCACCTGATGCGCATGTACCGCAAGCTCGGTGTGTCGAACCGCACCGAACTGGTCGGCGCATTGTTCCTGTAATTTCCCGCGCACCGCGCACCGCGCACCGCGCACCCCGCACCCCGCACCCCGCACCCCGCACCCCGCACCCCGCACCCCGCACCCCGCACCCCGCACCCCGCACGCTCACGTCCACCTCGTGCCGCATTGTTAGTCCGACGATGACTCGGAGCCCATGCGCCGCCGTGCCTGCGTCAGTGTCATCCACATGTCGAGTGCGTGTCGGTTGCCGATGCGCTGCCAATTTGCGCTCACCGGGCGCGTGACCGCGTCGATACAGTGGTCCGAAAACCGCGTGCCGAAGCGCATGCGGCCCGCCACGACAACTATCGGGACGCCCATGACCACCACGAACCACGTCGCCGTGAGCGACACCGTGCGCACCTTCCTCGCACGTGACTTCGGCCTTTTCATCGACGGTCGAATGCAGCCCGCGCATGCGGCCGCGCGCGTTGACGTGTACGACCCGGCGACGGCCGAGCGTCTCGCGACGGTTCCGGATGCCGACGCGGAAGACGTCGGCCGCGCGGTCGCGAGTGCGAAGCACGCATTCGACACGCGCGTGTGGAGCGGGCTGCGCCCTGCGGACCGCGAGCGCATCCTGCTGAAGCTCGCCGACCTGATCGAAGCCGACGCCGAAACGCTCGCGCAACTCGAAACGCTGAATCAGGGCAAGTCGATCCACGTGTCGCGCGCGATCGAAGTCGGCGCGACCGTCGAATACGTGCGTTACATGGCCGGCTGGGCCACGAAGATCACCGGCCAGACGCTCGACGTGTCGATCCCGTTCCCGCCCGGCACGCGCTACACGGCCTATACGCGCAAGGAACCCGTCGGCGTGGTCGCGGCGATCGTGCCGTGGAATTTCCCGCTGATGATCGCCGTGTGGAAACTGATTCCGGCGCTCGCGGCCGGCTGCACGATCGTGCTGAAGCCGTCGCCGGAAACGCCGCTGACCGCGCTGCGCGTCGCCGAACTCGCACGCGAAGCCGGCGTGCCGCCCGGCGTGTTCAACGTCGTCACCGGCGGCCGCGTCTGTGGCGCCGCATTGTCGAGTCACCCGGCGGTCGCGAAGATCTCATTCACCGGCTCGACCGCGACCGGCAAGCTGGTCGGCGCGGCGGCCGTGCAGAACATGACGCGCTTCTCGCTCGAACTCGGCGGCAAGAACCCGATCGTGATGCTCGACGACGTCGACGTCGCACAGGCGCTCGACGGCGTCGCCGCCGGTGCGTTCTTCAACCAGGGCCAGGTGTGCGCGGCCGCGTCGCGCATCTACGTGCACCGCAGCCGGTTCGCGCAACTCGCGGACGGCCTCGCAGGCGTCGCGCGGTCGATGAAGCTCGGCGCGGGCCTCGACACGACCGCGCAGATCAACCCGCTCGTCTCCGCGCACCATCGTGACAAGGTGCGCCAGCACATCGAAGGCGCGCGCCGCGCGGGTCTCACGTTCCTGGCGGGCGGCACGCCCGTCGACGATCTGCCCGGCTACTACGTGCGGCCGACCGTGATCGCCGATCCGCCGCCGGACAGCGCGATCGTGCGCGACGAAGTGTTCGGCCCCGTGATCGTCGTCGTGCCGTTCGACGATGCAGCCGACGCGGTGCGTCTCGCGAACGCGTCGCCGTACGGGCTCGCCGCGAGCATCTGGAGCAACGACCTGAAGCGCGTGATGAACCTCGTTCCGCAGATCGAGGCCGGCACCGTATGGGTGAACTGCCACGTTCCGCTCGACCCGTCGATGCCGTTCGGCGGCTACAAGCAATCGGGCATCGGTCGGGAGTTCGGCCAATACGCGATCGAAGGCTTCACCGAAACCAAATCCGTCTGCATCGCGCACTGACGCGCGGGCCGATCCAGGCGCCGCAAAAAACCGCGAAAAGCCGCAAACACCGCACAAACCGATCCGAAAAGTGGAGATTGCAATGAGCTATAACGAAGCGAAGTTCTGGCACCCGATGCTGCATCCGAACGAAATGAAACAGCGCAAGCCGATCCGCATCGTGCGCGGCGACGGCTGCTACGTGTTCGACGAAACCGGCAAGCAGCTGGTCGACGGCGTCGCAGGGCTGTGGAACGTGAACGTCGGGCACAACCGGCAGGAAGTGAAGGACGCGATCGTGCGCCAGCTCGACGAGCTCGAATACTTTCAGCTGTTCGACGGCATCTCGCATCCGCGCGCGGAAGAGCTGTCGAAGAAGCTGGTCGACATGATGGAGCCGGAAGGGATGCGCCGGGTGCTGTACAGCTCGGGCGGCTCGGATTCGATCGAAACCGCGTTGAAAATTGCGCGCCAGTACTGGAAGGTTCGCGGCCAGGCCGACCGCACGAAATTCATCTCGCTGAAGCAGGGTTATCACGGCACGCACTTCGGCGGTGCGTCGGTGAACGGCAACACGGTGTTCCGCCGCAACTACGAGCCGAACCTGCCGGGCTGCTTCCATGTCGAGACGCCGTGGCTGTATCGCAATCCGTTCACGCAGGATCCCGAGGAACTCGGCCGGATCTGTGCGGAAATGCTGGAGCGCGAGATCCAGTTCCAGAGCCCGGACACGGTCGCCGCGTTCATCGCCGAGCCGGTGCAGGGCGCAGGCGGCGTGATCGTGCCGCCGGCCAATTACTGGCCGCTCGTGCGCGAGGTGTGCGACCGCTACGGCGTGCTGCTGATCGCCGACGAGGTCGTGACGGGCTTCGGCCGCAGCGGCAGCCTGTTCGGCAGCCGCGGTTGGGGCGTGCGCCCGGACATCATGTGTCTCGCGAAGGGGATCTCGTCCGGCTACGTGCCGCTCGGCGCGACGGCCGTGAACGCGCGGATCGAGGATGCATTCGCCGCGAACGCGGATTTCGGCGGCGCGATCATGCACGGCTACACGTATGCAGGGCATCCGGTCGCGTGCGCGGCCGCGATCGCGAGCCTCGACATCGTCGTGAACGAGGATCTGCCGGCGAACGCGGCGAAGCAGGGCGCGTATCTGCTCGAAGCGCTGCGGTCGTTCCCGGAGCGCTTCGCGGCGGTCGGCGAGGTGCGCGGCAAGGGACTGATGCTCGCGCTCGACCTCGTTGCGAACAAGCAGACGCGCGAGCCGATCGATCCGCTGTCCGGCTATGCAAACGCGGTCGCCGAAGTCGCGCGCGAACACGGCGTGCTGGTGCGCCCGGTTGGCACGAAAATCATCCTGTCGCCGCCGCTCGTGATCCAGCGCGAGCAGCTCGACCGGATCGTCGATGCACTTGCCGCGGGCTTCAACGCCGTGCCGTTTGCATGACGGCGTGAGCGTGTGACGACGAACCGGCGGTGGAGGGCGGGATAACCCGCTGCCCACTGCCGGTTTGCCGATTTGCGCTATGACGGGCTTATTTTGCCTGCGTATTTTTTCGACTTCGGAGCAGGATTGGACCGGGCGGGGCCGGATGGTGAAGCGCGGAAGCGCCGGCCCCGGCCGATCGTGAAACATGGAGCCGGAGCGGCGCCGCAGCGGCGGCGCCGGCCGATACTGGAAGGAGACGAGGATGTCGGGATGGTCTGGATTGACCGGCGCCGCGGGCGATACGCCCGCCGGCGGGCCGGCTGAAGCGGGCGGCGGCGCGGTGCTGAAGGCGGGCGCGGTCGGTTTTCCGACGGCGCTCGCCAGCGC
Source organism: Burkholderia latens (assembly GCF_001718795.1). Classification (NCBI taxonomy): domain Bacteria; kingdom Pseudomonadati; phylum Pseudomonadota; class Betaproteobacteria; order Burkholderiales; family Burkholderiaceae; genus Burkholderia; species Burkholderia latens. The sequence continues at coordinate 1,541,556 of NZ_CP013438.1, read as the reverse complement.
GGTGGGCCTGATCATGGCGAGCCCGGTGATTCTCACCGCGACGTCGGGTTTCGGGATGGGCGGCTGGGCGTTCGCGGTCGCGATGATCATCGCGTTCGTGATGATGCAGGCGCAGGCGACGACGTTCTCCGAAGCCGCCGCGATGCTGCCGACGGCCGGCTCGGTTTACGATTACCTGTCGTGCGGGCTCGGCCGCTTCTGGGCGATCACCGGCACGATTTCCGCGTACTTCCTCGTGCACGTGTTCGCCGGCACCGCGGAGACGATCCTGAGCGGGATCATGGCGCTCGTGAACTTCGAGTCGCTGAACGCCGCGTTCGAGAAGCACAACAGCGCGTGGCTCGTCGGCGTCGGCCTCGTGGTCACGTTCGCGATTACCAACATCATCGGCATCAAGGTGTTCAGCAAACTCGAGGTCGTACTGACCGCCGGCATGTGGCTGTCGCTGATGATCTTCGGGATTCTCGGCCTCGCGGCCGAGCCGGCCGTGCATCTCGACGGCTGGTTCGGCGGATCGGAAATCGGCACGTCGGCGCCGGCCGTGTTGTCGCTGGTCGGGATGGCGATGTTCATGTTCGTCGGCTGCGAGTTCGTCACGCCGCTCGCGCCTGAAATGAAAGCGCCGGGGCGCACGATTCCGCGCGCGATGGCGATCGGCCTCGTTGGCGTCGCGGTCTGCATGTTCCTGTACGGCGCGGCGATCCGTCGCCAGGTCGCGAACGTGCCGGTGAGCCCGGACGGCCTCACGCACCTGCTCGACACGCCGGGCGCGATTCCCGCGTTCGCGCTGCAGGTGCTCGGGCCGTTCGGGCGGATCTGGTTCGGCATCGCGTTCCTGTGCGCAGGCGCCGCGACGATCAACACGCTGATGGCCGGACTGCCGCGCATCCTGTACGGGATGGCGATCGACGGCGCGCTGCCGCGCTGCTTCGCGTATCTGCATCCGCGCTTCAAGACGCCGGTGGTTGGCATCGTCGCATCGGCGATCGTGCCGATCTTCCATGCATGGCTGATCAACGGCAATCTCGACAGCATCCTGCACCTTGTGCTCGCCGCGACCTGCGCGTGGGGTACCGCTTACCTCCTCGTCACCGCGTCGGTCGTGATGCTGCGGATCCGCCGGCCGGACCTGCCGCGTCCGTATCGATCGCCGTGGTTCCCGCTGCCGCAGATCGTGTCCAGCGTCGGCATCGTGCTCGCGATCTGGTATATCACGCCGCCCGGCATGAACGCACGCGACATCTACGTGCCGTTCGGCGCGATGCTCGGGCTAACCGCGCTGTATGCGCTGTTCTGGACGCTCGTCGTGCAGCGTCGGCATCCGTTCAAGCCGGTGCCGGTCGAGGAAGTGCTGCGCAACGAGCACGTCGCATCGTGAAGGCCGTGCTCGCGTGGTGGCGCGCGTCGCCCGATGCGCGGCCGCCCGGTTACCGGCCGGGCACGGTCGTCGCGCGCGTGCTGACCGACCTGCGCGCGGTGCGCGATTCGAATGGCGGCGCGGGCGCAACGGCAACCGCCGTTGCTGCCCGGCTGCCGAATGGCGTGCACGTGAACATCGCGGAGCGCGCCGATCGCCAGTTTCTGATGCATACCGTCAGCGTGCAGGTATCGGCGGCGGCGCGCGGTCCGGCCGGACACGGCCACGCGCGCATCGTGCAGACCGGCTGGCTGCGGCGCACCGGAATCGCCGCCACGCCGCTGCCCGGCTGCGACCCCGCGTTCGTGCGCGCCGTGTCGGCAATCGTCGCGCAGCCGGCAGTAATCGATGCGTTGCGCCCGCTGCACGTGACCGGCTGCACCATCGCCGCGTGCGACGGCCGATGGACGCTCGACGTTGCGCCGTTCGGCGGCAGCGAGGTCGTGAACCGGATGCCGTCGTTTCGCCGCTACGTGCGGCTCACCGGCGAGCAGGCCGCCGCGCTGTCGGCCGCGTGTGCGGCATTCGAAACTGCGCTGCGCGGAATTTTGCGGGGGTAAGCTGTGACGCTGCGCGCTGCGCAACGCGGATTCAGGGTTTTACCGGAGATGCCGATGCTGTTTCAGTCACGCTCACACGAAGACGTGCACGACCACGGGCTCGCGATCGCGGGCTGGCATCAGGTGTACCGCCAGATGACGCCGGGCCGGTTCAAGGGCACCGTCACGCAGGTGCTGTACGACGATTTCCATTTCTTTCGCGAGACGACCAATCGGCGCGTCGCGCAAACCGGCCTCGCGCCGCACGCGCGCACGTCGCTCGCGGTGCCGTTGTCGGTGCCGCTCGCCGGCACGTTCCAGGGGCAGCCGGTCGACGGCTATGCGCTGCTCGCGTTGCGCGCCGGCGAGGATTTCGAATTCCATACGCCTGAAGGAATGGGACTCGTGGGGATCAGCGCCGCGTCCGACATGATCGACGAACTGTGCGAGGCCGAATTCGGCGCGGCCGGCGCGCGCAAGCTGCGGCACGTGACGCGGCTGTCGGACGCGCAGGGCGTCGCGCTCGGCGCGCGGCTGTCGTCGCTGATCGACGACGCGCAGCGCAACCCCGGCTGCCTCGAATACGCGGCCACCCGCAAGATGTTCCGCGATGCGATGCTCGGCATGTTCCTCGATGCGCTCGAGCAGGGCATTGGCGTCGAGCGCCGCGACATCACGCATGCTACGTACAGCGATATCGTCAGCCGTTGCGAGAAGCACTTGCGCGATCGGCCCGAGGAGCCCGTCACCGTGCTCGAGCTGTGCCGCGCGCTGCGTTGCAGCCGCCGCACGTTGCAGACGAGCTTCCAGCGCGTCGCCGACGTCACGCCGGTTGGCTATCTGCGCACGATCCGGCTGAACGCGGTACGGCGCCTGCTGCGCACGACGTCCGCGCAGCAGCTTGGCGTCGGCGAGGCCGCCGCGAGCTGGGGCTTCACGCATCTCGGCTATTTCGCGCGCGAGTATCGCGACCTGTTCGGCGAACTGCCGTCGCAAACCTTGCGACCCGAATGACGCCGTCGTGCCGCGACGGCGCCGCCCGGCGCCGTCACCAATCAATCGCCGCTTCACCGTTTGCTGATTTGGGATAGGGGTCCGAAATTTTCGCTGGATAAAGTCCTGTCACCCATATCGGCAACCCATCGGTCTGTAGTGCAAACCGATGACAACAGAGGGGCGGGACATGACGATCGGACGACGACTGGCCGCGACTGCGGCGGCGCTGGGCTGCATGCACGCACACGCGCAGACCGCCGGCAGCGTGACGCTGTACGGCACGGTGGACACCGGCATCATCTATTCGACGAACCAGCAGTTCACGCGCGCCGACGGCAGCACGGGCGGCGGCCATGCGTGGCAGATGGGCGGCGGCAACCTCGTGCCGTCGCGCTTCGGGTTCCAGGGTGCCGAGCCGCTCGGCGGCGGGCTCGATGCGGTGTTTACGCTGGAGCAACAGTTCCTTTCCGCAAACGGGCAGGCGCTGCAGGGCGGCTCCGCATTCAGCCGGCAGGCGTGGGTCGGGCTGCGCCAGGACGGGATCGGCACGCTCGGTCTCGGCCGGCAGTACGACTCGTATACGGACATGCTCGGCACTTACGTGTCGAGCAACAACTGGTCGACCCCGTACGGATCGCATCTCGGCGACGTCGACAACCTGAACGCCGCATTCAACTTCAACAACGCGGTGAAGTTCACCAGCGCCGACTTCAACGGCCTGACGTTCGGCGGCACGTTCAGCTTCGGCGGCCGGGCCGGCGATTTTTCCGCAAAGCGCGGCTATGCGGTCGCCACAACCTACGCGCGCGCGCCGGTCGCGTTCTCCGTCGGCTATCTCGACCTGCATCAGCCGCTCGATGCGGCGCTCGGCGGCGCGAACGGCTATATCGGCGACTTCGCGTGCAGCAACGCGGGCGCGATGTACTGCCTGCTGCAGGACGCCGGCTCGATGCGCGCATTCGGCGCGGGCGGCTCGGTCACACTCGGTGCCGCGACGGCCGCGCTCACTTACACGCACACGCGCGTCGATGACAGCCGCTATTTCTCGACCGGCGCGCAGCCGCGCACGCAGGCGTTCACGTTCGATATCGGCGAGCTGAACGTCACGTACATGTTCACGCCCGCGCTGCAGGGCGGTGTCGCGTACATCTTCAACGCCGCGCACACCGACGGCCGCGGCACGACGCGCTTTCATCAGGTGAACGTCGGCACGAACTACAGCCTGTCGAAGCGCACCGCGCTGTACGCGGTCGCGATCGGCCAGATCGCGAGCGGCCGGGGGCTCGGCGCCGACGCGAACGGCAACGCGGTGAACTACGCGCAGATCCCCGTGCTCGCGAACAGCAATTCGAGTCGGCAGCTCGCGGTAATGGCCGGCATTCGTGTGAACTTTTGACGCCGGGTGCGGGCGGCGGCACGTGGGTCGCGTGCCGCCGCGCTGCACCCGCGTTGAGCGGCCGGCCCGTGCGTTCGATGGAAGTCGATGCTTGAAAAAAACATCCGGATGCCCGACCGAATGGGCGTGAATCCGCCGAACGCGCGCGTCGGTTTGACGAGCTTGCGGCTTGCCACAATACCTTCACGGTCTGCATGAACAATGGCGACGCTTCAGCATTGCACACGTGTGCAATGCACGACCGTTGCCTTCCATACGCCGACCGGGAGAGACCACATGACCCTGCTGAGCCGCCTGCGCGCGCTGTCCGCCGCCGTTGCGCTGTCCGTTGTCGCCGCGCACGCCTGCGCGGCGGATCTCGTCATCGCAGGCCGCGACGACATCTACGGCAAAGGGCTCGCCGACGCCGTCGCCGGTTTCACCAGGCTGCATCCGGGCACCGACATCGAGCTGCTGAAGCTGCCGAACGCGAACCTGTACCAGAAGCTGAAGCTGTCGATGCGCGAAGGCACCGGCACGTACGACCTCGTGATGATGGACGACACGTGGGCGCCTGAATTCATCGGCAACGGCTGGCTGAAGCCGTTGCCCGCATCGCTGGCCGACGCCGATCTCGTGCCTTCGGCGCTCGCGCTCGGCCGGAATGCGGGGGGCGTCCTGTACGCGCTGCCGATCGTCGGCAACGTCGAGATGTTCGCGTACCGGAAGGATCTGCTCGCGAAGTACAAGCTGCAACCGCCGCGCAACTGGGACGACGTGCTGAAGATCGCGCAGACCGTCGGCGGCGCGGACAAGAGCGTGTCGGGCGTCGTGTTCCGCGGCACCAAGGGCAACCCGGTCGTGACCGGCTTCCTGCCGATCCTGTGGGCGTATGGCGGCGATGTGTTCGACCGTGCCGGCAACGTGACGATCGATTCGCGCGAGTCGCAAGCTGCGCTGAAAACCTTCGTTGCGCTGAAGGCCTCGGCACCGAAGGACGTCGACGTGTATGGCGCCGCCGAAGTGCGCGACGCACTGCAGCGCGGCACCGCCGCGCAATCGATCGAAGTGTGGCCCGCATGGATTCCGGCGCTGGACGACCCGAAGCAGTCGCGCGTGGTCGGGCAGATCGCACTGCAGCCGCCGCCAGGACAGACGGCGGGTCCGGCGCCGATGCTCGGCATCTGGCAAATGGGCGTTCCGAAGGATGCGCCGCACGCGAAGCTCGCGCAGGAATTTCTCGCATACCTGAGCGCGCGCGACACGCAAACACGTCTTGCGGGAATCGGCATTCCGCCGACGCGCCGCAGTGTGTTCAACGATCCGGCACTGGTGCGCCAGTACCGCTGGTATCCCGATCAGCTGAAGGCGCTCGAAGCCGGTCGCGCGCGGCCGCGCGTGAAGGACTGGCAGCAGGTCGAAAGCATTCTCGGCGACCAGTTGCAGCTCGCGCTGACCGGTCAGGCGGCTCCCGACGCCGCGCTGCATCAGGCGCAGCAGAAGATCGCGCAGGCGATGGCAACGGCCGCCAAATGACGGCCCGCCGTCACGCATCGTCCGCAATCCGCGCATGAAGGCGCTCGGCCGAAGCCTGCCGTTCGTCGCGCTGCTCGGCCCCGCGCTGCTGGTGCTGGCCGCGCTCGCGCTGTATCCGGTCGCGCAAGTGCTCGTGGATTCGTTCTGCCGCGTCGACTACGCGGCCGGCCGGCGCGCGTTCGTCGGGCTGGCGAACTACCGCGCGGTGCTCGGCGACGACGCGTTCGCGGCCGGCTTCGGCAACACGCTGCGCTTCACGGTCGTCGCGTCACTGGCCGAGGTCGCGCTCGGCTTCGGTCTCGCGCTGCTGTTCGTGCGCGCGTTTCCGGGGCGGCGCATCGCGCTGCCGCTCGCGATCCTGCCGATGATGCTGTCGACGCTCGTGTGTTCGGCGATCTGGCGCAACTGGCTCAACTTCGACGGCTTCCTGAACGCGTTGCTTGCCGCGTTCGGACGCGAGGGCGCGCGTTGGCTGTCCGATCCGCATCTCGCACTGTGGTCGCTCGCGCTCGTCGACGTGTGGCAATGGACGCCGATGGCGTTCCTGATCGTGCTGGCCGGACTGCAAGCGATCCCGCACGAACTGTACGAAGCCGCTCGCACCGACGGCGCGAGCGAATGGCAGTGCCTGCGCGACATCACGCTGCCGCTCGCGGCGCCGCAGATCGGCCTCGCGCTGCTGCTGCGCTCGATCGACACGTTCAAGCTGTTCGACAAGGTCTATGCGCTGACGGGCGGCGGCCCCGGCAACGCGACGCAGACGCTGTCGACCTACATCTACGACACGGGCTTCCGCTTCTTCAACGTCGGGCCGGCGAGCGCCGCGTCGGTGCTGATGCTCGCGGCGTCCGCACTGCTGGTTTCGGGGTACGTATGGCAGACGGTTCGCAAGCGGCGCGCATGACCGCGCGACCGGCGCGCATCGCACCCGGGCGAACGGGCGCGGTATTCGGTCGCGCGGCGCCATGGATTCTGCGCATCGTCGCGCTCGCACTGTTGCTGTTGCCGTGCCTGTGGATGGGCGGCGCCGCGTTCATGCCGACGCTCGAGCGCCTCGATCATCCGCTGCGGATCTGGCCGGTCGCGCCGACGCTCGAGCATTTCACGTCGGTATGGTCGAACGGCCTCGGTGCGCCGCTTGTCAATTCGCTGCTGGTCGGCGCGGGCACGACGGTGCTCGCGCTGACGCTCGCGTTTCCGGCCGCCTTTGCGCTCGTGCGGCTGCGCTTTCCGGCGCGGCTCGATCTGCTGTTCCTGATGCTCGTGCTTGCATTGAAGCTGATGCCTCCGATCACGATTGCGGTGCCGCTGTTCGCGCTCGCGAAGCGGCTGCATCTGCTCGATTCGACGCCCGGGCTGGTGCTCGCGTACCAGCTTTACGCGCTGCCGATGGCGATCTGGATGCTGCTCGCGTTTGTGCGCGACGTGCCCGTCGAATACGAGGAGGCTGCCTGCATCGATGGCGCGGGCCTCGCGCGGCGGCTCGTGCAGATCGTGCTGCCGCTGTGCGCGCCAGGGCTGATCGCGACCGCGATCTTCGTGTTCATCGCCGCATGGAACGAGTTCCTGATCGCGCTGCTGTTCGTGTCGACGCCGAGCCGCTTCACGCTGCCGCTCGCGATTGCAGGCTACGTGACCGAAAACGGAATCGACTGGGGCGATCTGATGAGCGCGGGGCTGCTGGCGTCGCTGCCGACGCTCGCGGTGGCCGGCTACGTGCAGCGTTATCTGCTGCGCGGTTTCGCCGGCGGGCTGAAGTGATGCGACGCGTTACGCGCAGCTATGCCGCACCACGTGCGTGACCGGGACGATCCTCGTGCGCGACGCGCCGTCGAATGCGTGGATCCGGTCGGCGAGCAGGTCCACCGCTGCGTGTGCGAGCGCTTGCGTGTCCTGGCGCAGCGTGGTGAGCCGATAGGCGTTGTATTCGGCGGCAGGAATGTCGTCGAAGCCGATCACGCGCAGGTCGCCGGGCACGCGCAAGCCGTATGCGTCGCGTGCGGCATCGATTACGCCGAGCGCGAGCAGATCCGACGAGCAGAACACGCCATCCGGACGCTCGCCTGCCACGAAGAGTTGTCGCGCCGCGTCGATCCCGCACGCATGCGTGTCGGACCGCGTATCGATCGTGCGGACGAGCGTCGCGCCGAGCGTGTCGCCGTGCTGCAGCGCGTGCTCGAACCCGAGCGAGCGCGCGCGTGCGCTGTAGCTCGCGGTTCGCGGCCCGACGAACGCGAGCCGGCGCGCGCCGGCGAGCACCAGCCGTTGCGCGGCACCGGCCGCGCCTGCGGCGTTGTCGCTGACCACGACGTCCGCGCCGGGCAGGTTCGCTTCGCGGTTGATCATCACGACCGGAATCCGGTGATCGAGATACTGTTGCGCGACCGACAGCGGCGGCGATGCCGACGTCATCACGAGGCCCGCGACCCGGTAGCTGAGCAGCCGCTCGAGCGATTGCCGAACCTGATGCGGATCGTCTGCGTTGGTCACGAGCGGTGTGAACGCGCGTTGGCCGAGTGCGGCCATCAGGTCCGACAGCAGCCGCGCGCGGAACGGATTCTCGAAGCCGGCCGTCACGACGCCGATCATGCTGCTGCGCTGCGTGATCATGTCGCGTGCGATCAGGTTGACCTGATAGCCGAGTGCGCGCGCGGCCACCATCACGCGTTCGCGCGTTTCCGGCGCGATACTGGCCGTCGGCGAGAACGCGCGCGAGACCGCGGAGCGCGACACGCCGGCCCGCACCGCGACATCCGACGCGGTTACCCACGTTTTTCTTTCCTTGTCAGTCATCGATACATGAACCGTTCGCGACACGAAGAACCCGCGCCGCTGGCCGACTGGATGTCGGTGCTCGACGACGCGCGACTGCTGCACACGCTGACCTTACCCGGCAGCCATGACACCTGTGCGTATACCGTCGACGATCCGCTCGTGCGCACGCAGCACGCGCCGCTCGCGGCGCAGCTCGCGCACGGCGTGCGGCTGCTCGACATCCGCTGCCGGCACCGGAGCGATACGTTCGACATCCATCACGGCGGGATCGCGCTCGGCATGACGTTCGACGACGTGCTCGCGGACTGCACGCGTTTTCTCGATGCGCATCCGCGCGAATGCATCGTGATGTCGGTGAAGTACGAATGGCCGGCGCACGCATGCACGCGCAGTTTCGACGCGACGTTCGATGCGCATTGCGCGCGGCATCCACGGCTGCACTGGCATTCGGGCAGTGCGTTGCCGACGCTCGGCGACGTACGCGGGGCCGTGGTGCTGTTGCGCCGCTTCCGCAGCAGCCGGCCGTTCGGTATCGACCTGACGGCGTGGCCCGACAACGCGACGTTCACGATCGATCATCCCGATGCGGCTTTCGTGATCCAGGATGAATACCGGGTGCCCGTGCCCGGTTCGATTCACTACAAGTGGCGGGTGATCGACGCGCTGCTCACCGGCATGCCGTCGCCGGACAGCGGCCGCTGGGCGATCAATTTCTGCAGCGGGACAGGGATGGGCGCGAATCCGTCGGTAGTCGCGCACGGCGATGGCAGCGTGCAGGGGATTCACTCGCGGCTCGCGCAGCGATTGCGTGAAGCGCGCGGGCCGTGCGGCGCGATGCTGCTCGATTTCTGCGACGACGACGACTGGGCGCTGGTGCGGGCGCTGGTCGAATGCAACTGGCATGTGCGTGCGGCGGGAAACACGCGCAGGCCGGCCGGGTGTTAGTGTGAAGCCGCGCCGGGCGCCGCCCGATCGCGTGCGCGTTGCCGGTCACATTGCGACGCGCGATGCCGACCTAGCGCGTCGCGATCGCCACCGCCGCCCCCGCCATCGCGGTCGCACTCGTGCGGTTCGCGATCCGTTTCGCGCGGGCGGAGGTGAGGAACGCGCGCGCACGAACCGCAAGCAGCGACCAGAAGCAATCGGCGAGAATCAGGATCGCGAGCATCGTGCCGACCAGTTCGGCCCACGCGACGACGCCGACATGCGTCAGATCGACGATCGTCGGCAGTAGCGCGAGATAGAAGAGCATGATCTTGGGATTGCCGAGCGTCACAAGCGTGCCCGCGATGAACATCCGCCACGGCGACTGACCGCGCGGCAGCTCGCCGGCTTTCGTGTCGGTCGGCGCGGTCCACATTTTCCATGCGAGAAACAGCAAATACGCGACGCCGAGCAGCTTCAGCACGAGAAGCCCCGTCTCGAACGTGCGCGCGAACGCGGACAGCCCGGCGACGGCCAGCGTGAGCCACAGTGCTTCGCCAAGCCACATCGCGGCGAGGAACGGCAGCACGTCTCGCACGCCGTTCGTCAGCACGCGCGCGACGAGCGCGGCGACGCTTGGCCCGGGCGTGCCGGCGGTGACGAGCAGGGCGATGGCGAACACGGCGAGCGCGGACGGCGTCATGGCGAACCTCGTGGGCAGGGCGTTCGAAAGGTGTGAGGTTTCGATTATAGTGACGGCCGTCCCTGCTTGCCTGCTACGTCGTCGTGATGACAGTACCGATCCGGATTCGTCCCGCCACGCGGGAAGACGCGGCCGCGATGGCCGCCGTCGAAGTAGCCGCCGCCCGGCGGTTTCATGACGTCGGCATGCCCGACATCGCCGACGGTGAACCGACGCGTGCTGCCGACTTGCTGGCGCGCATCGCCGACGGCCACGCGTATGTCGCGACGGATGAAGCCGGCACGTGCGTGGGCTTTGCGTTCTACCGGCTGCTCGACCCGCAGCGGCTGTATCTGGAAGAACTGGATGTCGCGCCGTCGCACGCCGGGCAGCGGATCGGCGCGCGTCTGATCGAGCGGATCATGACGCGCGCCGCGCAAGACGGCATTGCACAGGTCGTGCTGTCGACGTTCCGCGATGTGCGGTGGAACGCGCCGTACTACGCGCGCCTGGGCTTTCACATCGTCGACGACGCATCGCTCGACGACACGCTGCGCGCGATCCGCGCACACCATATCGCGCTTGGCCTTGACGAAACGCAGCGTGTGTTCATGCGCGCGGACGTGCGCGCATGAACGCGGCGCAGGCCGTCAGGCCGCGTCGCTGAGCGCCGGGTAGTCGGTGTAGCCCGTTTCGCCTTCTGCGTAGAACGTCTCCGGCACCGGCTTGTTCAGCGGCGCGCCGAGTTCGAGGCGGCGCGGCAGGTCGGGGTTCGCGATGAACAGCTTGCCCCATGCGATCGCATCGGCGTCGCCGTTCGCGAGCGTGTGCTGCGCGGATTCGAGCGTGAATTGCTCGTTCGCGATCAGCGGCCCGCCGAACGCCTCCTTCAGGCGCGGGCTCAACTGGTCGCCCGAATAGGCTTCACGCGTGAAGATGAACGCGATCTTGCGCCGGCCGAGTTCGCGCGCGACATAGCCGAACGTCGCGGCCGGGTCGGAATCGCCCATCGTGTGCGCGTCGCCGCGCGGCGCGAGATGCACGCCGACACGGCCCGCGCCCCACACGTCGATCGCCGCGTCGACCACTTCGAGCAGCAGGCGCGCGCGATTCTCGATCGGGCCGCCGTAGGCGTCGGTGCGATGGTTGGTGCTGTCCTGCAGGAACTGGTCGAGCAGGTAGCCGTTCGCGCCGTGGATCTCGACACCGTCGAAACCGGCCTTCTTCGCGTTTTCCGCGCCGTGGCGGTACGCGGCGACGATGCCCGGAATTTCATCGAGTTCGAGCGCGCGCGGCGTCACGTACGGACGCTGCGGGCGCACGAGGCTCACGTGGCCGCCCGCGGCGATCGCGCTCGGCGCGACCGGCAGGTCGCCGTTCAGGAACACCGGATCGGAAATCCGGCCGACATGCCACAGCTGCAGCACGATGCGGCCACCGGCCGCGTGCACCGCCTGCGTCACGCGCTTCCAGCCTTCGACCTGTTCGTCGGACCAGATGCCGGGCGTGTCCGCATAGCCGACGCCTTGCGGCGTCACCGACGTCGCTTCGCTGATGATCAGCCCGGCCGACGCGCGCTCGGCGTAATAACGGGCCATCAGGTCGTTGGGCACGCGCGTGCTGCCGGCGCGGGCGCGGGTGAGCGGAGCCATCACGATGCGGTTCGGCAGTGTCAGGTCGCCGAGGGTGACGGGGTCGAACAGGGTAGGCATGGCGGAAAACCTCTTCACGAAAGGCGGGATCGCGCCGCGTCGTGCGCGGCGTGCGGCCCGCATGGCCTGAGTCAGAGTTCGCGACGCAGCGCGTCGAGAAATGCGTCGATGACGGCCTCGTTGCGCCGGAAGAACGCCCACTGGCCGATCCGCGTCGACGTCACGAGCCCCGCGCGCTGCAGCGTGGCGAGGTGCGCGGAGACGGTCGACTGCGACAGCCCGCAGCGCGCATCGATCTGCCCCGCGCAGACGCCGTGGTCAAACGGCAGCGTCTGGTCCGGAAAATGCGCGCCCGGCGTTTTCAGCCAGACGAGAATTTCCCGGCGCACGGGGTTCGAGAGCGCTTTCAGGATCGCATCGATGTCGAGTTCGGTCGGCATGGAAAGGCGGAAGGTTCAGCCGGAAAATCCGGGCAACTAGGTATCGTCGATGGCCGAATCATATATCGTAAAAACACGATATGTTCGATGACACTGTCGGTGGTGGGGTTTATTGCGCTCGATATCGGTAAATCGGGAACACGCGCGGATGCGAGCGGGGCGCGATCGGACGCGGGAAAAACGGCTGCGTGCGCGCCGAATCACGCGTTTCCATACTGCGCGAACAGCCACTGGCGCATCGCGCCGAGTGCGTACGACTCCGCATTCGCCTGCGGAAAGACGACGTAAAAGCCGAGCGACATCGGAAACGAGAAATCGAACACCCGCCGCAGCCTGCCTTCCGTGATGTCGCGTTCGACGAGCGGCTCGCTGGTCAGCGCGATGCCCTGTCCGGCGACCGCCGCGTCGATCGCGAGCAGCGACTGGCTGAATCGCGGTCCCTTCGTCGGATCCGCGCGGCCTTTGCCGCCGAGCTTCCCGATGAATTCGGGCCACAGGTCGTGCGCGTCGTGCAACAGCACGTGCTTGGACAAGTCCGCGGGCTTGCGGATCGGCGCGCCGCCGTCGAGCAGCGCCGGGCTCGCGACGGCGAAGACGTCGAGCGGAAACAGCAGTTGCGCGACCAAGCCCGGCGGAAACGGCGGTTTGCTCAACCGGATCGCAATGTCGACGCCGTCGGCCCGGAACGTGGCCAGCCGTTCGTCTGCGATCACGCGCACCTCGATGTCCGGATGCAGCCGGCTGAAGTCCGCCAGGCGCGGAATCAGCCACTTCGACGCGAACGATGGCGTCGTGCTGACCGCGAGGACCGTCGGGCGTTCGCCGAGGGCGTCCGTCGCATCCGAGATGATTTGCAGCGCGCGCTGAACCGACGAGAAATACTCGAGCCCGCCGCGAGTCAGCGCGAGCCCTCTGGGCAGGCGCCGGAACAACTGCACGTCGACGACATCCTCCAGATGCCGGACCTGCTGCGCGACCGCCCCCTGCGTCACGCCGAGTTCGTCGGCGGCCAGCCGGAAATTCAGGTGCCGCGCAGCGGCCTCGAATGCGCGGAGCGCATTGAGCGGCGGCAACCGGCGGGTGCGGGATAAAGCGTTCATGCAGTAGAAATTCTACAGTCTGGATGGAGAAATCATCGTTCGACAAGGCGATTATAGAGCCCTAAAGTGGCGCTTTGGATCGACGATCACGGCGTTGAGCCGATCTATCGGGAGAGCGGTATGACTGTAGAGAAAGTGGCTTTGATCAGCGCGGCGGGGAAGGGCATGGGGGCGGCGATCGCGCGCGATCTTGCGCACAACGGCTATCGCGTCGCGCTGATGTCGCCGTCGGGCAGTGCGGTCGAGCTCGCGAAGGAGTTGGGCGGGTTCGGCATCGCGGGGTCCGTCACCGAAGACGCCGACATCGCGCGCTTCGTGGACGAGACGCTCGCGAAGTACGGCCGCATCGATGCTGTCGTCAACAACACCGGGCATCCGCCGAAGGGCGACCTGCTGTCGATCGACGACGACAAATGGCACGAAGGGATCGACCTGATCGTGCTCAACGTCGTGCGTGTGCTGCGCCGCGTGACGCCGGTGTTCCTGAAGCAGGGCGGCGGCGCGGTGGTCAACATTTCGAGCTTCGCGGCCGACGCGCCGGAGCAGCCGATGCCGGTGTCGTCGGCGCTGCGCGCGGCGCTCAGTTCGCTCACGCGCCTGTACGCGGAGCGCTATGCGAAGGACAACATCCGCATCAATTCGGTGCTGCCCGGCTTCATCGACAGCTGGCCGGAGACGCCCGAGATCGTCGCGCGCATTCCGGTCGGACGTTTCGGCAAGACCCAGGAGATCGCGCAAACCGTGACGTTCCTGCTGTCTGAAGGCGCCGGCTACATCACCGGGCAGAACATTCGCGTCGATGGCGGCATCGTGCGCGCGCTGTAAGCGGGCGCGGCGTCGCGACGATGCGCGCAACCGGTCGCGCGGCGGCATCGGCTCAGTTGTGCCGCTCGCCGATCCGGTTCTCTTCGGGGCTCCATACGCTCAAGCCCTCCGTCGGATCGAGCGGCAATTCCCACGGCCGCGCGGCGATCGCCTGCATCGTCGCGTCGAAGCCGGCCTGGCGGCGCGCGGCGATCCCGTCCGGCGTGAAATCGATGTCCTTCCACTGATCGTCACCGTCGAGCCGCGGCGCCGCGAGCTTGATGACATGCATCGTCGTCTGGCAGCCCCACGCGGCGAGCGCCTGCACGTCGGCCGACGCGCGCTCCGCTTCCGGCAGCCGCATCACCAGTTCCTTGATCACATGGCGCAGTCGGTGAATCTGTTGTTGCCGCGCGATGTTGCTGTCGGTGCGGCTCGCGTACTGGATGTCCTTCTGCCGCTCCGACACCTGCCAGATGCTTTGCGGCTCTGGCCCGACCGGATTCCACATCTGCACCGAGAAGATGATCGAGCTGCGGCGCGGCGCATCGTCGAGCACGACCTCGACCGGCGTGTTCGAAAAGATGCCGCCATCCCAGTACGGCGCACCGTCGATCCGCACGGCAGGGAATGCGGGCGGCAGCGCGCCCGAGCTCATCACGTGTTCGATGCCGAGCGGCCGGTCGCGCGAATCGAAATAGCGCATCGTGCCGGTGCACGCATTGACCGCGCCGACCGTCAGTCGCGGTCGCCCCGCGTTCAGCAGCTCGAGATCGATCAGCGACGCGAGCGTGTCGCGCAGCGGCTCGACCACGTAGTACGACGCGTGCTCGACGCCGACACGCGCGAGCGGCCCGAGCCATGCGGCCGGATTCGGCCGGAAGAAGCCTGGAATGCCCGCGCCGATGACCGCGAGTTCGGCGCCGATCTTGTCCCAGCTCGTCGGGAAGCCCGGCACGTTCACGGCCGCGTGTTCGGTCACGTGGCGCCAGAATTCCGCCATCCGCTGCGCGCGGCGCGCGGGCGCGTTGCCGGCGATCAGCGCGGCGTTGATCGCGCCGATCGACGTGCCGATGACCCAGTCGGGCTGGATGCCCGACGCGTCCATTGCTTCGAATACGCCGAGCTGGTACGCGCCCAGTGCGCCGCCGCCCTGAAGCACGAGCACGGCCTGCCCGGGCAGTTTCGGATGTGCGGGTTGGCTTGCCGTCATCGCTGTCCTCACGGTCGATGCCGGCCGGCGAGTGCCGGCCGGTTGCAACCAGTGTAGGCGATCGGCGTCGGTCGGTGCCGGGTCGTCGCGCGCCGTGCGGCGCGCCGCGTCACTCCACCGTGATGGTTTCCTTCATGTAAGGATGGATGCCGCAGAACACCTTGTACACGCCGGGCTTGTCGAAGCGGAACGAGTAGGTTTCGTCCTGGTCGAGCGCTTTCGAATGAAAGATGCCCGCGTCGTTGACGACCGTATGCGGTTCCGCGTCGAGGTTTTTCCACGTGAGCGTCGTGCCGGCCTTGATCGTGGTCGACATCGGCGAAAACATGAAATTGCGGATCGTCACGAGCGGGCCGGCCGGCGTCTGCGCGAATGCTGCGAGCGGCGCGCCGGCGGCCGCCGCGCACATGAGCAGCGCGGCCGTGCGCATCGAAGGCTTGAGAAAGGTCATGTCGGTCTCCTTGCGTATCGAAAGCAGCCGAGGAATCACGCGATCGTCGTGTCGTGCAGCGACGCAGCGACCGGATGGCCGGTGAAGTCGACGGTCGTCACGCCGAGCATTGCGGGCAGGCGGTCGCGCGGCACGGCAAGCGGCACCGGCCCCGGTCCGTTGCCGGCGGTCGGTTGCGGGAATGCGGTGGAGCGCGCGGTATGGAACGTCACGTTGCCTTCGACTTTCGACACGATCTGATGGATGTGTCCGTTCAGCACCGTGACCGAGCCGAAGCGGCGCAGCAGCGCCATCGCCTGCGGCGCGTCGCCGGTGCCCCAGCCCCACGGCTCGTAGATCGTCCACATTGGCATGTGCGAAAACACGACGATCGGCGTACTCGACGACTGGCCCTTCAGATCCTGCGCGAGCCACGCGAGCTGTTCGTCGCCGAAGCTGCCGAGCCCGTTCGGCTTGAAGTGCATCACGTTGACGAGCGCGACGAAGTGCACGCCCGCGTGGTCGAAGCTGTAGTAGCCGCGGTTGTTCGATGCGTTGCCGAACCGGCTGAAGTATTCGGCGCCCGAACCGTCGGTCACGTCGTGTTCGCCGGGCACCGTGTGCAGTTCCGGCACGCGCAGCCCGGACAGCAGCTGTGACGCATGGTCGAACTCTTCGGCCTTCGACAGATGCGTGATGTCGCCGGTATGGATCGCGAGCGCGGGCGTCGCCGGCATCGCGTTGACGAGATCGATGGTTTGCCGCAGCGTGGCCGCGACGTCAGGATTCGCGTCCTTGTTGAACCCGATGTGCGTGTCGCTGATCTGCACGAACAGCGGCCGGCCCGCATTCGCGGGAAGTGCGGTGCCGCTTTGCGCGAGCGCGAGATCGAACGGCGTCAGAACGCCGCCCGACAGCGTGAACAGCGTGCCGAGGCCGCCGAACGCCATGCATTGCAGGGCCTTGCGGCGCGACGGGCGAGTGGGATTCGATGAAGACATGTGAGCCTCGCATTCGTATGACGGAACCGGACGGCCGGGTCGTCCTGGATTAAGCCGGCGCTTTCGCATGCGATACCGATGCGGCGGCGGTTTTATTCCCGCGCGTTGCGACGCCGTGCCGGGCGGTGACGGCCGGCCGATGACCCGTCAATGTCCTGTAAGTGACACGACATATGTGCGTCACGCCCGCCAGATAGCCTGCGACACCGAATCACGTGTCCGGAGCCCCTCATGCCGAATCCCGCGGCAACGGAAACCCGCGGTGCGGCTCGTCGTCGCCGGCCCGCCGTCAGACTCGCGCTGCCTTTCCCGATCGCCGTCGATCGTCCATCCGGTTCGCGGGCTCAAGCTCATATCCGCTGACGCACCTGTCGGCCGCGCGGCATGCGGCCGGCCCCATCGATCTTTCAATTCGACCAAGACGCTACCGATGGATATCAGTTTCTTCGACCCGAACCGCACCGCCAACGCGTCCGCGTGGCGCGTGCTGCCCAACCGCTGGGATGCGGTCGCGTTTCCGCTGATCATCGGCATCCTCGCGATGGCGATCGTCGGCTTTCACGAAACGATGGCGCCGATCGCCGTGCTGCAGACGCAGAAGATCTCGCTCGATCCGTCGAACCTGCCCGAATACGCGCTGCGCACCACGCTGCGGATGCTCGCCGCGATGGTCGCGTCGCTCGCGTTCACGCTCGTGTACGGCACGCTCGCCGCAAAAAGCCGCCGCGCGGGCATGGTGCTGATCCCGATCCTCGACATCCTGCAATCGGTGCCGGTGCTCGGCTATATCTCGTTTACGGTCACGTTCTTCCTCGCGCTGTTTCCCGGGCGCGTGCTCGGCGCCGAGTTGGCTGCGATCTTCGCGATCTTCACGAGCCAGGCATGGAACATGACGTTCAGCTTCTACCAGTCGCTGCGCACGGTGCCGCGCGATCTGAGCGAGGTGTCGCGCGGCTTCCATCTGACGCAGTGGCAACGGTTCTGGAAACTCGAGGTGCCGTTCTCGATGCCGGGGCTGATCTGGAACATGATGATGTCGATGTCGGGCGGCTGGTTCTTCGTCGTCGCGTCGGAGGCGATCACCGTCGGCAACCAGACGATCACGCTGCCGGGCATCGGCGCGTATCTCGCGCAGGCGATCGCGGACAAGAACCTCGGCGCGGTGGGTTGGGTGATCGTCGCGATGTCGGTCGTGATTCTTGCGTACGACCAGTTCCTGTTCCGCCCGCTCGTCGCGTGGGCCGACAAATTCCGGATGGAGAACACCGCGTCCGGCGACGCGCCGCAATCGTGGCTGCTCGACATGATGCGTCGCACGCACCTGATCCATCAGTTGCTGGTGCCGGCCGGCTGGTTGCTGTCGCAGGCGGCGCGCATTCCGTTGCGCGCGCCGTCGTTCCGCGTTACCAGCGCGCGCGGCGCGGAGAGCCGTCGATCGTCGCGCATCGGCGACATCGTGTGGGGCGCATTCGTGATTGTGCTGACCGCATACGTTGCGTGGCGCGTCGTCAGCTTCGTCGCGACCGGCGTGACGATGGCGGAGGTTGGGCACGTGATCATGCTCGGACTGATCACGCTGCTGCGCGTGCTGGTGCTGATCGCGATCGCGTCGGTAATCTGGGTGCCGCTCGGCGTGCTGATCGGGCTGCGCCCGGCACTGGCCGAAAAGATCCAGCCGCTCGCGCAATTCCTCGCCGCGTTCCCGGCCAATCTGCTGTTCCCCGTGTTCGTGATCGTGATCGTGCGGTTCCATCTGAACGCCGACATCTGGCTGTCGCCGCTGATCGTGCTCGGCACGCAGTGGTACATCCTGTTCAACGTGATCGCGGGGGCGATGTCCTATCCGAACGACTACAAGGAAGCGACGAAGAATTTCCGTATTCGCGGCTGGCAGTGGTGGCGTCAGGCGATGCTGCCCGGCATCTTCCCGTACTACGTGACCGGCGCGATTACCGCGTCGGGCGGCGCGTGGAACGCGAGCATCGTGTCCGAGTTCGTGCAGTGGGGCGACACGAAGGTCGTCGCGCACGGTCTCGGCTCGTACATCGCCCAGACCACCGCGGCTGGCGACTTCCCGAAGATCATCCTCGGCATCGCCGTGATGTCCCTGTTCGTTACCCTGTTCAACCGCGTGCTGTGGCGTCCGATGTACGCGTATGCGGAATCCCGGCTCCGTCTCGATTGAGAGTAAGCGCGATGCAAAATTCGACTGTAATCAACGCCCCTGTCCAGACGTCCCAGCCGCTTCAGCCGCCGCGCCTCGGCGACGAAATCCTGCGCGTCGACCACGTGAGCCGCGGCTTCAACAAGACGCAGGGCGAGCTGCTCGTGCTCGACGATGCCAACCTGTCTTTGCGCGAAGGCGAGATCGTCGGGCTGCTCGGCCGCTCCGGGTCGGGCAAATCGACGCTGCTGCGGATCATCGCGGGGCTGATCGAGCCGACCGGCGGTGAGGTCACGTATCTCGGCAAGCCGCTGCGCGGCCCGGCCGAAGGCGTCGCGATGGTGTTCCAGACCTTCGCGCTGTTCCCGTGGCTGACCGTGCTGCAGAACGTCGAAGCCGGGCTCGAGGCGCTCGGCGTCGGCGCGCGCGAGCGGCGCGAGCGTGCGCTTGCCGCGATCGACCTGATCGGCCTCGACGGTTTCGAGAACGCGTATCCGCGCGAACTGTCGGGCGGGATGCGGCAACGCGTGGGCTTCGCACGCGCGCTCGTCGTCGATCCGACGATCCTGCTGATGGACGAGCCGTTCTCCGCGCTCGACGTGCTGACGGCCGAGACGCTGCGTACCGACCTGCTCGACCTGTGGACGCAAGGCCGGATGCCGATCAAGTCGGTGCTGATCGTCACGCACAACATCGAGGAAGCGGTGTTCATGTGCGACCGGATTCTCGTGCTGTCGTCGAACCCGGGCCGCGTGATCGCCGAGATCAAGGTGCCGTTCAAGCACCCGCGCAACCGGCTGGATCCGGATTTCCGCAAGCTCGTCGACGACATCTACGCGAAGATGACCGCGCGCCAGATCGGCGAGACGACGAAGAAGGGGCTGGAGCTCGGCAGCTGGCTGCCGCAAGTGTCGACGAACCTGATGGCCGGCCTGATCGAGACGCTGGCAATGGCGCCGTACCACGGCCGCGCGGACATGCCGGAAATCGCGCGCACGCTGCATCTGGAAGTGGACGACCTGTTCCCGATCGCGGAAGTGCTGCAGTACCTCGGTTTTGCTGACGTGCGCGAAGGCGACGTGTTCCTGACGCCGTCTGCGCGCGTGTTTGCGGAATTCGGCACGCAGGAACGCAAGCTGATGTTCGCGGATCATTTGCTGAAGCACGTGCCGCTCGCCGCGCGGATCAGGAGGGTGCTGAACGAACGGCCGGGCCATCGCGCGCCGCGCGTGCGGTTCGAGCAGGAGCTGGAAGATTTTCTGTCCGATGACGCGGCGGAGGAAACGCTCGACGCGGTGATCGACTGGGGGCGTTACGGCGAAGTGTTTTCATACAACGACAAGACCGAAGTGTTCAGTCTCGAGGACGTCGAGAGTTGAGATCCGTCGATCGGTGAGAGGCTGGCCGCGGGCTTCGATCCGGACACGCGCCAGGTATCCAGGCCCGGAAGGGCTGCTCCGCATGATGCGCCTGAGCGAATCGCTCAGGCGCACGTCCGCGTGTGCGTTGCTGAACGGTTCATTGAGATGCCCGAGCGCGGGCGGCGTCCGAGCACACGCGGTCTCCGAGGCACCTTTCCTGCCCGGTAGCCCGGTCAGCTATCTCCAATCCGCCCGTTCTCCATCCCCAATCCGTTGTGAACGCACAACACGATGAACGCTGCATCATGTGAAGGCCAATTGCGCGATGCAGGCCCGTAAGGGATTTTGGCAATGTCAACGATGGATGCCTGATCTATTTGTTTCGAATCGTCAACGTGGAATGCCGATGCATCGGGACATCGGCATGCGCGTCGCACAGAATCGGCATTTGATAAAAGTCCGCCAGCAGATCTGATGCTTAATATTTGTCTGAATAATCAATGGGCAAAACATAGGATTGGCAGCAGATTGGTACCGGATGCAGATCAAGATCGACGTGCACAGTTTGAAAAATGAAAAAGTGAAAAGCGTCAAGATCCGAGTTTATTAACTAAATGTCCCAGAGTATTACGCAGTGCGCGGTGATAGCGAGAATGAAAAATTGAAAAATCGTTCTCGCAATAAATGCGTGCCCGAGGCCCGGAGGGAAGGTTCCACGCGTAGCGTGGCGATTTGCAGTTACTGACACTGTGGATTGAAATATTTTTGTAAACTGCGCGGCGAGAGACCAATCATTACGCCGCTAATAAGTGAAGAATCGCGAAACTTCGGCAGCGTGGATTTCGGCGTTGGCGAGCGTTTCCGCGCTGGCACAAGGCATTCCGCCGTCCGAAATCACGCCCGGCCCGCAAATCCAGCGTTTGCAGCAGCAGCAACTTGAAGCCGCCAAGGAGCTGAATCCTCGTCCGAATGTGCTGACGCCGACAGGTGAAAAGCCATCGGCGGCCAATATCAAGCATCTGCCGAGCGACACGCCGTGCTTTCCGATCCGGGAAATTGCGCTGGAAGACAATCCATTTGACTGGCTTGCCACCGTGTTGCAGCCGGTCGTCGGGCAGTGCGTCGGCAAGACCGCACTCAAGCATATTCAGGACGTTGCCAACAATGCATTGATCGCGCGCGGTCACGTGACGTCGCGCGTGCTCGTGCCGACGCAATCGCTGCAATCGGGAACGTTGGCGCTA
This sequence comes from Burkholderia latens, assembly GCF_001718795.1. Lineage (NCBI taxonomy): Bacteria > Pseudomonadati > Pseudomonadota > Betaproteobacteria > Burkholderiales > Burkholderiaceae > Burkholderia > Burkholderia latens. The sequence continues at coordinate 1,519,903 of NZ_CP013438.1, read as the reverse complement.
CGCGTCGTGCCCGGCCGTATCAGCGATCTCCGAGCTGACAGGCCGACGATCGGATGGATGCGTACTGCACTTCCGACGTCGCGCGGGGCGCTGCTGAATCAGCGTGACATCGATCAGGGGCTGGAAAACCTGCGGCGCTTGCAATCGCAGTCCGACGCGACATTCGACATCGCGCCCGGCCCTACTCCGGGAGACTCGGAACTCGTTCTGCATCCCGGGACCGGCAAGCGCTGGCATGCCGTCATCGGTGCAGACAACGCCGGTATGGACACCACGGGCAAGTATCAATTGTCCGGCTCGTTTACGTTCGATTCGCCGCTGCACCTGTATGACCAGTTGCAGATTGCCGGCACGACGAATGCGAATGTCGGCGCGTCCGACAAGGGCAATCAGTCAGTTTCCGCGAACTACAGCGTACCTGTCGGGTATGCGTTGCTGACGCTTGGCGCGAGCCGTGCGCGCTACAAGCAGACGGTGGCCGGCTTCGACGCGCCGATCGAATACACAGGTGTCCAGTCGCAGCTACAGGCGGGACTGTCGGGCGTGGTCTATCGCAACGCCCATGCGCGTACCGAACTCCACGGCAACCTGTTCCACAAGATCGGCCGCAACGCCATCGACGGCGTCGACATCCCCGTACAGCACCGCGACATCGTCGGCTACGAGCTGGGCGTGTCCCACCGCCAATACCTCGGCGATGCAGTCGTGGACGGCTCGTTTGCGTGGCGGGCATCGTTGCCGGGCCTGTCGAGCAATACGGGCACGGTCGTCGGTTCGCCGGATTTCGACGGCAAGACCCGCGTCGAAGTGGCAAGCGTCAATGCCCGGCTTCCTTTCAGGATCGGCGTTCAGACGTTCTCGTACCAGTTCGGCTGGAACATGCAGAACGCGCGCACGCCGCTGACGCCTTCGGACTACTTCACGATTGGCACACGCTACGCGGTGCGCGGGTTCGATCAGCAGCTCACGCTTGCAGCGGAGAGCGGTTGGGCCGTGTCGAACGAGCTCGACTGGTACGTGCCGACGCCGATCGGTACGCAGGCCCTTTATGCGGGGATCGATGCCGGGCGCGTACGCGGGGCCGCCGCACAGTACCTGCTTGGCGGAACGCTGGTGGGAGCGGTCGTTGGCGTACGAGGCAATCTCGCGCCGAAGAACGTGCTCGGGGCGGCGCTCAGCTACGAAGTGTCGCTCGGTTTCCCGGTGTCGAAGCCGCAGGGATTCAAGACTGGCTCGCCGACGCTGCTGTTTCAGGCCAGCACATTGTTTTAGTGCGCTGTTGGGTTGGCCCGAGCCGGGATGAGAGCCTCGCCTCGGTGCTTTGATGAACGAGAAGGAAAAGACGGAAAGACTATGCAAAACGTGTACGACAAGCAGACGCGCCGAACCCTGAAAGCCGCGACGGCGGCGTTTGCCGCGATGGCGGCCCTGGGACTGAGCGGATGCGGCGGCGGTGACGACGGTGATAGCGGCGCAGCCGCATCGGGCAACGTGCCTTCCAACGGAGGACCGGGCGGTAGCGCATCTTCGGGTGCGGCGATTCGGGTTGAAGGCCAGTCGCAGTCGGTTTCGAGCCAGCACTCGACGGTTCGCATTCTGATGCCGCCCGCGTCGTGGAATGGCGGTCAGATGCCGAATGGCAACTACGTGCTCAGAGCGCTGTCCCAGCCCGCCGCCGCGCTGAAAGAGCAGGCGCCGGGGGCCTATGTCGCGATTCCGTACGATTCGTCGGGCACGGTCAAAACCTTGACCAAAGGCACCGTGACGGACCTCGCCGGAAATGGCTCCATCGCGATCGGTCGCTGGGCCGACGGCGCGGATTCGTCGGGCGCTTCGTACAACGCCAACCAGGGGCAGGCATGGGCCGTTGGCGTACCGGTTGCGATCGATGCGAGCGCGCCGGTGCAAATGCAATGTTCGCTGGCCTTCGCGACGCGTCCGACGCCGACCGATGGCAACACGGCGCCGGGTTCGCTGATTGGCGCCACGGCGACGCTGACGAGCGGAACGGACACCTTTGGCAATCCGGGCATCAACTACACGTTGAATCTCCAGTACTCGATCGGCAGCGACAGGGACCAGACGTTCGTCGGCACCTCCGCGATCGGGTCGACGGTACTGAGCGCGAAAACCCGATCGTCGCTGATGAGCACGGTCATGGGCCCGGACGCGAAGCAGCCGTATCTCGTCGTGTCGTACGGCATCCCGGCTGCGACGACGGGCAACATCAATGGCTTGGTCGCGCTCAGCTGCAAGTAACGTGCGGGCAAGGCCGGCTGCGTGCCGGAATGCACGCGCAGCCGGCCTGAAACACAATCAAGAATAAAACGATCATGAATTCGGGAATCTTTCGCTTGGTGTTCAGTGCCGTGCGCGGCATGCTGGTGGCCGTTGACGAAAACGCGTCGGTGCATGGAGGAGGGGAGCGCGCTCGAGTGCGGCGGGCGGTTCACCTTGCATCGGCGGATTCCGGAATATCGATCTGGTTCGCTGCCCGCGCAACGGCATTCGCCGCGTTGTGCACGTTCGGCATGCAACCGTTGGCGGTTGAAGCGCAAGCAACGCTGCCCATGACGCCCGACCGCAGCGGACCGACCCACCCGGTCGTCGGCGTGTCGGCATCGGGTATCCCGCTCGTCAACATCACGGCACCGCGAAACGGCGTGTCGTTGAACAACTTCACGCAGTACAACGTCGGCACGAAGGGCGCGGTGCTGGTCAACAGCGGGAGAGATTCGCAGTCGCAACTGGCCGGTTGGGTGCAGGGCAACCCGTTCATCGGCAACAACCCTGCGCGCGTGATCGTCAACCAGGTCACGTCCGGCAATCCCAGCCAATTGGTTGGGCCGACGGAAATAGCGGGCAGCCGGGCGAATCTCGTGATCGCAAACCCCGCCGGTATCACGTGCTCGGGTTGCGGCTTCCTGAATGTTCCGCGCGTCACGCTGACGACCGGCGTGCCGACCTTCAATACCGACGGCACGCTCGCTGGCTTGAACGTAATCCAAGGACAAATCGGCATTGGCGGCGCGGGGCTCGATGCGCACGGTAGTGCGATCGACCTGATTTCGCGCGCGATGACGATCAACGGCCAAGTGTGGGCAGATTCGATCAATGCGGTCGCCGGTGCGAACCGTGTCGACTACGCAAGCAACGCCATGCAGGCGCAGGCGGGCACGGGCGCGACGCCGGGTGTCGCGATCGACGTCCAGGCGCTGGGCAGCATGTTCGCCAACAGCGTCCGGATGGTCGGAACCGAGGCTGGCGTCGGCGTTCGGGATGCAGGTGCCATTACGTCCCTGACCGGAGACATCCAGGTCTCGAATAATGGCGATGTGACGATTGCGCCTGGCGCGCGCGTTCAATCGGCTGCCAACACGCGCATCGAGGGCGCCAACGTGTCTCAGCAGGGCACGGTGGTCAGTGCTCGAACTACGGAGCTGGATGCGTCCCGGGCGTTGTCGAACGCCGGAACGATTTCGTCAGGCGGCAATACGGACCTGACGGCTGCGACGTCGCTCGACAATGGCGGACACGCTTACGCGGGTGCCGACCCGGCCGGCAATCTGGTCGGCGGCGGCTCCGTCACGGCACGCGCGGCCGACATCACCAGCAGCGGAACGTTGGCGGCGGGCGACAACGTGAATGTCTTCGCCGGCGGCGTCACGCTCGACCATGGAACGGTCGCCGCAGAGAACGCGATCAACGTGACGACAGGCGGCACGCTATCGAACGTTGGCGGCACGATGAGCGGTCAGAACGTGGCGCTGAATGCCGGACAGTTGATCAACGACTCCGGCGCCATCGGTTCGAGCAGCCAGGCGAACGTGACGGCGCGAGCGGTTTCCAACCGGGCCGGTACATTGTCGGCCGATGTGTTGTCGCTGAACTCGACGGGGGCGCTCGACAATACGCGAGGGCATATTACGGCGCGCACCGCGCAGATTGCCGCAACCGACTTGACGAACGTCGCGGGAGAGATTGGCACGTCGACGGGCGCGTTGTCGGTCGCGGCAACCGGCAACGTGTCCAACGATAGCGGAAAGATAGCGGGCGGTAGCGGACTCGCGCTGGCGGCGAGCGCGGTTTCCAATGCGCAAGGCCAGATCGGGACCGTGGCAGGCGATACATCGCTCAATGTCGCGCGGTCGCTCGACAATGCGAAAGGCAAGATCGCGTCCGCGCGAGAGCTGACCGTCCAGACTGCGGAACTGAACAACGGTACCGGAACGCTCAGCGCCGGCGCAGCCCATATCCACGCTGCCGACATTGCCAACGCGGGCGGTGAGATCGGCACAGCCGACGCATTGACGATCGCAGCGTCCGGATCGGTCTCGAACCGCGCTGGTGCCATCGTCGGTGGGAACGGCCTGACATTGACCGCCGACGGCGTCGACAATACGTCGGGCAAGCTCGGATCGATGACCGGCGACACGACGCTGCGAGCTACGCAGGCCGTGACCAACACAAGCGGCACCGTGAGTTCGGCCGGCCAGCTCAACATGAATGCCGACACGCTCGTCAACGACAACGGTAGCGTTACCGCGGGTACGAACGCCACGATTCGGACCGCCGGTTTCAGCAATGCCGGCGGCGAGATCGGCTCGACGGCGGGCGTGTTGTCGGTGAGCGCGTCGCGCTTGGCGTCGAATGACGGCGGCAAGCTGGTCGGTGCATCCGGTACTGCAGTCACGGCAAACACCCTGAGCAACCATGCAGGGCAGATCGGTACGTCGTCTGGCGACACCGCGTTGAACGTTGTGCAGACGATCGACAACACGAGCGGCAAGATCGCCTCGGCGGGCGCGCTGACTGCGCAAGCCGCCGCGTTCGACAATACGGAGGGGATGGTTTCGGCCAATGCCGCGAAATTCGATATTGCCGGCTCGCTGACGAACGCGGGCGGTACGATCGGCGCGACGCACGAGGCGATCATCGCCGCACAGTCGGTATCGAACCGGGGCGGCACGATCGGGTCCGTCTCGGGCGGCTTGTCCGTCACGACGGCCGGCACGACCGACAACGCGGGCGGCAAACTGCTCGCGTCTGGCAACACGACGCTGACGAACGCCGGGCTCTTGAATGCTGGCGGCACGATTACGGGCTCGAACGTTGCTCTGGCATCGGGCCAAAGCGCGATCGACAACACGCTCGGCACCGTGGCGGCGAGTCAATCGCTGATCGGTCGATCGAGAGCGTTTGATAACCGTTCGGGCCTCGTGCAGGCAACCGCTGCCGTCGACATCGACTCGCACGGCCAGACGTTCGATAACGGCGTGTTGCCGGGGCAGACCACAGGCGGTCAGGTGCTCGGCAATGGCGTAACGCTCGCGACCGGCGCATTGAATAATGCCGGCGGCGCGGTGTCGTCGAGCGGCGCAGCGGTCATCCGCTCAACCTCGGTGGTCAACGATGGCGGCGCGCTGGTCGCGGACGGCGCCTTGGCTGTACAAAGCCCGGGTACCGTGTCGAACGCGGCCGGCCAGATCGGTGGCAACAGTGATGTGCGCGTGTCCGGTACGGCCGTCGACAATACGCGCGGGGCGATGCACGCAAGTGGCAAGCTGTCGGTGAATGCCGACACGATCCGGAATGCGCAAACAGCCAATGCGACGTTGCCCGCGACGGCCGGTGTACCGGGCATGGTCGCGGGCATGGAAGGCGCAAGCGTCGTCCTGACTGCGAGCCACACGATCGACAATACGGCCGGCTCCGTTCGGGCGGACGAGGATGCGACGCTGACCGCTCCGACGATCGACAATTCGTCGGGCAGCGTCCAGTCGAAGGGTGCCGCGGTGCTGAGTGCCGCCAATACGCTGATCAACAGCCAAGGCGACATCAACGGCGGTCGGAAGCTGACGATCTCGACGGGCACGCTCGCTAACGACGGCAAGCTTCAATCGGCCGGCGACGTCATTGTGACGGCCCAAGGTGACCTCACGAACAGTGGCCAGATCGTGGCGGGGCATGATCTGACGGCGACTGCCGGCGGCACGCTCGACAACACCGGCACGCTGTCGGCAGGCAACGCTGCCAGCGTCGCTGCCAAATCCGTGCGGAACCGTGCGACCGGCGAGATCGTCGGCGGCAATGTCGCCAACGTTCATGCGAACGAGTCGATCACGAACGAAGGTCTGATCGATGGCGGTGCAACGACGGTGACTGCCGGCGATACCGTGAATAATGCGGGCGGCCGGATATATGGCGATAGTGTCGCGGTCGGTGCGAAGACGGTGATCAACGACCGGAACGTGAAGGGCGTCGGCGGTGTGATCGCGTCGCGGAGCGACCTCGACATCGGCGCGCAGACATTCAGGAATCTGAACAACGCATTGATCTATGCGAGCAACGATATTCGTGTCGGCGGCGGGCTGGATGCGAACCGTCGGGCAACCGGCAGCGCGCAGATCGTGACGAACAACGGTGCGCAAATCGACGCCGGCCGTGACATCACGATCGACACCAATCGCTTCGAAAACCTGAACTCGAATTTCCAGACGTCGACCGTTACGACTACCAGCGGCAATCAGCTGTGGTATCAGGTGCCGGGCTCGACCGAGAAGATCGATCCGTCGACCGTCTATCTGTACCAGAAGAACAACCATGAAATTCGCCCGGGTACCGACTACCAGTGGGCGCTCGACGACGATCAGAAGTTCATTCTGCTGCCCTCCACGAAATATCCGTTCGCCGAGTATGCGAAGTACACGATGAACGGGGTGGCGGGCAAGATCGATAGCACTGCGTATCCCGCAAACAATTTCGGTAGTGAAGGTGTTGCTTCGCAAACTGGTGCGTATCGGACGGTGCCGGCCGATATTTGGGCAACGTTCGGCGTGGCGCCGCCGCCCGATGTAAATCCCGCGTGGACCAGGCAGGGGCCGTTTGCCATGACGGGTCTCGCCGGGCTGTTTGCCGGCCGCAGAGGGGTGGGTAGCGACTGGTTCTCCGTCAAGCCGCCGACCGAAGCTGATGTAACGGGCGAAAAGCCGAATCCCTTCGGTCCGCCGAGTCCATCATGCCTGACCTCGACCCACGCGGCTTGTGCGCCATTCCAGCAGTGGTACAAGGACACCGTCGCCGCCTACCAGAACCTGAACCGGGCGCTCGTTGGCTATAACGGAGACGTGGCGAGCCGCCTCGTTCAGACCTACACCGTCTATACGGCCAACGTGACATCGACCAAGGATGTCGTGACGGCTTCGCAACCCGGCACGATCACGTCTGGTCGTAGTATCACAATCAATACCGCCTCGGGCGTCAACGACAAGAGCCAGATCGTGGCCGGTGACGGCAACAATCCGAAAAACGTACAGAACATCGGTGCGCAAGGCGCGGAAACGTTCACGGGCTCAGGGCAGGCGATCTATACGTGGGTTCAGTCTGGCGGAGCGTTCAGCGGCGACGAGCGTGCGACCAGCTCGACGCCGTTCGTGCCGGCCATTCCGCCGCAGACGATCGATCTTCCTGTCGTATTGACCGATCCAGGCAAGCCGTCGAATCCGATCAAGAGCGTGGCGGTTGCCACGTCCGCGGCGCAGGGGGCGAGCGGAACCGGTGTGGCACCGGTGGCCGGTAAGGATATTGGTGCGCAAGGAATCGCCGGCGTATCCGTGCAGGGTGTCGGCACCGAAATGGTAACGGCGGTGAAGGCCAATGTCGGCGGCGTCGTCGTGCGGACGGTAACGCCGAGCACGCGCCTGCCCAACAATGCGCTGTACCAGGTGACTAGCGACCCGGGCAGCCGTTTCCTGATCGAAACGGATCCGCGCTTTACCGATCGGCGGAAATGGCTGTCGAGCGACACGATGCTCGATGCACTCAAGATCGATCCGAACACGGTCCTCAAGCGAATCGGCGATGGCTTCTACGAGCAACAACTGATCCAGCAGCAGATCATCCAGACGACGGGCCAGCGGTTTATTGGCAACTACACGGACAACGAGAGCGAATACAAGGCGCTGATCGCCAATGGAGTGACGGCAGGGCAGCAGTTCGGCCTGAACGTCGGAACGGCGCTGACCGCAGCGCAGATGGCTGCATTGACCAGCGACATCGTGTGGCTCGTCAATCGGACGGTGACGTTGCCGGACGGTAGCCATCAAACCGTGCTGGTGCCACAGGTGTATCTGCACGCGAACGCGGCGGACGTGACCGGCGAAGGCGCGATCATTTCCGGCAAAAACGTCACCGTCGATGCGGACGGCGCATACAAGAACTCGGGCACGATTGCGAGCCGCAACGTGACGATCATCCATGCGGATTCGATCGACAACCGAGGAACGGTCGCAGGCGGCACCGTTGTGGCGAGCGCCGACAAGGATCTGAACAACCTCGGCGGGTTGATCCAGGGCAATACCGTGGCGTTGTCGGCGGGGCGTAACATCAACCTGACCACGACCACGAGTTCAGCTACCACGAAGACCGGCACTGCAACCGGTATCGATCGCATTTCGACGATTAATGCGGGCATGTTGCACGCGGCGGCTGGGCACGATCTGAATGCAAATGCAGCTGCGATTGCGACCACCGGCGACGCGGTGCTCGCAGCCAACAACGACGTGAACCTGAACGCGGTTCGCCAGAGCAGTCAGGATGCGATCAAGTGGGACGACCGAAATCACGCCGAACATTCGGCCTCGCGTGATATCGGAACGCAGATCGCGACGGGCGGCAATCTGGCGGTCGTCGCCGGCCGCGATGTGAACGCGACGGCGGCTTACGCGAATGCACAGGGCGCAATCGGCGTGAGCGCCGGCCATGACGTTAACTTGAAGGCCGGCGAACAGAGCGCCAGTGCAAAGGATGAACACTATCGCAAGGAAGGCGGCTTCTTGTCGTCTACGTCGACGCATACGATCGATTCAAGCAGCTATACCAATTCAATCGGCACGACGTTGTCGGGCAGCACGGTTGCGGTGCAGGCCGGTAGCGACCTGACGGCGACCGCCGCGACGATCGCAGCGACCAACGACGTGAGCCTTTCTGCGGGCCGAGATCTGACGATCACGACGGCGGATACGGCGTCTAGCGAGTATCACTACAAGGACGTGAAGAAGTCCGGTCTCGGCAGCGCGGGTGCGGGCATCTCGTATGGCACGAACCAGACGATCGATACCAGCCGCGATACGGTGAAGGGTACGCAGGGCAGCCTGATCGGCAGCACGGACGGCAGCGTGTCGATGGTGGCCGGCAACAAACTCCATGTGACCGGTTCGGACGTTGTCGCCGGCAAGGACGTCACGGGCATCGCGAAGGAGGTGACGATCGATGCGTCGCAGACGGATCGTCGTCACGAAGAAACCCACGAAGTGAAGAGCTCGGGTTTCACGTTGGCGGTGAAGTCGCCGGTGATCGATGCGATCCAGAACGTGAATCAGCAGGCGCAAAGCGCCGGCGGCAGCCACGATGGGCGGGCGGCTGCGCTGCATGCGATTGCCGCGGCCGGTGGCATGGCCGATCTGGTCGGCGCAACGGGCAGTATGACGAAGGCGCTGAACGATCCGAAGGGCAAGGTCGAGGCGAAGGTGGAGTTGAGCTTCGGCTCGTCGTACAGCAAGACGACGTTTACCGAGGACAGCACGCAGCACAACGGCAGCAGCGTGAAGGCGGGCGGAACCGCCGCGTTCGTCGCGACGGGTGACAAGAACGCCGGGCAGGGCAACGTGACGATCCAGGGATCGGACGTGAGCGCGAAGGACGTGCTGCTGCAGGCGACGAACAAGGTCAATCTGGTCAACAGCACGGACACCGACAGCACGCGCAGCACGAACGAGTCGAAGAGCGCGAGTGTGGGCGTGTCGTATGGCACGGGTGGTTTCGGTGTGTCGGCGTCGATGTCGCGCGCGCATGGCGATGCGAATTCGGATGCGGCCACGCAGAACAATACGCATATCAACGCGGGCAATACGGCGACGATCGTGAGCGGAGGCGACACCAATATCGTCGGTGCGAACGTCAACGCGAACAAGGTGATTGCCAATGTCGGCGGCGATCTGAATCTCGCGTCGGTGCAGGACACGAGCCGCAGCGCAGCGCACCAGAGCAGTTCGGGCGGCGGGTTCAGCGTCAGCCAGGGCGGCCGCAGCGCGAGTTTCAGCGCACAGAGCGGCCATGCGAGCGGCAACTACGCGGGTGTGAACGAGCAGGCGGGTATCCAGGCTGGAGACGGTGGTTTCGACATCACCGTGAAGGGTAATACCGACCTGAAGGGCGCTTACATTGCGGGCACGGCGACGGCTGAGAAGAATCAGCTGACGACCGGGACGTTGTCGTTCTCGGACATTCGGAACCATTCGGAATACGACGCTAGCAGCGTTGGTGTGAGTGCCGGTGGTGGCGTTGGTGACGGCGGCAACAACTACGCTACGCATGGGGCGACGAGCGGCAAGAATACGGGTGGTGCATTGCCGCTGTACGTGAGCGAGAGTGGCGGCAGTAGCGCGACGACGAAGAGCGCGATCGGCGACGGCAGCATCACGATCACGGATAAGGAGAATCAGAGGCAGGACATTGCGACGCTGAACCGGGATACGTCGAATCTGAACGGTCAAGTCGATAGAACGCCGGACTTGCAACAGGTGCTGGGCAATCAGTCGGATCTGATCAACGCGGCGCAAGCGGCGTCGGAGGCGATCGCGAAGCAGATCGGAAACTATGCGGACAGGAAGGAGCAAGCTGCACGGGATGCTGCTGCCGCGACTGACGATCCGACGCTCAAGGCGCAGTATTTGCAGGACGCGAAGAACTGGGCCGAAGGTGGCGACAATCGCGTTGCGCTACACATTGCAGGCGGTGCGCTGACGGGTGGATTGACGGCGGACGGATTGGGCGCAGTCGGCGGCGCAGCGGGGGCAGGCGTGTCGGCGAAGCTGGCGCCGCAACTGAACGAAATTGCGCAGTCGATCAAGGACGCGGGGCCGACGGGTAACAAGAACGTCGACGAACTGCTGGGTAACGTCGCGTCGAATCTGTTGGCGGGTGGGGCCGGTGCGGTGGTTGGCGGCGGGACTGGGGCGTTGACGGGTGCTGCGGCCGATCGGTTCAACCGGCAGTTGCACGAGGACAACAAGGCGAAGGAGCAGACGCTGGCGAAGAAGCTGGCATCGGAAAGCGACGGGAAATACACGGTGCAGCAGATTCAGGATCAGATGGCGCAAATGGATCTGGTGATGAGCGATGGAGGGGTGTTGCCGGGCAATGTTCGAGTAGCGTCGGGAGAGATGCCGCAGGACGGGACGGAGTGGACGCGGTACGGCGTGAACAAGGCGGGTCAGACGGTGTGGACGCAATCGTTGGGTCCGGGCGATCCTGATTTGCAGGCGTATATTGTGAAGGGAGCGCAGGGTAGCGGGTTCTCGTATCAGGCGACGACGACGGGCAAGAATCCAGGCCTGGTCCGTGCACCGGACTTTGTGAACTTCCAGATTGATTATTTCGTGGGCAGTGTGTGGGGAACGTTTACGCGGGATGGAAATGCGTTCTTCGGAACTGGTGTCAATATGGCGCTTCCCAATCCAGTTCAGGCATCAGCAAGTATTACTGCCGGCTGGCTCAATCGAACGAGCGTCGCTCCTGGCCAGACAAATAACTTTGCTGGAGGCTATGCCGGTGGCATGACTGGTGCTTACGGCATATTTGGCACAGGCATCATGAATTCGCCGGGTAATGGAACTGCGACCATTATTGGTGTTGGTGGTGGGGTTAGCGCCGGGAAGAACACTAACGTTGGTGGTGTCGGTGGCGGGTACAGTAATGATCAAGGTAAGACAGGGATTAGGTGGTAAATATGGTTGGAATTCCAGGCTCGGCTCCTAAAACACGTGGGCAAAAGATAGTTGGGGTTATTGCCTTCACCGCGCTGATGGGCTTCATCGTGTACGTGGTGTTGAAGAACATCTTTTTTAGCTGAACGACTGAGCCCGGCGTATGCCGGGCTCGGTGTTTAGGCCTGTTTCGAAGGAGGTCGACGGCGATGTCGTCGTTCAGCGGCGAGTTGCTGCTCGTCACGGATGCGATCCAGAATCTCCTGTTCGGTCATCTCGCGATTGGCGATGCGGTAGTGGTGATCGGGGGAGATGGTCAATTGCTGGGAGCGGTAATTGACGGAGAGGAGCACATGGTTGCCGGGCACAAAGCCGGCGGTGGCGAGCAGGCGATCGACGGCGCTCTGCCACGGGTGTAGTGGTTCAATGCCCTTGGACAGTTCGAAAAGGAGGTAACGTGTCGTTGTAGTGGTTCAATGCCCTTGGACAGTTCGAAAAGGAGGTAACGTGTCGTCTGGAGGGCCAAAGCATGGTCAGGCGTGCGTTTTCCGAGGAATTCAAAGAAGAAGCGATACGACTCGTCGTAGAGCAGGGTTACCCCTTTTCCAAGGCGTGTGAGGCTGTCGGAGTTGGGGAGACCGCACTGCGTCGCTGGGTCGCACAGTGGCGAGCGGCACACAGTTTAGATGCGCCGAGTCCGGCACAACTCAGTGCAGACGCGCGTCGGATCAAGGAACTGGAGGCGCGCGTAGCCGAACTCGAACGGGAGCGTGAAGTTTTAAAAAAATCCACGGCCTTCTTCGTCAAGGAGCTCGAACGCTCCTGGAAGTGATCCAGGCGATGGAGAAGGCCTACCCGGTAGCGCTGATTTGTCGACTGGCTGGTGTAGCACGCAGCAGCTATTACGCATGGAGGGCGCGCCAAGGCAGATCAAATCGCGATGCGACGGTACTGGAAGCGGTGCGCCGTATTCATGAGGAGACTCGTCGAAGCTACGGCAGCAGGAGGATGTCGCAAGCGTTGCGCTTGCTCGGACACAACGTAGGACGTTATCGAGCACGATCGTTGATGCGTAAGGCTCGGCTGGTGCGGTCTAAGCGCGTACATCGTTATCGAGTGGCGCAAGCCGAGAGTCTGATTGCGCCGAATCTGCTTGCACGACGATTCGATCCGGCGCAGCGCAATCAGGTATGGGTGGGCGACATCACGTTTGTGCAGACTAGGCAGGGATGGCTTTACGTGGCCGTCGTCATGGATCTGTATGCGCGCCGCATTGTGGGCTGGGCGTTTAGTCAGCACGCGGACACCGACTTGGTGCTCAAGGCATTAAGACGGGCTTACGATCATCGTCGCCCGGCACCAGGCTTGATGTTCCATTCGGATCAGGGCTGCCAATACACGAGCACGCGCTTTCTCGCCGAGCTGCGCGCCCGTGGCGCGATCCAGAGTATGAGCCGGCGCGGCAACTGTTGGGACAATGCGGTGGTCGAGCGCTTCTTCCGAAGCCTCAAAAGTGAATGGATCGGCGAGCAGTTGTACTTCGATCACCGCCATGCAGAGCAAGACATCACCGACTATTTAGTCGATTTCTACAACCATCGTCGCCTTCACTCGGCTGCGAAGGGAATGCCGCCAGCGCGTTTCGACGCGCTCGCAGCCTAACCCGGAGCTATGTCCAGAGTTACTTGACCACTTCAGTCGGAGGTGGAGTGGGGGCGTTGACTGGAGCGAGTGCCGATCGCTTCAATCGGCAGTTGAGTCCGGATGAGTACGCGCGAGCGAAGAAGGATGCGAAGATCGTGGCGGAGAAGCTGGGGATCAGCGTGGAGTTGGCGGAAGGTCGAATCGTAGCGGAGATGCTGAGGAATTCGGACAAGCAGATGGCAGAGGCATCGGGTGGAAAGCACGATTACGAAGTTCGGAGCATCGTGGGCTGCCAAAATCTGAACTGCGCCGGTTACAAGAACGACCCGCAGTATGCGAATCACGCTTACAACAGCGAGTACATCAAGCCGAATCAGGATGCGTATGACCGAGGACAGCAGCAGTTGGGCCAAGGGCAGACGTATAACGATATGGTGACGTCGAATACGAAGAAGGACCCGGTGGGAACGACGTTGGCTGGAGTGGGGATGATCGGACTCGGGATTGTGACGGCTGGTGGCATTCCGACTCTTGCTGGCATGGCGACGGGCGGCAGCATTGGCGCTGTGGTGAACGCCGGTGCTCAGTACGTCTTCAACGACGGGAAGATCAACTTTATTGATACTGCGATGGCCGGCGTTGCAGGAGCGTTGACGTTTGGTACGGGTTTATCACCGGCCCTGCTGATGAATACGGGTGCAGCTCTGACCGGTTCGGCACTCCAGGGAAGCAATCCGAACATGGGTATGGCCGGCGCAGCCGCTGGATCTCTGATTGGTTATGGTGCAGGCGGAAAAGTTGAGGGAATATTGAATCAAAAATTCAACCCGTGGTATCGGCCAGATTGGATTGATTTGGGGCTTGGAGTATCAAAATATGTGCCGCGAAGTGCATTGCCGTCGGTAGGTGGAACGGTTGCGGGTGCGGTTGGATCAGAAAGCGCCGGTGGCAGTGTTAATGCAATATTTAATCGTGATGTTTCTCGACCTTCCAAGCAATGATGAAATTTAAACGCGAACTGGCGACCATTGTCTATTTTTTTATATTCTTTTCGCTGATATTTGTTGTGATTGGAGTTTTATTTGAGTTTCTGGCGTGGCCAGGGTTAGCATGGTTAGCGGGGGCGGGAGGCTACCATCTGCCGTCGTGGGATCGACTTTTTAAATGGGTGACGCTGATGGGTCTAGTGGTTCCGCCATGCACATTGATAATGTGGTTCTGCGAGAAGAGGAGATCAGGGCGATGAAGCCTGAGACGGCGAATCTGGCGTTTGCCGGGTTCGTTGTTTGTAGCGGGGGCAGCCGACGTTTAACGAGGACAGCACGCAGCACAACGGCAGCAGCGTGAAGGCGGGCGGCACCGCCGCGTTCGTCGCGACGGGTGACAAGAACGCCGGGCAGGGCAACGTGACGATCCAGGGATCGGACGTGAGTGCGAGGGACGTGCTGCTGCAGGCCACGGACAAGGTCAATCTGGTCAATAGCACGGACACCGACAGCACGCGCAGCACGAACGAGTCGAGGAGCGCGAGTGTGGGCGTGTCGTATGGCACGGGCGGATTTGGCGTGTCGGCGGCAATGTCGCGCGCACACGGCGATGCGAACTCGGATGCGGCCACGCAGAACAATACGCACATCAACGCGGGCAATACGACGACGATCGTGAGCGGAGGCGACACCAATATCGTCGGTGCGAAAGTCAATGCGAACAAGGTGATTGCCAATGTCGGCGGCGATCTGAATCTCGCGTCGGTGCAGGACACGAGCCGCAGCGCGGCGCACCAGAGCAGTTCGGGCGGCGGGTTCAGCGCCAGCATGGGCGGCGGCAGCGCGAGTTTCAGCGCGCAGAGCGGCCATGCGAGCGGCAACTATGCGGGCGTGAACGAGCAGGCGGGTATCCAGGCTGGGGGCGGCGGCTTTGATGTGACGGTCAAGGGCAATACGGACTTGAAGGGAGCGTACATCGCCAGTACGGCGACGCCTGACAAGAATCAGTTGACGACTGGGACGTTGTCGTTCTCGGATATTCAGAACCACTCGGAATACGATGCAAGTAGCTTCGGAGTCAGTGCCGGTGGTGGAGTTGGCAATGGCGGTAACAACTACGCGACTCATGGGCCGACGAGCGGCAAGAATACAGGCGGTGCGTTGCCGCTGTACGTAAGCGAGAGTGGCGGCAGTAGCGCGACGACGAAGAGTGCGATCGGCGACGGCAGCATCACGATCACGGATAAGGAGAATCAGAAGCAGGATGTGGCTACGCTGAATCGTGATACGTCGGACCTGAATGGTACGGTAAGCAAGATGCCGGATCTGCAGCAGGTGCTGAGCAATCAATCGGATCTCATCAACGCGGCGCAGGCTGCATCGGAAGCGATCGCGAAGCAGATCGGTAACTATGCGGACAGGAAGGAGCACGCCGCCCGGGATGCTGCTGCGGCGACTGACGATCCGACGCTCAAGGCGCAGTATTTGCAGGACGCGAAGAGCTGGGCCGAAGGCGGCGACAATCGTGTTGCGCTACACGTTGCAGGCGGTGCGCTGACGGGCGGATTGACGGCGGGCGGATCGGGTGCGGTGGGTGGCGCTGCGGGAGCGGGTGTGTCGGCGAAGCTAGCGCCGCAACTGAATGAAATCGCGCAGTTGATCAAGGAGGCGGGGCCGACGAGTAACAAGAACGTGGATGAACTGCTGGGTAACGTCGCGTCGAACCTCCTGGCGGGCGGAGCCGGTGCGCTTGTGGGTGGTGGGACCGGTGCGTTGACGGGCGCTGCGGCCGATCGGTTCAATCGGCAGTTGTACGAGGACGGCAAGGCGAAAGAAAAGACGTTAGCGAAGCAACTGGCGGAAAAAAGCAAAGGCCGATATACGCAGGCGCAGATTGAGGATCAAATGCGGATCATGGGAGGATCAATTGGCGGAGATCGTGAGTCTGGGGCACCTGCAACATTGGTCGGGACGATGCCGACCGACTCCGGTGCGAAATGGCACTATGCGGGGCACACCGATGACGGCAAGCCGATTTGGACCCAGATCACGGTGCGGCCGAATGCTGAATTGCAGAGCTACATACTTGCGAATTCTGCTTCGGCGCAGAACGGAGTGCCGAACATCGTGTATGACCAGACCGGGAAGAAGGGCTCTAGCTTTGAGGTAACGGGGCCGTGGAGTTGACCCTGTAATCCCGGACACAGCGTCACACTAAGGTTGCTGAATCCATTGAGCGCCGGAACTCGCGAGGCGAGCGGTACTTCAGCGCGCTATGGGGATGCTTCTCGTTGTAATGCTCGAACGCGATGGCCAAGTTGCGTGCAGCAGTCGCTGCGTCCGGCTTTGGCATGAAGGCAACGTAGTCGCGCTTCATTGTCTTCACGAAGCTCTCGGCCATCCCGTTACTTTGCGGGCTGCACACCGGCGTGGTCAATGGCTTCAGGCCGATGGCCGCTGCAAACCGGCGTGTATCGTCGGCCGTATAGCCCGAACCGTTGTCACTCAGCCACTCGATTTCGGACGGTGTATGCAGCTCGTTGCCAAACCGATTTTCCACTGCTGCCAGCATGACGTCGCGCACGATGTCGCCGCTGTGACCTGCCGTCGTAGCCGCCCAGCTCATCGCTTCGCGGTCGCAGCAGTCAAGCGCGAATGTCACTCGAAGCGGCTCGCCGTTGTCGCAGCGGAACTCGAAGCCGTCCGAGCACCATCGCTGATTGCTGCGCGCGACGGCCACCTTGCCATCGTGCCGACGTTGCGGCCGAGGCGGGGCTGGACGCCGTTGCATCAGCAGACCGTGAGTGCGCATGATGCGATAGATGCGCTTCGCATTGAACGGCACCTGTCCGGCAGCAATGCGTTCATTGCGCAGCGAGCCCCACACCCGGCGATAGCCATAGCTGGGCAAATCGCCGACGACTCGGCGGATTTCCTCGACCACGCTCGCATCGTCCGTCTGCCGCGATTGACGGCCATCGCGCCACGTCACCGGACGCGACAGTCGTGCCGATACGTTCGAGCGCGACACGCCGAGAACTTCACAAACCAGTTTCACTGGTCGTCCTCCGGCAGCGAGGGCGAGTGCGCTATCCATTTTTTTGCTCGGCCATACTCGACTGCTTCGCGGAGAATCTCGTTCTCCATGGTCTTCTTGCCGAGCATCCGCTGCAGCTCACGAATCTGCTTGAGGGCATCGGCCAGCTCTGATGCAGGGACCACTTCCTCTCCAGCCTTGACCGCCGACAGACTCCCGTCCTGGTACAGCTTGCGCCAGTGGAACAGCTGGTTCGGGTTCACGCCGTGCTGGCGCGCAACCATCGAAACCGACTTCCCCGGTTCGAAACTCTCGCGAACCATCGCCAGCTTCTGCTCCGCCGTCCAGCGCCGCCGACGCTCCGGGCCCGTCAACACTTCCATCACTTCCTGCCTGGTGTTAGTCAAAAACACAGTCTTATGCCTACCCGCTAGTTTAAGTGAGAGGCTATGTCCGGTGTTTCAGGGGGCTGCTCCAGGCCGTTCACGAAGTTTGATCGGACGGATGTGAATTACGTGAGAAACACGACAGCGGATACGGCGGCGATGGTTTCGACGAATGCGGGGCGAGTTGGCGCGATTGCTGGTGCGGTGTCATCGGTTCCGGGCCCTAGCCAAGCCGCAGCGGCTGGTGTGGCAACTACGGCGTCCGCAATTGGTTTAGGCGCGAGTGCAATTGAACAGGTGCTGCGTCCGAACCTTGGAGCCTTCACGGTCGGGTTCGCGACGGATATGACTGCAAAGCCAGTTCTGGACCGGTTGCCATTGTACGGTCCATTCATTAATGAATGGCTTGAGTTATGGAAAAATTCAGCTGCGGCAGATCAGATCAAGAAACGGATAAATAGGTGAGCTAGATGAAGTTGATTGATGATGGAAACTTCAAAGAGTGGATTAGGATAATATTTGTCGTGGTCGGCATCGGAATGGTTGTTGGCTCGGCATTGATAGGCCTTAATTCGATTGTATCTAAGGGCATATTTATGCTAGGTGTCGCGGTGGCGGCAATTGGTGGATATGCGTCACAGGCTCATATGCTCAAGATCAAGCCGTTTGACAACGGCTATAAGAGAGCACGCGACAGCTACAAATCGAAAGATGATCATTAAAGGAGGTAAATAAAACGACCGCGGAGTTGGCGGTGGTGCGGTTCGCGGAATTAATGTCGAATATTGTCGCCGGCAAGGACGTCACTGGCATCGCGAAGGAAGTGACGATCGATGCGTCGCAGACGGACCGTCGTCACGAAGAGACCCATGAAGTGAAGAGCTCGGGTTTCACGCTGGCGGTGATGTGCCTGGACCGTTTACTCGTTTGCCGAATCAAGCCGAAATCCATGATATGAGGGCTACAACTGCAGATTTGGCATCATTTGTGGCAACGACTGCCGGACGAACAGGCGCGCTTGCAGCTGCAGCGGCCGAAATCCTCGGGCCGTTGTCGCCAGGATGGGCCGGAATTGCAGGAGGGGCGACATTCGTTAGATGGGTCGCAGGTGGAGTTGAGCAAGTGTTGCGACCGAATGCAGCTAACTATATTGGTAGCGGCGTTGTCGATTTGGTTAATTATTTTGTTTCTGCGCGGGTGCCACTCCTTGGTCCGGCTCTAAATGAAGCTGCGGAATCGATTAAAGGTGGTGCATGGATGCAAGATCTTCAAAATTCGAAGAAAGGAAGAAAATGATTCCTGCTTGGCTTGTAAAAGATGGGAATTTAACTGTGTTGGTTCAAGCGGTATTGACCCTTGGAGGGGGCTGCGATTGCTTTAATTGGGCTGAAATATGATCCAACACTGTGGGTGGCAACATTGGGATTCTTTATTGCAGCGATAGGCGGGTTTTCGAGTCGAGCGCATATGTTGAAAATCAAACCATTCGACAACAGCTATAAGAAGGCACGCCACAGCTACAAGACGGACGACGACGATCAGTCGAAGTAGAAACGACGAACCCGACGAGCAATACCGCGACGATCGTCAGAGGTGGCGATACCAATATCATCCGCGCGAACAAGGTGATTGCCAATGTCGGCGGCGATCTGAATCTAGCGTCGGTGCAGGATACGAGCCGCAGCGCGGCGCACCAGAGCAGTTCGGGCGGCGGGTTCAGCGCCAGCATGGGCGGCGGCAGCGCGAGTTTCAGCGCGCAGAGCGGCCATGCGAGCGGCAACTATGCGGGCGTGAACGAGCAGGCGGGTATCCAGGCTGGGGACGGCGGCTTTGATGTGACGGTCAAGGGCAATACGGATCTGACGGGAGCGTATATCGCGAGTACGGCGACGCCTGACAAGAATCAGTTGACGACTGGGACGTTGTCGTTCTCGGATATTCAGAACCACTCGGAATACGATGCAAGTAGCTTCGGAGTCAGTGCCGGTGGTGGAGTTGGCAATGGCGGTAACAACTACGCGACTCATGGGCCGACGAGCGGCAAGAATACAGGCGGTGCGTTGCCGCTGTAAGTGAGCGAGAGTGGCAGCAGTAGTGCGACGACGAAGAGCGCGATCGGCGACGGCAGCATCACGATCACGGACAAGGCGAACCAGAAGCAGGATGTGGCGACGCTGAATCGTGATACGTCGGACCTGAATGGTACGGTAAGCAAGACGCCGGATCTGCAGCAGGTGCTGAGCAATCAATCGGATCTCATCAACGCGGCGCAGGCTGCATCGGAGGCGATTGCAAAGCAGATCGGAGCCTATGCGGATAAGAAGCAGCGTGAAGCATTGACAGCGGCGGCAAACGAGACCGATCCGAAGCTTCAGGCGCAATATTTGCAAGATGCGAAGGACTGGGCCGAAGGCGGCGACAATCGCGTTGCGTTACATATCGCTGGTGGTGCATTGACGGGCGGGTTGACCGGTGGGGGATTGGGAGCAGCCGGTGGAGCTGCGGGCGCCGGTGTGTCGGCGAACCTCGCGCCGCAGCTGAATGAGCTCGCTAAATCGATTAAGGACGCGGGGCCGACTGGTTACGCGAGCGTAGACGAACTGCTGGGGAATCTTGCGTCGAACGTGCTGGCAGGCGGAGCGGGGGCGTTGACTGGAGCGAGTGCGGATCGCTTCAATCGGCAGTTGAGTCCCATGGAAATCGACAAGATCAAGGCTTTGGCAGGGAACAATGTCGATCTCTACAACCGCTTGATTGCAGCTGCTTGCTCGCAAGTCGATTGTTCTGCGGAGTTCGTGAAGGGTACCGCGGACTTCCGGCATTATGACGACATGCAGAAACTTGGAGCGCAAGACGCTCGCGCACAGAAGATCTTGCGTGATGCGCAAGCGAGCGATCCGACGTTCCTGCAATACACTTGGACGCAGAGGGCGTGGGATGCTGCGAAGCTCGCGAACAGCAAGGCCACGCAAGTTGCGTCGTGGGTGGGAACGGCCGCTTCATCAGGCATTAAGACAGTAGCCAACGCTGGCGTGCAGGGCGTATTGCAAACGCTGGACGGGTTGTCTGCTGTTGGTGGCGGCGTCGGCGATCCGGTCAGTGAGATCGGCCAATCGATCCAGCAGAACGGTTTGAAGCAAACGGCCGTCAATTCGGTTGCTGGCCTGGCCGATACGATGAAAGCGGTGGGTCAAGGTGATCCAAATGCTGTCGGTACTGTTGTTGGCACCGTTGGGGGTATCGTTGCGGGGGCGAAGATCGCTGGCAAGATTGGCGCACCGGACGTGACGGTTGGTGACACCTCAACTGTCTACCGGGTGCAAGGTGGCGAGATGCCTAACGCGAGCAAGACACTTATTACGCTGGATTCTAACGGAAACGCGATTATTCAGAATGGGACGTTGAACATTAGTATTGGTGACTCCGCGCATGCGGAATATTTCAAAACATTGCGCCCTAATAGCTCCGTGACTTCATTCGAAATACCTGCGTGGCTAGACGATTTCATCCAAGAGAATGCGATTCCGCAGTATCGCTATAATAGTAACCCGTTGAACCAAGGTGGATTGGCTCCTAAGATAGTCGATCCGACCACGCCAGGCCGCTCTTACGAGCTGCCATCACCTTGGGGGCAATGGTTGCAGGAGAATGCAGTTCCAGGATCAGGTAAGGTGAAGCAATGAAAGATCTCGAAAAAATTCTAGGGCCAGCATCCCGCGACCTGCTTGACCGGCAATATGCCGTTGCTGTGGCGCGTCACAAGGGGGCGGTTCATTGGCTATTGTCCGACCACGATAATTTGGTACTCGATTGGGAAAAGTGGAGGAGCGAGTTTGTCGCTGCAGGCTACGAAGTGCCTGATGAGGGTGCAACGGCAATGGAGAGAGCCGGTATTGTAGTTGTCGACGAGAATTCAGCTGAAGAATTCTTGAGGGAGCCGGCGACTCATCGATTAAGTATTGGCTTTTTGAGGAACGCTCTACTGGAGAGATTCCCAAGTGCGAAATCTTGGTGGGACGTGGGTTTTTTGTTCCCAATTGCGTTCATTGATTTTGATAGCAGGCGATTCTTCGGTTTTTATCATGATGGTCCACGGTTGGAGCGCTATGTTCCTGATGGTTGGACCGGGGAATTTGTCGACTTTGCGAATACCTTGCCCGATCATGTGTTCCCGGCCGTCGATAAATTTTGGATCGTTGACGGCCGAGATCTGTTGCATGAACTAAATGAGCGCGGACGGGTACAGCATTCGGGTGGTGCGGTAAGCGATCGCTCAAACTAAATTAAGCGCTGGGTTCGTAAGCGGTCTCTATGGGCAGCAAGGTGCGGGCTGACTCGAGATCGCCTTGGAGGACGAGAGAGTGCACGCTATATGCCAGTGGAGTTACGTCGGTGATGCGCTGTATCCACTCATGCACATACAGATCGACGGCTTGCTTGCTGAGGCCGATCTGGATCGCACGGTGTGTGAGCGGTTGTAGCGATAGATCGCGCTCCGGGTCCCATTGAACGCGTACGGGAGCGCTCTCCTTAATGCGCAACCATTCCTCTCGATCCATTGCTTCCTCAGGGTGGCTCGGGCAGCTATGAGCCAATGCCCACTCAAAGCCTTCGCGCGATATGTCGATGGCGAGAATGCGTCTTTGTCCGGAATCTTTCAGTCCCCAGCCTGAACGGTACATCATCCACATGAACGATGGCTTAATCCAGGTCATTCGTTCCATCTTGAACGGTGGCGAAACGAACGTTCCATTCATCAGAGCAGAATCGGCGATCGCGTCTGAGTACGCTTGGTAGACCCGGATTGTGTGGTCGTCGTACATCGCGCGGATTTGACGGATTGGGATCGCTGCGTGGTGCGGTTTCAGGTGATTTTCCATGACTGCATTCTAGCTCGAGACTCGTCTTCTAGATGGCTTGGAAGCAGGTTGTTCCGATTGGGTCGGATGTCCTGATCTGCCCTGGAATTTTCGGACCAATTGAAATTTGAGAGAATGGCTTGGTGAGCGGCCCCCAGTAAAAATTACCATGATGTAAGCGAGTTTTCGGCGGACTTTTTCAGTATGAAAGAAGCCGTACGATGAAACGCAAGCGCTTCAGTGTCGTGCAGATTGTGGCGGTGTTGAAACAGGCGAAGCAGGCATGCCGGTAGCGGAGCAAACCTGCTATCGCTGGAAGAAGGTGTATGCCGGTTTGCGGCCCGTGGGGGGACGAAATACGCGCCCGATTGCCGCACTCTGGCGCCGGGTCTGGGATCAGGTGATTCGGTTCTATGCCTTCGCGCCTGACATCCGAAAAATTGTAGATACGGCCAACGCGATTGAGTGGCTACACATGCAGCTTCGGAAGATCATCAAGGCACGCGGCCACTTCCCATCGGACGAGGCCGTACTCAAACTAATCTGGCTGGCGCTGCGCAACGTCGTGGCCAAATGGACCGGTTCCCGGCACGGTTGGAAGAGCGCCATGACTTAGTTCGCGCTGCTTTACCCGGAACGATTCTCAGCGTGCGCCGCGATGCGACGGCGGCCATCGACGCGAATCTGAAAAGCACGCTCGTCACGACGCTGGCTGTGTTGCCGCACTTGGCCGAGCGCGCCGCGCGGATCGTCAACATCGGCTCGATTGCCGCGCGCGCCGGGAGTCTGCTGCCCGGCGGTCTTGCGTATGCGGCGGCGAAGGCGGCCGTCGAAGGGTTCACCGTCGCGCTCGCACGCGAGCTCGGGCCGCGCGGCGTCACGGTCAATGCGGTTGCGCCCGGCTACATTGCCGCCACACGTTTCTTCGGCGACGCAGGCGTCGCACCGGGCATCGCGGCGGCGATCCGCGACCAGACGCCGCTCGGCCGCCCCGGACATCCGGACGATGTTGCCGACGCGGTTGCATGGCTTGCCGGACCGCGCGCCGGGTTCGTCACCGGTGCGATTATCGCGGTGAACGGCGGCTGGCGAGTCGGCTGAAGCGCAGGGTCGACGCGGCCCCGGCTGCGTGGCAATAGTGAATCGTCGGCGCTCCAGCTTCGCGGGCGCTGCGTCATGACAGTCGCACCGCCCACGATCCGCGTCGCGCGCGAAGCGCACACCCGTCCGCCGGTTTGCCTGCGGCAAACATTGCTCCCCTTCGTCGTAAACGTCTCGAATGCGTGATATTTGCGCCGCCCGATCCGGTTTAGAGTGGCCGCGAATCAATGACGATGTGTCGTATGGCCGCAGTAGCCGCCGTACCGACGCACCAGAGGAGTTGGAGACAAATGGGTGAAGGCAGAATTACGCAAATCGAATCGTTCGGTTTCGAGCGCATTCCTGACGCATCGCGCCATGCGCGTCCGATCGATTTGTTCCGGTTGCTGTTCGGCGGCTGCAATACGTTTTCCACGTCGGTGCTCGGCAGCTTTCCCGTGCTGGTCGGGCTGTCGTTCAAGGCGGGCGTCGCCGCGATCGTGCTCGGCGTGCTCGCGGGCACCTGCATTCTTGCGCCGATGAGCCTGTTCGGTCCGCGCAACGGCACAAGCGACCCCGTATCGTCCGGCGCGCATTTCGGCATCCACGGCCGGATCGTCGGCTCGTTCCTTGCACTGCTCACGTCGATCGCATTCTTCTCGCTCGCGGTGTGGAGTTCCGGCGATGCGCTCGTCGGCGGCGCGCACGACCTGGTCGGCGTGCCGGTCAACGGCTTCACGCTCGGCGCTGCATACCTGGCGTTCGCCGTGCTCGTGCTGATCGTCTGCATCTACGGCTTCAGGTTCATGCTGCTGGTCAACAAGGTCGCCGTGTGGGCCGCGAGCCTGTTGTTCGTCGCGGGCCTGTTCGCGTTCGCCGGGACGTTCGACATGAACTACGCGGGTACGCTGAACCCGGGCAGCGCGGGTTTTTGGGCCGCGTTCGTCGGCGCGGTGCTGGTCGCGTTGAGCAATCCGGTGTCGTTCGCGTCGACGCTCGGCGACTGGGCGCGCTACATTCCGCAGCACACGCCGAAGCGGCGCGTAATGGGCGCCGTGTTCGCCGCGCAGATCGCGACGTTCGTGCCGTTCTTTTTCGGCCTCGCGACCGCGACGATCATCGCATCGAAGGCGCCCGCGTTCATTGCATCGAACGATTACGTCGGCGGGCTGCTCGCGGTGTCGCCGCGCTGGTTCTTGTTGCCGATGTGCCTGATCGCGATCATCGGCGGGATGTCGACCGGCACGACGGCGCTATACGGCACAGGCCTCGACGTGTCGAGCATGTTCCCGCGCTGGCTGAACCGCGTGCGGGCGACGCTGCTGATCGGCACGCTCGCGATCGCGTTCATCTTCATCGGCCGTTTCTGGTTCAACCTCGTCGAAAGCGTCGCAACGTTCTCGACGCTGATCGACACGTTCAGCTGCCCGTGGATGGCGATCATGGTGATCGGCTACGTGACGCGCCGCGGCTTCTATCTTGCCGATGACTTGCAGGTGTTCAACCGCGGGTTGCGCGGCGGCCATTACTGGTTCACGCACGGCTGGAACGTGCGCGCGATGGGGGCATGGCTGCCGGCCGCGTTCCTCGGGCTGTCGTTCGTAAACCTGCCCGGCCAGCTCGTCGGGCCGCTCGGCAATCTCGCCGGCGGACTCGACCTCAGCGTGCCGGTGTCGCTGGTGGTCGGCGGCATGCTGTATTTCGTGCTGCTGAGTGCGTATCCGGAAGCGGATGGCGTATACGGCCCGCGTGGACGCTTTGTCGTGCGCGGCGGCAAGCCGGCGGCGCGCGCGGTCGGTGCGCCGGCGATTCAGCCTAAGGGGTACTGAGCACAGGATGCCGTGGAACACGGTGCCGCCGAGCGGGAGAGCCGCCGGCGGCATCGTCGTGTCGGAAGCGCGACGGCTTGCGAACGGGCTCGCGTGAACGTGGTTTCGCGATGCGGCCCGTGAAGAAATACGCGAAACGGGCCGCCGGTGGCGGGGGCGAGGCCGTCCGCCCGGTTTCGTGATGATGGGGTGCTACGGCCGCAGGCGCACATGGACGTACTGTCGCACGCGGGCTGCGTACAGGTTGGCCCGATTCTGTCGGACGTTGTCCTGCGGGCGGCTGTCGCACGGAGCTGCACGGCACGACACTGGCGCCTCGCGGTCGCTGCAGGCCCGTTCCCGAACGGCAATCTGCCACGGGGCCGCGTACGGCGGCATTTGTTGCCGAACCGCCGTTCCGTTCGATGTGCCACAACCTGGAGTAGAGAGCGACTCATGCAACATCCGACCATCCGCACCCTGGCCGGCGCGAGCGCGCCGACGTCGATCGACGCCGCGCGCACCGCGCTACTGGTGATCGATTTCCAGAACGAATATTTCAGCGGCCGGCTGCCGATTCCGGAAGGGCCGCGTGCGTTAGCCAATGCGCAGCGCGTGATCGCGTTCGCCGATCGTGCGGGCATTTCCGTGTTCCACATCCAGCATGCCGGTGCGGCCGACGGCCTGCTTTTCGCCGACGGCAGCGACAGCTTCCGCTTCCATCCGGACCTGCAGCCGGCGCCGCATCATGCGGTCGTGAAGAAGACGTCGGTGAGCGTGTTTCCTACGACCGACCTGGACGAGCGCCTGAAAGCCGCCAGCATCGACACGCTGATCGTCACTGGTTTGATGACGCATGCCTGCGTTGCAGGCGCGGCGCGCGATGCGGTGCCGCTGGGGTACGCAGTGATCGTCGTCGACGACGCGTGCGCGACGCGGGACCTCGACGTCGCCGGCGGCACGGTGCCGCACTGCGATCTCCATCGCGCGACGCTGGCCGCGCTGTCGGATACGTTCGGCGACGTGCTGACGACCGAGCAGGTGCTCGCGCTCGGCGTCGCCTGAACCACGCGTGGCCGGCGCTTGAGCGTCGCTCGCGCGCGACGCGCTCAATCAGCCCGTCACGCGGGGCGTGGATCCTTGCCTCGATCCGCCGCGTCGAGGCGCGGGCGCGGCGACAACATCGTGTTCGCGTTCGCGGTTCTTCCGTTGCTGCGTGGGTTACGTCCCGGTGTTCGACGATCATGCCGTCCTTCACGCCGAAGAGATCGACGAGCGCATCGCTGCGCTAGCCCGACCAATCGATTACATGCGCGGGCAGTTAGACGAGATCGCCCTCGGTCGCACTACGGAGAATTCGCGGGGGGTCCGGGGTCTTTTTGAACGCGCGGACGAACGGCGCGACCGGCCAGCATGAACGTTCCGCCCGTGCCATCGGGCCAGCACGCGCGTGGCGGACTGTTCGCCTATCGCCATGCGCCGTCGACGTAAACCCACACTTGTCCCTGGCGACGCCAGTAGCCGGGCACCCACCTATGCCCCGGGCGCCGCGCGAGCCAGCGTCCGGGCACCCATATATAGTGGCCGCGCTGCCAGCGCCAGTAGCCGTCGGCCCAGACATAGCCGTGCGGCCGCGGCGGCGGCGGCCGGCGATCGCGCCGCGGGGCCGGTGGCGCGAAGCGTGGACGATCGGAATAAGGCGGTCTGCCGGGTCCCCGGTCTGTACCGGGCGGCCGATATCCGGGCGGTGGGACGGGCTGGGCCGAGGCGGCGTGTAGCCAGCCGCCCGTACCGACGACAGCGGCGGTCAGTCCGATCGCGCGCAACCACAAGCGTCGATTCATGCAGATCCTCTTATATAAGTGCTGAAGGCGGCCTTACATTAGCCTGCTGGTCCTGGGGCCGGGTTACGGGCCTCGTTAAGCCTGTTACTGCATGTCACGACGGGGACGCGTCAGTGGCACTCCGGGGGGCGATTCCCAACCGCGGGAACCACAGAAAGATTGCGGAAAGCGGCAGCGGCCGAGCGATCCCGTGTTTACTGTTCGTGCCACGGCTTTTAGGCGACCGTACCCGTTATTTGAGATTAAACCAAGTAAAAATTACCGTTTCTCGGCGGCTGCCACGATTCCGTTTGTTGTTTCTATGCAACCGTCAAGACGATGACATGAAAGAATGGTGGGATGAAAGCCTACAAAAAGCGGCCGTCAAGAAGTCAAAAAAATACGTCAAAACAAATACTTATAACTCGTCCCCACTTTCATTATTTCTAGTTCTGGAAAAGCTTATTTCTTTATTTGCAGATCGCTCCCCTAGGGTACACCCCTAAACTCACGGTTCCCAAACGGGCAACTATCCGGGCGCAGCCAGCAGGACCGATGGCGTTTCCGGGCGGTTGCAGACCGTTTATGAACAAGGTCGCGAGACCTGCCTCTTTTTAGAAGGGAGCTCCACGAATGAACAAGACTCTGATCGTTGCAGCAGCTGCAGCATCGTTCGCTACCGTCGCTCACGCGCAAAGCAGCGTCACGCTGTACGGCGTGCTGGACGCAGGCATCACCTACCAAAGCAACGTCGCCGGCAAGTCGCTGTGGTCGATGGGCTCGGGTATTGACCAAAGCCGTTTCGGCCTGCGTGGTTCGGAAGACCTCGGTGGCGGCCTGAAGGCAATCTTCACGTTGGAAAGCGGCTTCGGCATCGGTAACGGCAAGCTGGGCAACAACGGCGGCATGTTCAACCGTCAAGCATTTGTCGGCCTGTCGAGCCAGTACGGCACGGTCACGCTGGGCAAGCAATACGATGCAACGCAAGACTACCTGGCGCCGCTGACGGCAACGGGCACGTGGGGCGGCACGTACTTCGCGCACCATGGCAACAACGACCGTCTGAGCACGAACGGCGACGTCGCACTGAATAACTCGGTCAAGTTCACGAGCGCTAACTACGCTGGCCTGCAATTCGGCGGCACGTACTCGTTCTCGAACAACCAGAACTTCGGCAACAACCGTGCGTACAGCGGTGGTCTGTCGTACCAGTTCCAAGGCCTGAAGCTGGGTGCAGCGTACTCGCAAGCGAACCTGGGTGACGGTACCAACGCCAACGGCGCGACGAACATTGCTTCGCAAGGTCGTATCCGCACGTACGGTGCTGGTGCTGGCTACGCATTCGGCCCGGCACAAGTCGGTGCTGCATGGACGCAATCGCGTATCGACAACCAGGCCGCTGGCGTTCCGACGCAGCGTACCGACAACTACGAAGTCAACGCGAAGTACAACCTGACGCCGGCTCTCGGCCTGGGCGCAGCGTACACGTACACGAACACGAAGATCGACGGTGGCAGCTCGCACTGGAACCAGTTCGGCGTGCAAGCTGACTACTCGCTGTCGAAGCGCACGGACGTCTATGCGCAAGCTGTGTACCAGCGCGGCGCGAAGGGCAACGCGATCGGCACGTCGATCTACAACGGCGACGTCAGCACGCTGCCGAGCTCGTCGATCAACCAAACCGCAGCAACGGTTGGTCTGCGTCACCGCTTCTAAGCGTGACGGCTGGGTAACCAGCTTCGCAGCTCAAAAAGGCGCCTTCGGGCGCCTTTTTTTTTCGACTGTGAAATGCGTAGCCGACGATCCGGATCGTGGGGGCGCAAAAAAAGCGAGGCACGGACCTCGCTTTTTCGCATTCGGGGCAGGGTGCGGCTGTGCGGTGAATCAGCGCGTATATTCGCCGTTGGCTTCCGGCTGAAACACGATCTCGGCGACCTTCATCAGCTTTTCGGCGCCGCTCGGCTGCATCACCTTGACCATCTGGCCGCGTTGCGTACCCAGCAGCGCCATGCCGACGGGCGAGAAGACGTTCAGTCGGCCGAGCTCGAGGTTGGCGGCATCGGGATAAACGATCGTCCAGGTGGCCTGTTCCTGGGACGCTTCGTCGAGCAGTGTGATCTGCGAATTCATCGTGACGACGTTCGCCTTGATGGCGTCGGGCTGGACGATATCGGCGCGCTCAAGCAGCGTGTCGAGCATCGCCTGAAAGCGCGGGTTGTGCTCGGCGTGCTTCTCGAGACGAGCGACGTCGAGTTCGGTCAACTGGTAAAGGCGTTGTTTCATGGCAGTTCTCCAAATGATCGGCATGGGGCAGGCGTTGCGTGCCTATGGGGATCGCCCGGAGCCTGTCTGACCTGGCTCCGGAAGGAGGCCGTGCCGTCAGTTCAGGCGCCGGGCAGGGGCGAGCGGTGCCTGGGCCGTGCGTCGAAGGCAGGGGTGCGCCGGATGGCCGGCGCGCGCGCCCGCGCCGGCGAGGCCGGACGGTGAAACCGACGAAGGCGTGAGCGCGTGCATGGTGGACAGAGATCGACAGGCGAATAAAACCTTACGATTCTACAACACAACCTTCCGAATGGGTAATCGGGTTGTCGGCCTTTCGTCAGGCATTGTTCTGAAAATGGTTCAAGTAATAGTGATCTTGCGGGATATCGGCGGGCGATTTTTTCCGAAAACGCAACGCAGTATGTTCAAACCAAGGGTTTCCCCTTGGTATCGCGAGCACTACACTTGATCCATCGCTTCAGACAGTCCCGCCCGAAGCGACGCCAAAAGAGAACATATTTCGGAGGTCCATCATGAAGTCGATCATCTACGCAGCGATCGCTGCATCCGTTCTTGCCACCCCGATCGCATCGTTTGCGCAGTCCGAGCAAGGTTTGACCCGCGACCAGGTGCGCGCGGAACTCGCGCAACTCGAACAGAACGGCTACAAGCCGCTCGCAAGCGATGCGCAATATCCGCAGAACATCCAGGCTGCAGAACAACGGATCCAGCCGAACCAGCCGACGCTTGCCCAGGCCGACACGAGCGGCTATGGTGCGGTCGCGACGAGCGCAGGCCAGTCGGGCCGCCGCATGACGCGGGAAGCGCCGAACCCCGTGAACTCCGTGTACTTCGGCAACTAAACATCTCCGGGTCTGCCCGAGCACAGTATGTGACCGACCGGACGCGCGCCACCCGCGCGCGTCTGCGTCAGCAGAGCAGAACCTCCGTCGCCGCATTCCGGCGGCTTTACCGCCCAGACGCTCACGCGTTTGGGCCTTTTTTGCTGCGACACTCAGGTGGACGTGACGGCCGGCGTGCCGTGGATATAGTGCTCCAGCTGGCTGATCGTGAATTGCTGATCGGCAATCACGCTTTTCACGAGGTCGCCGATCGAGATCAGGCCGATCAGCTTGCCGCCGTCGAGAACGGGCAGGTGGCGCATCCGGTGTTCGGTCATCAACGCCATGCACTCATCGGTGGATTGCGACGGTTCGACGTAGCGCACCTTCGACGTCATGATTTCATCGACGCGCGTTGCCTTCGACGAGCGCTCCTGCAGTACGATCTTGCGCGCGTAATCGCGCTCGGTGACGATGCCCGCGATTTCATCGCCGTCCATGACCAGCAGCGCACCGATTCCCTTTTCCGCCATCAGCTTGATGGCGTCGTAGACGAAATCGGTTTTCTTGACGGTGTAGATGGTGCGGCCGGAGTCCGGCTTGGCCTTGAGAATTTGCGCGACAGTCGTGCTCATGTGCTTTCTCCGTGTGCTGGACGATGCAGGGAAGGCAGGGCGTGATGCGCGGCACCCGACGGGCCCAGTATAGCCGGGCCGGCGGCGGCAGTCGCGTGACGTTTCCAGATTAGCGGTAAACTCCGGTCACGCACTATCCACACAACTCCTACATTCCTGATCGTTTCCACTGAATTCATGATGTCTTCGCGTCCCCAATCGCCCGCGCAGGGCAATGGCCAGGCCGACGAGTGCGTGACGCTCGTCGCCACCGCGTCGCTGCCCACGCGCTACGGTACGTTCACGTCGTACGCTTTTCGCGTATCGGGCAGCGATGCCGAACATCTCGCGCTCGTGATGGGTGACGTTACCGGAGAGCAGTCCGTGTTGACGCGGCTTCATTCCGAATGCCTGACCGGCGACGTGTTCGGCTCGTACCGCTGCGATTGCGGCGAGCAGCTCGATCTCGCGCTGCGTTACATCGCGGCGGAAGACCGCGGCGTGCTGCTGTATCTGCGCGGTCACGAAGGGCGCGGCATCGGCCTGAGCAACAAGATCCGCGCATATGCGTTGCAAGAGCAAGGGCGCGACACCGTCGAGGCGAATCTCGACCTCGGCTTGCCCGATGACGCGCGCGAATACGACTCGGCCGCAGCGATCCTCCGGATCCTCGGCGTGACGTCGGTGCGACTGATGAGCAACAATCCGAAGAAGTTCGACACGCTCGTGAAGCACGGTATTCCCGTGTGCGAACGCGTGGCGCTTGCGGTGCCCGTGCGCGAGGAAAACGAGCGTTATATCCGGACCAAGCAGGTGAAGTTCGGGCATTACTTCGAGGAAAACGAGTAATAGCGTTCGACGGACTGCCGCCCGACGTGTGCGGGCGTCGGGCGCTCCTTCGACGAACTTGCGGCGGGAAACGAAGCGCCGTGCTTCGTTCAATTTCTGTCGCCCGTTGTTGCGACCACCGATGTTCCCGGCCGGCACTGATGGCGATCGCGATTGACGCGTCCTTTCGCTGCGCGTTCCGCCTTGTTCCTTCGCTGCGAGATTGCGCGCGTACGGCTCCGCGCATCGCGTATCTCCTGCATGTCCCGATCACGGTAGAACTGGCCATTGAATATCGAATCCGCACGCTTGACGTTGCGTCGCTGGCGACCTGACGATGCCGGCGGGCTGGCTGCGATGCATGCGGATCCCGATGTGACCGCGTGGCTCGCGCGCGGGCCGATGTCCGTCGATGAGGCAGAAGCCGCCATCGCGCGCTTCGAAGCGCATTTCGATGCGAACGGTTTCGGTGTATGGGCGATCGAGCGTCGTGCCGATGGTGCACTGATCGGCCTCTGCGGTTTGTCGCGCGAAGTTCGCGACGAGCACCCGATGGCGCCGTGCATTGAGATCATATGGCGTCTGGCGCGCGCATCGTGGGGGCATGGCTACGCGAGCGAAGCGGCCGCCGCTGCACTGGCCGACGGATTCGACCGGCTCGAGCTCGGCGAGATCTTCGCGTGGACGGCCGCAGCGAATTCGAGATCCCTAAAGGTTGCGCAGCGGCTCGGAATGGCGCGGCAGCCGACGCGCGATTTCGATCATCCCGCGCTGCCGCAGGGACATGCGTTGCGACACCATGTCGTGTTCGTCACGCGCACAACGTGCGTTCATCTCGACGGCCGCGTCAGCACGTAACAGCACGGGCGTGCCCGTCCCCTCAGCGCCACTCCGCGTTCTGCAGGACGATCCCGGCAACGGTCCGCGTCCTTGAACGTCCATCCTGTCACGATTTGATCGATGTCTCGCGCGAGAAGCCCTCCGCGGCGGCGCGTGCGTATGTCGCATCGGATGCTGGGCGATCGGGCGGAGAGCCGATAGGTTGAACGCGTCGCAGCGCATGCATTCGGCTCTGTCGAGATGGGCGACGGGTTGGGGTAATGCCGACACCGGCTGCGCGCGAGCCGTTCGTCGATGAGACATCGCGGGAGCGAGGCCGCCCGTGCGAGGAGCGAAAGAGGGCTTCGATGCAGCCCTAATTAATCACGCAGGCAAGAAAAAGCCCGCTACTGGAGCGGGCTGAATCCATGTTTGGAGACATGGAGGAGACGGATGTAACTTTAAGGGAAAACCCGAGGGCTGGCAAGCCCTAGTTGCAATTGTGCAACGCAACGCAACCCGCGCCGTACCCGACAACGGCGGTAACCAACGTGCCAGCCGCCGCCGTCGCTTTCACATTCCGCTCGCTCGCGCGTGTGCGGCGAGCGCACCGAACCGCTCCTGCGCGACCGGTACCGCGTACTTGTCGCGCATTTCCGTCTCGATCCACGCGCAGGCCTCGCGCGCGCAGTCGGTGAGCGCGTGCCGCGCCGCGTGTCCGTCGATGTCGTAGACGAAACGCACGCCGACCTCGTCATCGGCCACTTGCCGCTGCAGCTGGTTGAGCTGTAGTTGCGGCCCGTGCTGCTGCGACAGTGCGCGCAGCTCGTCGAAGTGATATTCGAGCCAGTCGGCAAAGAACAGCGCATCGCTGTGGCAGCGTAGACGGAACGCCGCACTGCGCGACGGACGCGGTGCGTCGCCGGCAGACGGTTGCGCGCCATTCGATGCGACGATCGCATCGAATGGCGCGAGCGGCTGACGGATACGCCGGTACGGCTCGCGTTCGCGTAGCGCGTGCCACAGCAACTCGTCGCCGGCTGCGCCCGACGGCTGCATCGTCAGATCGTGCCGGCCGTCACCTACGGGGGCGACGTCGCGGATCACGAGACGCAGCGAGCAGAGCGGCTCGTCGGCTGCAAGCAGCGTGGCCGCGCGCGGCAGCCCGCACACGAGCGGCGCCGCGCCGGCCGAGCGGAACACGAGCCCGCGGCGATCGAGCCGCACGAGCGGCAGCGGCCGCGGATACAACGGGTACGCAACCGCGATGCGGGCGCCGCCGGCGCTCGTCAACCCGGGCATCATCGCGCGAAAGACCTGAGACTGGTCCACGGTATTTCTCCTTCGTTACGATGCCGCCCGGCCGGACTACGCGCGTTCCGGCTCAGGCAGCGATGGCTTCCCGGGAGGCCCGTCCCGGCTCGATTCCAAGTGCAGCAAACGTTTGCGGATCGATGTCGATCCAGCACGCGACCACCAGACGACCGTCCACCTGTTTCGGCGGCCCTGCGCGGTGCGCGTGCACACCGATCCGGCGGAACAGCCGCTCCATGCTCGCGAACGTCACGCCGATCAGCTGCCGCGCACCCAGCTGCGCCGCGCATTCGACGACGGCAGCGAGCATCGGGCGGACGGCCCACTCGGCGTTTCCCGCTCCGCTTTCGTCGCCGGTTGCCGCAAACCGCGACAGTTCCCACACGGCAGCCGATTCCGGCAGCGCGACGTCTTCGGCGATCAGATCGGCGAACAGCGACTTCAGCAGATACGGACGCGTGGTCGGCAACAGGCGCGCACACCCGCACATGTCGCCACTGGCGTTTCGTGCGAACACGTAGACGGTATCGTCGCGATCGAACTGATCGCGCTCGAAGCTTTCGTTCGCCGACGGAAGCGCCCACCCGAGCTGTTCGACGAATACACGGCGCCGATAGCGCCCTAGATCCGCTGCAAGTTCGTACGGCAACCGCCCTTCCTCGTGAACGAAGGTCCGCATGGTGTCCTCGGATCGATACTTTGGTATGCACGCATTACATCGCGCGTCCCGAGGCGGCGGTAACTGGTAACTCTTACAGGGTGACGCATCGGTCGATGCGATTTGACCGGTGGTAACGGTTTCTTGATCGGTGGGATTGAAATACGGGCGGGTTTTGCTTATAAAGACCGCCAGTCTTGCGGAAATGTCAGACGAAACTGCGCCCGATTGTCACTGGAGCGTCGGACCGGCATGATAGGCATCGTCGCGGCCCAGAAGCGACGACGCGACTGCCGCCGGCCAGTCCACACAGCCGAGCCGCTCGATGAGCGCGGCAGCGGTGCGGAACATGCCGAGATCGGCGCCCGCGGTGTCGACGGCCATGATGTTGCTGCGGACGTCGCCGCCCGCGATCACGAACGCGCCCGTCGCGCGCTCGAGATACCAGTCCCAGCCGACCGTCACGTATGCGACGCCGGCACTGGCAGGACGATGCCATTCGGTGTAGCCGGCCAGGCGCGCGTCGATGGCGCTGTCGCGCAGTTCCGCGAGCAGCGATGCATCGAGGCCGCTGGCGACATGGTCGAGCGCGAGCGCGGCCAGTGCGCTTTCGGAAAGGCGCACGTAGCCGTCCGGAGACGGGCCGCGGACCGGATGCAACAAAGGTGAAGTCATGCGCGGAATGTATCAGCCCCCAACCGGTGCTGGCACCTGACAGGTATGACAGCGTGACGTTGTCGGAGAAAGAATGGAATTGCGCTGGCAGGATGCCTACCAACAGTTCAGTGCCGCGGAAGACGAGCAGCAGCTCTTCCAGCGGATCGCCGCCTATTCTAAACGCCTGGGCTTCGAATATTGCTGTTACGGTATTCGCGTGCCGCTGCCCGTGTCGAAGCCGGCGGTCGCGATCTTCAATACCTATCCGAACGGCTGGATGGAGCACTATCAGGCGCAGAACTATATCGAGATCGACTCGACGGTTCGCGACGGCGCACTGAGCACCAACATGATCGTCTGGCCGGACGTCGACCGGATCGATCCATGCCCACTGTGGCGGGACGCGCGCGACTACGGGCTGTCGGTGGGCGTCGCTCAGTCGAGCTGGGCGGCGCGCGGCGCGTTCGGCTTGCTGAGCATCGCGCGTCATGCCGACCGGCTCACGCCGGCCGAGATCAACATGCTGACGCTGCAGACGAACTGGCTCGCGAACCTGTCGCATTCGCTGATGAGCCGCTTCATGGTGCCGAAGCTGTCGCCCGAGGCGGGCGTCACGCTGACCGCGCGCGAGCGCGAGGTGCTGTGCTGGACGGCCGAAGGAAAGACCGCGTGCGAAATCGGCCAGATCCTCAGCATCTCGGAGCGTACGGTCAACTTCCACGTGAACAACATCCTCGAGAAGCTCGCGGCGACCAACAAGGTGCAGGCGGTGGTCAAGGCGATCTCGGCCGGGCTCATCGACACGCCCTGACGCGCGGCCGGATGCGGCGGGCCGGCCGCCGCCGCCGCTCACTCCATCATCGGCTCGGCTTCCTTGGCGGTCCAGCTCACGCTGGAAATGCTCTTCTCCATGCTCATCCGGCTCGCAATCTGCTCAAGTTTCTGCTGATCCTTCGGATGCAGCTTGAGCGTCGCGGTCACCTTCAGCCGGTCGGGCTGCTCCGGCACGTCCTCGCTCGTCAGGCTTTGGAACGACAACGGTTTCGCGTACATCGAGTTCGACAGCAGTGTGCGGATGTGCACTTCGTCGGCGGCCAGGCAGATCACGGTGATCTGGTATTCGCGCACGAGATCGGCGTTCGACACGGGGGTCGCGTTGATCGCCTGGCTGACGCCGCGCAGCACCGTGTTGGTGAGCAGCACGACGCCCGTGCCGGCGAGCGCCGGCACGTAATGGCCGGACCCGGCCAGCACGCCGACGGCGGCCGAGCACCACAGCGTCGCGGCCGTGTTGATGCCCTGGATCGAGCCCTTGTCGCGCATGATCACGCCGCCGCCCAGAAAGCCGACGCCGGATACGACGTACGCGGCGATCTGCGTGACGCCGGCCACGCCGTTGCCCGTCAGCACGCCGAGCGTGACGAACAGGCACGCGCCGCTTGCGACGAGCGTGATGGTGCGCAAGCCCGCCGTGCGTTGCCGCATCTGGCGTTCGAGGCCGATCGCGACGCCACAGGCGAACGCGGTGAAAAGACGGAGTGCGAAATCGAGAGTCATGGGTGTCCTGCCGTGCAAGGCGCGGATGCCGGCCCGCGTCGCGGCCGCACGAGGTCGCGCGCGGCACGAGGGCCGTCATCGCGCGGTACTGTAGCGC
This sequence comes from Burkholderia latens, assembly GCF_001718795.1. Classification (NCBI taxonomy): domain Bacteria; kingdom Pseudomonadati; phylum Pseudomonadota; class Betaproteobacteria; order Burkholderiales; family Burkholderiaceae; genus Burkholderia; species Burkholderia latens. Next base: position 1,482,867 of record NZ_CP013438.1, on the reverse strand, counting down.
GCGAATGCGTCATTCAGTGTGAAACGGGCGGCGTGCGGGCTCGCGTGACGCGAGCCGCGGCAGGAGAACTGCGGCGGACAGGCGTTCAGGCGGCAAGCGGCGCACGCAACGAAGTGCTGCAACTGTCCACGATGGTTCCTGATAGAAGAATGCGCGGCATTCTAGTAGGCCGCCCGCGCGGGCGTCAACCCGTCCGGCGGGCGGCCGCGAACGGCCGGTGCGGCACGGCGAAGGTTACTGCGACGTGCCGATCGTCCCCGTGGCAAGCGCGAGTGCCGCGGCGGCCGACAGCGCGCCCGCGTAGCTGTCGACTTCCGCGTTGCGGGCCGCCAGCAACTGGCTTTGCGCGATCGTCGCATCGGTCACCGAGCCGACGCCGTTGCGATATGCGGTGAGCGCCGCGTCGTAGCTCGTCTGCGCAGCATCGACGAGCGCCTTCGCCGCGTCGTGCGACGCAAGGCTCGTCTGCACCGCGTTCTGCGCGGCGACGACCTGGCGCACCGCTTCCTCCTTGGTCCGCGTGAGGCGCGCGGACGCGCTCTCCGCATCGTTGCGCGCCTGCATCAGCACGGCCGAGCGCAGGCCGCCGTCGTACAACGGGATCGTCACGCCGACGAACACGCTACTGCCGTAGCGGCTGCCGTTCAGGTTCACGGTCGCCGCCTGGTCGCCGATCGCGGGCAGCGCGGTGATCGCCGTGCCGCCGCTGGCATAGGACGTCGACGCCGACAGGAAAATCTTAGGCATGAACGCGGCTTGCGCGGCCTTGATCTTCGCGCGGTTGGCTTGCTCGAGCGCATACGCGCCCTGCAGGTCCGGGCGGCGCGCGATCGCGTCGGACACGATCGCGTCCACCGATGAAGCGAGCGCAGGCGGCAGCGGGCGCTTGGGCAACTCGGCGATCGACGGCTTCGACAGCGGCGAGATGCCGAGTGCGGAGACGAGCGCGAGGTAGCCGTCGCTTTCCGCGCCGTTCGCTTGCACGAGCGCGAGATTCGCCTGCGCGCGATTCTGCGTCGCCTGCGCGAGTTCGACGACGGTGCCGACGCCTTGCCTGAGCCGAGCGCGAGACGCGGCGAGGATCGCGTCCGCGTTCGCCAGGCCCTGCCGCGCGCTGGCCGCGCGCGAGCGGGCGGCTTCGTACCGGTAATACGCGACGGTCACGTCGTGAATCACCTGCTGGTGCACGGCCGTGAATGCGACATTCGACGCGACCGACGCCTGCTCGGCGGCCTCGACGCGCGCCGCGCGGCCACCGAAATCGAACAGCAGCCATTGCAGCGACAGCGCCGAGATCGTGCCGTGCACGGTCGTGTTGCTCGACGAGTCGCCGAGGATCGTCGACGTCGAGCCGTGCTTCGCCTGATATCCACCCATCGCGGTCGCGGACAGGTTCGGCAGATACGCGGTCTTCGCGATGCCGACCGCGAGCGCCGCGTTGCGCGCGTCGTTCCAGGCGATGCGGGTCAGCGGATTCGTCGATTCGGCGAGATCGATCAGCTCGGGCAGCGTATATGGATGCGTGGCATCGAGTGCGGCGGGCGGCGGCACCGACGCGAGCGCGGGCGAGGCCGGCAACGTGTAGTCGTGCGGCGTGCGCTGTGCGGACGCAAGCGGCGGGGCCGGCACGATGTCGCCGGCGGCCGACGTTTGCGGCTGCCATGGACGGTCGGGCGCCTCGGGCGCGAGGTCGACCGAGGACGTGGCGCAACCGGTCAGCGCGATCGCGGTTGCAAGCGCGGCGGCGGCGATCGACGCGGCCGGCGTTTCAGGGACGCGCATGAGGGGCAGGCTCCATCGGTGTGGCTTGACGCGCGGCTTCGGCAATGTGCGCGAGCCGCGTGTCGATCAGGTTCAGCAGCGCGTCGCGTGCAGGATCGGCGGAGGTGGCGACCGGCACGGTCGCTGCGCGTTCCGGCGACGACGGCGGCGCCGAAGCGGCATCGCCAACGGGGGCGCCTTCGCGCGGTTCGACCACGCGCGCGAGCCGTGCATCGATCGCCGCATCGCCCGGCGTGCGTTCGGCGAGCAGGAACAGCGGGCCTTCGAGCGCGCCGAGTTCCGCAAGTGCGCGCCGCCGGGTCGCGAGCCACGTGGCGGCCGGGCGGACCCACGACGGTTCGTAATGGATCAGCCCGAGTTCCTGCGCGATCGCGCCGTGACGCGCAAAGGCTTCCGCCGCGAGCGTGCGGCGTTCGGCGGGCTGCGCGACCTGCACGATACGGCGCCACTGGTCGCGCAGCGCGGCGAGTGCGACGTCGATCTGCTTGCCGATGCTGACGGGCCAGATGCGTGTGAACACGAGATACACGACGATGTTGCCGAGCAGGATGCCGATTGTGCGATCGCGCGCGAGCGTCAGGTCGAAGCCCGGGCCCGCGCCCTGGATCACGCACAGGAAGAATGCGAATGCGACCTGGAAACCCGCATACGCGATGCGCGGCGAACCGAATGCGATCCACGCGGACAGCCAGGCGCCGGCGAATACGAGCGCCATCAGCTCGCCGATCGACGACAGTGCCGGCACGACGAACACGAGCGCCGCGGTGCCGATCAGCGCGCCGACGATGCAGCCGGCGATCCGCAGCGTGAGCTTCTCGACCGTCTCGGCCGTCGAGCCGAGCGACACCATGTAGCAGGTGATGAAGCAGGTGTGGATGCCGGACCAGTCGAGCTGCGAATACAGCAGGTAGCAGAACATCGCCGCGACGGTCGTCTTCAGCGCGTAGCGAATGTGGTCGGGATTGGTGCTGGCGTCCGGCAGGAAGAAGCCGCTGCGCGGCGCGGGCGCTGCGGCGGGCGCCTTCGCCGGCGAAGCCGATGCATCGGTCGAGGTCGCGGCCGGTGCATCCGGTGTCGCGGGCAGCGGCAGTGGCGGTGGCGGCTCGGCAAAATGCGTGATGGCCGCGTGCAGATCGGTCGCGACGACGCGCGCGAGCGGCGCCAGCGTATCGGTCGGCGGCAGTGCGAGCGTGACGTCGACCGGATAGCCGCCTTGTTCGAGGATGCCGGCCATCTCGTCGAGTGTCGCCGCGGCCGGTTCCGCGAATGCGGCGGGCAGGCGTGCGTCCGGCTCGCGGTCGGCGAGCGCAACCGCCACGAGCAACGCGGTGCTCGATGCGATCGCGTGTCGCAGCGCGGGCGCGCCGGTGGCCGGCGTCGATCCTTCGAGCGTCGACAGCTTCAGCCACGTGAGCATCTGCTTGTCGCCTTCGCGCAGGCTCGCGTCGAAGGCCGCGCGTGCGTCGTCGTCGCCGCGTAGCCGCCGCGCGGCGAGCCGCAGCCGTGTCGCGAGCTGCGCGAGTGCGAGCTTGCGCGGCGACGGCGCGATCAACAGGTTGACGACGATCGCGACGCCGACCGGAATCGCGACCATCAGCCACGCGTAGAGCAGCGCGCGCGTCGCGGCTTCGCCGACCGGCGCGAGGCCGAGCTGGTCGAGCCCGAAGCCGACGATCATCGCGAGGATCGCGCCGATCGGGCGCAGCTTGCTGGCCGACGTCAGATACAGCAGCGCGACCGACAGCACGGCCATGCATGCGACGCGCAGCACCGAGTAGTCGATGCTGAAGATCGCGACGCCGACCACGAGCGCGATCACGAGCGTGACGAGCAGCAGCATCGCGGCCGCCAGCACGACGCTCGTCACGCGATCGGCGCGATTCAGGAAGAACACGACGTAGGCGGAGATCGCGGCTTCCGGCGTGCCGTAGCCGCTCGTCACGAGCACGACGAGCGCGCAGATCAGCGCGACCCGAACGGCCATCGCGGCGCGGCCCGGAAACGGCGCGAGCAGTCGCAGCACTTCGCGCGGGCCGGGCGCGCGGACCTCAGCGGCAGGCTGAGCCATGCCGGACCTCGACGATCGCGCTCGCGCCGACTCGCACGAGCTTGCCGTCGGGTTCGTCGAGCTTCACGCGCACCGGGAAGCGCTGCGCGACGTGCACCCAGTTCACGGAGTTCTGCACGATCGGCAGCGCGCGCGGCAGATTGATGCGCGCGCTGTCCGCGATGCCGGCGCCGATGCCGACGACCTTGCCCGTCAGCGGACGGCTTCGGTCGATCATCGAATAGACCGTCGCGCATTCGCCGACCGCGATTCGGTTCAACGACGTTTCGCGGAAATTGCCGACGGCGAACCATTCGCTCGCATCGATCAGCGTGAAGATCGACTGGTTCGGCGCGAGCGTCTCGCCCGCGAGCACGGTCAGGCCCGTCACGAGCCCGTCGTGCGGCGCGCGCACGACCGTATCGTCGAGCGCGTGCTGCGCGCGGGCGAGCGCGGCTTCGCGTGCATGGAGCGTGGCGATCGCGTCGGCGTCGTCGCCGATCGTCTGCGCGGATGCGCGCTGCTGTTCTTGCGCCTGCGCGAGCGAAACGGCCGCGTCGCGCTGCCGGACCTTCGCCTGGTCGAACTGCTGCGCGCTGACGTAGCCTTGCGCCGCGAGCGGCGCGAGCCGGTTCACGTCGCGCGTCGCGAGGTCATAGTTTTGCGAGGCACGCTTGACCTGCTCGGCGGCCACGGCCGCGTTCGAGCGCTCGCCGATCAGCGACCGGCGGCGCGTGTCGAGCGACGCGCGTGCGAGCTCGAGATCGGCCTGCGCCTGCGCGACCGTCAGCCGGTACGGCACCGGGTCGATTTCATACAGCAAGTCTCCTTTCGCGACGCGCTGGTTTTCGTGGACCGCGAGCCGCACGATGCGTCCGCCGACGGGCGACGCGACGTGCACGACGTCGGCGTCGATCGACGCGTCGTCGGTGGACGGGTAGGCCGTCGTGCGGTGGTATGCGTACGCGAGCGCGGCGATGCCGAGCGCGACGATCGCCAGCGCGATCACGCGACCTTTCGTGGAGGGGCGGGCGATGCCGGCGGCCTTCATGCGAACGGCCCCGTGCCGGCGAGCCACACGATCACGGCGACCACGAGGCCGATCGCGGTGCAGACGGCGAGCTGGTAGGGGACAGTGGCGGCCCAGCCGGTCGCGACGAACACGCGGTGCGCGACGATCGCGCCGATGATGCCGACGATCGCGCTGACGAGCCAGAGCGGGAAATACGCGCCGAACAGGACGTACGACGGTGCGCCGCGCGACGCGCAGCCTGCGAGCGGCAGGGCTGGCGCCAGTGTGGCGGCGACACGCAGGAGCGCGCGCGACGTTGTTTTTCTCATGTGTGACGAGCTCGACGTTGTAGGTGAATGCCGGGCGCGGCGCAATGCGGTCCGTCGCCGCGACGACGATTCCGCGATACGGAGCCGATCATAAAACAGCGCGATGCGGATCGCCAGCGATGCCCCGCGTGCAGGCGGCTCGCATCGGGCGCGCGGCCGGCGCCTCGGGATGGTCGGTGACGATCGCGATTCTGCCAGCGCCTGCGGTCGCAGAGTTGCCGTCTGCATGCAAAAAATCGTCAGATGAAACCGGGTCGACGCCATTTGCGTGCCGACGCAACGGGAATCGGCGAGTCGAATGCCGGATTGCAGCGCAAACGCGGATGAATCCGCATTCCGGCCGCGCAGTGCGTTTGCCGCGGCCGCGATCCGTCGTGCCGCCCGGTATCTGTGTACCATCGTGCGAATAGCGCGACGCGTGACGGAAACTGACGCACGGTTTCGTCCGATGCGCGGCGCGGAAGCGGTAGCGGTACCGCAACGAGGATGAACGTTCCATGCGAAGTTTCTTTGTCCGCTTCATTGCGATCGGCGTGCTGTTCCACTTGTACGTCGGGCTGCGGATCATTCCCGACGCCTTCGCGTCGCCGCTCGCGCGCACGCTCGCGGCGCTCGTGCTGGCGAGCTTCGTCGTGCTGATTCCGGTCGGCATGTTCTCGCGCCGCTTCGACGAAGGCTGGGCCGCGACGCTGGCCGGCTGGGCCGGCTCGCTCGCGATGGGTTTCTTTTCGTCGCTGCTGGTGCTGACGTTCCTGCGCGATCTGGTGCTGCTCGGCGTCGTTGCATGGCGGCATCCGGGGCATGACGGCGCCTGGAGCGGCGCGGCATCCGACACGGCACTCGGTGTGCTGGCGGGCGCGGTGCTGGTCAGCGCGATCGGATTCGTCGGCGCGCGCCGCACGGCGGCGGTCAAGCGCGTGTCGATTCCGGTCGACGGACTGCCGGCCGCGCTCGACGGGCTGACGATCGTGCAACTGTCGGACATTCACGTCGGGCCAACGATCAAGCGGCCTTATATCGAACGGATCGTGCGCACGGTCAATGCGCTCGACGCCGATCTCGTCGTCGTGACGGGCGACGTGGTTGACGGCCCGGTGAAGCGGCTGCGCGAGCACACGGCGCCGCTTGGCCGCATGCAGTCGCGGCACGGCAGCTTCCTCGTGACGGGCAACCACGAGTACTACGCCGGCGCGCATGCATGGATCGACGAGTTCCGGCGGATCGGATTGAAGGTGTTGCTCAACGAGCATGTGCTGATCGAGCACGACGGCGCGCGCGCGGTGCTCGCGGGCGTCACGGATTTCACGGCGGGCGGATTCGATCCCGCGCATCGCAGCGACCCCGAGCAGGCGCTGGCGGGCGCGCCGCACGACGTCGCCACGAAGATCCTGCTCGCGCACCAGCCGCGCAGCGCGGAAGCGGCAAGCCGCGCCGGTTTCACGGTCCAGCTGTCCGGCCATACGCACGGCGGCCAGTTTCTGCCGTGGCCGCCGTTCGTGCGCCTGCAACAGCCGGTGATCGGCGGGCTGAGCCGGTTCGGCGAAATGTGGCTCTACACCAGCCGCGGCACCGGCTACTGGGGGCCGCCGAACCGTTTCGGCGTGCCGTCCGAAATCACGCTGATCCGGCTGGCACGCGGCCGCTAGCGCGCGTCAGACGATGCGCGCGATATCGTCGAAATCGAAGCGCGGGCTGCGCGGGAACAGGCCGGCCGGATCGCCGTAGCCGAGATTCACGAGGAAGTTGGTTCGGATCGCGGTGCCCGCGAAGAATTCGGCGTCGACCTTGGCGGCATCGAAGCCCGACATCGGGCCCGCGTCGAGGCCGAGTGCGCGGGCCGCGAGGATCAGGTACGCGCCCTGCAGCGACGAGTTGCGGAACGCCGTGGCTTCGATCAGCGCGTCGTTGCCGGCGAACCAGCTGCGCGCGTCGGCGTGCGGGAACAGGCGCGGCAGGTGCTCGTGGAATGCGAAGTCCATGCCCACGATCACGGTGACGGGCGCGGCCATCGTCTTCGCGAGATTGCCTTCGGACAACGCCGGTTTCAGGCGCGCCTTCGCTTCCGGCGACTTGACGAACACGAAGCGCGCGGGGCTCGCGTTCGCCGACGTCGGGCCGAATTTCGTGAGGTCGATCAACCGGTGCAGCAGCGCGTCGTCGACGGGTTTGTCCTGCCATGCGTTGTGGGTGCGTGCGGTGAGGAACAGCTGGTCGAGGGCGGAATCGGAGAGGGTCATGGTGGGTCCGTGGAGAAATCGGCCGGGTCGTGCCAGCCGGCATTGCGGAACAACGCGGCGCCCTGGATAAGGGCGCGTTGCGATACGCCGCGATGATAGCGTGGCGCGCGAAAACGCACCGGCCTCGCGATCGGCGATTCGGGGCGCCCGGGCGCTCGGGCGTGTGACGCGACGGAATGACAGCGCATGGCGGCGCGCGTCGCCGTTGGCTACCATGCAGACATGGTTCATCCGTCTCGTTGACTCTTGCCCGATTCCGACATGTCGACGCCCGATCTTTTCGCCGATACGCCCGCGCCCGACGTGGACTGGTACCCGGGCTGGCTCGCGCCGGCCGAGGCCGATCGTATGCTGGCCGCGCTGATCGACGAGGTTGCGTGGCGGCAGGACACGATCCGAACGCCGCGCGGGCGCATTCCGCTTCCTCGGCTCACAGCGTGGCAAGGCGAGCCGGACGCCGTCTACGTGTATTCGGGAATCCGCAACGTGCCCGCGCCGTGGACGCCGGCCGTGCTCGACCTTAAGCGTGCGGTCGAGGCGACCTGCGACGCGCGTTTCAACAGCGTGCTGCTCAATCGTTATCGCAACGGGCAGGACAGCCTCGGCTGGCATGCGGACAACGAGCCGGAGCTCGGCGACGCGCCGGTGATCGCGTCCGTGAGCCTCGGCGCGATGCGCGTGTTCGACTTGCGTCATCGCGCCACCGGCGTCGTGCACGCGTACCGGTTGACGCACGGCAGCCTGCTGGTGATGCGCGGCCGTACGCAGGCTGAGTGGCAGCACCGCGTGCCCAAGGCGCCGGCGGTGCAGGGCGAGCGGATCAACCTGACTTTTCGGCGAGTAATGACGGGGGAGGCGGCACGCTAGCCGCGCCGGCCGGAAGGCTCGCCTCTCCCGGTGGCGCGCCCCGTTTTTTATCCGATCCGCTGAAGCGCTCGTCCATGCGGCACGTTGACGCACAGGTGCTGCGCACGCCGGGGGAATCGGCGGCGAGGCCCGCGCCACAAGGGTTTCAGTTGGATTTCATCGACTACCCGGTTCTGATAGGCAGGTGTAAGCCCTGATGGTGCGTCGCAACAACCATTGACTAAACTGTCGAATGGCTGAAACGCGCCGCGAACCGGCGCATCTTTTCGACATGCACGACGCGTTGCCGATGCGACGCGTAGCGCAGGAGCATAATTCTTGACCGTACTGGACTCATCCCTCGAACCCTCGCTGCACGTCTTCGAACAAGACGGCGCATGGCAATGGGCGCTGACGGTGAAGCGGGTGTCCGGCGTCGGTGTGAAAGTCGTCGCATTCAGCACGGACGGCTTCCCCGCCGAAGCCGACGCGCATGCCGCCGGCCAGCTTGCCCGTGCCGAGTATGACGACGCCGTGACGGCCTGACGTCGCGCCGCGCCGATCCCGTGCGCGGATCGGCGTGATCGTCCGTTCCCGGCCGTTTTTCTTCTTCCTTTCCGTTTTTCTCCGTTTCCCCGGCTTTGCGGTCGCGCATTGCGTGATGGCGTGGCCGCGCCATGCGTCGATCACGACAAATGGTCCGCACCTTCCGAAAGCACTTGCCCTACGCGCAGCTTAACGTGCATGCGCGGCGTCCGCCGTGCCGGCGATGCGCGATGCATCGCGCGGCCGGCGCGCGGCGAACGGCGACGACTCATCGACAAGAGCGCAGGTCATGTGCGACGACAGAATCGACCTTCACCGCGCCGCACCGGCGCCGCTACGGGATTCACGCTGATCGAGGTGCTGATCGCGCTGGCGATTGTCCGAGCGATAGATGCGCGTATTCAACTGGAGGGACCATCCCTCCGCTGTCACGTGTCGTCCGCTTCTTCCCATTGCACAAGCAAGTCGTGAGGAATTGCTTTGACGATTTCGGCGTAGCGCTTGCCGGCGAACCGTTCCGCTCGGTTGAGCAACACGGGGATCGGGCTGCTCGGCTCCTGCGTGTCGAACCAGATCCGGGCCATTCGGATCAACGCAAGCGCCGCCTCGCGGTCGACAGGTTCAGGCGTCGGCCGGGCCGGCGCGGCATCGAACACGCTGGCCGGTTCGGCGTTTGCAGGAGCTGGCGTCTCCGTCGCGTTACGTTTCGTCGGCGCTTCGGTTGGCGGGACGGTTTCGACGGGTCCGGACGGTTCTTCATCGGGTTCGTGCCCCGTTGCCTCGGCCGGCACGCTCAGCTTGGCTAGCAATCCGATCAGCGGCGACAGGTCGGGACGGTACGCTTCGAGATGTCGGGCGCTCCATGCGTCGATCGCATCGAGGCAGGCGATTGCGTCGTCGAAGCCTGACATGGCAGCCGGTTGCCGGTCACGCAGATCGCGCAACTGCTGGGCAACGGACTCGGGCGCGAGCGCATCGGCCGGCCGCGGAACGGCAAATGCGCGTTCGACATCGCGAACCTGCAGCCGGGTCAGCGTGGATTTCGCGAGGACGATTTCGCGTACATCGGCGAGTAGGCCATCCGGATCTGCAAGTGCCTGCAGCGCATTCATTCGCATGTCGAGTGCTGCGTCGCGCTGGTTCCCGGTATCGGACTGCGGATTGATATGTTCCCCGAACGCCTGCAGCCAGGCCGCCAGCAACCTGTGCTCCGCGCTCGACGAAGCCGCGATGCAGACGAAATGGGGACGACGCGATGCAACCGGCGCCGAGTGGCAAACGAATGGCTTGGCAGCGGCATTCGGCCATGATCGCCAGGGCGGCGACCGAGTCTTCCGGCTGATTGACGAAGCGATGCGCAGCCCGCGCGAACATCTCGATCTGATCGAGGTGTTCCAGAATATCCTCGATCTCGGTTTCTGCGGCCGATATCGCCATGAAAGCGGCGGCCGACAGCGCTTGCAACACATTCGCGCGTGCGTGCATGACGCGGTGGTGACGGGCGGCCTGTGCTTCGATCCGGTCGCCGAAACGGTACGCACGCGGGCGCGTGCGGTCGATCCGTGGGTGCGGCCGGTACGTGTGCGTCGGTCGCGGCTGCGAATCGTCGGAGGACTCGTCGCTGCGTTGCTGGCGGGGGCCGCCGGCTATGCCGCTGTGGATCATTGGGTCCGCGCGGAGCGCGTCCGTCCGCCGGTGTCGTCGCTCGATCTGCTGGCCACCAGTCTTTCCGCACGCCTTCGCGACGACATCGCGGCCGGCAACGTCGAGTTGATCGGCGGTACCGGCCGACGCGCGTTGACGCTTCGGCTCGGCAGCATGTTCGGGCCCGGCGATGCGGCGGTGGCGCCGTGGGCCGCGTCCATCGTGGCGGCCGTCGGCAGGGAAATCGCGGCGTCGGGCCGTGACTCGAACCTCCTCGTCACCGGATACACGGATAGCGTGAAGGCCCGCCCGGCGCGCCCCGGTTTCAATCAGGCGCTTTCCGAAACGCGCGTCCGGCAAGTTGCGCAAATCCTCGTCGCAGCCGGGGTGCCTGCGCAGCATATCGGTGTGGTGGGCGACGCCGATCCGCTGGCGGACAACGGTACGCCCGACGGACGCGCGAGGAATCGCAGAGTCGAAGTGACCGTCTCGGATTGATACACGACGTCCGGTGCCCGGTGCCCGGTGCGCGACGGCGCGGCATGACGGAGGGCCGTGCCGCAGATGTCGTGGCCGGGCATGTTCCGGTGGGCAGCTCCGTCTATCGCTGCTATCCTTCCAATCGCGCCAGACTATTCCGTCGGTGCATTGTGCCGGCCACATCCGCCGGATCCTGTTGATCCTGCCCGGTCGAAATTCGATAATCAGTCATCGCTGGTACCTCGTGAACGATTTCTTTCCGTCCATGCGCACATGGCCAAGACAACGATGAGCGGCGCATCGAAACCACCGGCGAAGCCGGCAAGTGCGCCGCTCGCGACAGCGGGCGACGACGCCGACCACGACGCGCCGAAGCACGGCGCGGCCGACGACGAATCGTCGGGCGGCGGGTCGTCGTATCTGGTTCCGGGACTCGAGCGCGGGCTGCGGATCCTCGCCGAATTCTCCGCGCGCGAGCCGGTGCTCGGCGCGCCGGAATTGTCCAAGCGCATCGGCATCCCGCGCACGACCACATTCCGTCTGCTGCAGACGCTCGAGGCGCTCGGCTTTCTCGAGCGCGTAAACGGCGACCGTTATTTCCGGCTCGGCGTCGGCGTGCTGCGGCTCGGTTTCGAATACCTGAACTCGCTCGAACTGACTGACCTCGGCACGCCGGTGCTCGAACGGCTGCGCGACGCGACTGGCCTGTCGACGCATCTGCTGATTCGCGACCAGCGCGATGTCGTGTTCGTCGCAAAGGCGCAGAGCAACACGTCGATGTTCGGCTCGGTGAAGGTGCACGTCGGCACGCGGTTGCCCGCGCATGCGACCGTGCACGGCCACGTGCTGATGGGCGATCTCACGCGTGACGCGCTGCGTCAGCTGTATCCGGAGAAGCGGCTCGAACAGTTCACCGAGCGCACGCCGGGAACGGTCGACGAACTGTACGAGCGCGTGCGTCAGTACGCGCGGCTCGGCTACGCGGTCAGCGAGGCTGCGTTCGAGAGCGGCATCTCGGCCGTGACCGCGCCGGTGCGCGACCATTCGGGCGCGATCGTCGCGGCAATTACCGCGACGGTGCCGCGCTCCGAGATCGGCGAGGCGGGCGAGAAGGAGCGGCTCGTCGAAGCGGTGTGCGGCGCGGCGGTCGACCTGTCGCAACGGCTGAACTACCGGCCGCTCGAAAGCGATCCGACGTTCGCGCACGCGCGGCACCGCGTCGCGATGTTCTGATCGGTCGAACAAGCGGCGTCGCGCGGTTTCGCCAATCGCCTGTAGTCCATCGTCAAAGACAAAAGAGCAGCCCGCGGGCTGCTCTTTTCGTTTCCTGCATCGGATGGGTGCGACCGGCGCCGCTCAGAACGAGTGGTGAATGCCGGTCAGCACGATCACCTGATTCGACGTGCTCGACGTGCCGGCGGTGAAGAACGCGGCTTTCGCGCCGCCCGAACCGTGCTCGTACAGCACGTTCGCATAAAGCTGCGTGCGCTTCGACAGCGCGTAGATGTCGCCCAGCTCGACCTGCGTCCAGCGGCGTCCGGCCAGCGTCGTCGTCGCCGCGCCGCCCGCGATCGTATTGAACGCACTGCTGCGGTAGTTCACGCCCGCGTCGTAGCTCTGGAACGTGTCGGAGAACCCGTTCGACTGCATCTTCACGCGCGTGTACAGGCCATGCACGAGAAAGTCGCCGATCTGGTACGACGCGCCCGCGCCGATGTTCTCGACCTTGTTCGCGAGATAGCCGTTCGCAGTGTTTTGCCCCTGGAACGACGTGATGCCCGTCTGGCCGATCAGGATCGCGCGGTCGTGCTCGTTCGAGTAGACGGCCGCCGCCTTGAACGGTCCGTTCGCATAGTTCAGCGCGACGCCGACCGACTTGCCGGTCGAGAAGTTCGTCGTGTTGCCGAGCGCCATCGTTGCCGCGGCCGAGAAGCCCGCGACATTCGGCGACCGGTACTTGACCGCGTTGTTGTACGGCACGTTGCCGGTCGCGGCGAGCCCGTCGATGTTGCCGGGGTGGAACGCATACCAGCTCAGCGCGAGGTACGCGGTGCTGAGCGGATCGAGGTAGTCGAACGTGAGCGGCGTCTGGCGTCCGAGCGTCAGCGTGCCGTAGCGGTCGGAACTCAGACCGACATAGGCGGCGCGGTTCCAGATGGTGTTCGCGGTCGCGAACTGGCCGTTGTTCGTATAGAAGCCGTTTTCGAGCTGGAAGATCGCAGACAGGCCGCCGCCGAGATCTTCCTTGCCCTTCAGACCCCACCGGTCGGGCTGTGTATTGCCCTGGATCATCGCCCACTTCGCATGGCCGCCGACGTTGTTCACGTACGCGATGCCGGCATCCAGGCTCCCGTACAGCACCACGCTGCTCTGCGCCCAAGCGCCCGACAGGGCGCCCATTCCGATCACTGCTGCTGCTACCGCTTGCTTGACCATTTGATCTCCTGACTCTCCAAACCTGATGAAAAACGCGTCGTGGCGGCGGGCGCGGGGACGGCCGGCCGTCGCGCGATCTTCACCACCGGCGGGCATTTTTATGTTCCATATAAGGAACAGTGTGCCTCTGATGGAATGGAGTATAGAGGCGTTGCACCGAGTATCAAAAATAAATTTATCGGGCCGGATGAGGGTTCGGGCAATCCCGGATGCGATACGTGGTATCGCGCAGCGCAGACATAAATGCCCGTCAACAAACAAAAAATTCGACTTGTTGCGGGGCGGGTGCGCAATTGCCGCCCGGGCAGTCGGTGTTTTCCCTAGGACCTGCAGCTTTTTGTTTTACTCGCGGAAAGTCACTCCTATAATCACCATCCATAAACTGCTGTTCCGGATATGGAACAAATCCGGAGCGAACCGAGAGTCGATCAGAAGGAAGGGTGTGAGATGTCTGAACAATGGGTTTGCGCCGGCCATGCCGGCGCGCTGTCGGAAGACACGCCGATCGAGTTCAAGCGGACCGACGGCGTCGAAATCGGGATCTACCGCGTCGGCGACGACGTGTATGCGCTCGAGAACGTGTGTCCGCATGCATACGCGTTGCTGACGCAGGGGTTCGTCGACGAAGGCACGGTCGAATGCCCGCTGCACGAGGCCGTGTTCGACATCAAGACCGGCGAATGCCTGAAGGGCCCGGGCGGGCGTGCGCTGAAGCAGTACGCGGTGCGCCTGGCGGGTGAGGAAATCCAGATCAAGGTGGAGTGACATGAAAGAAGCGACCGTCAATTTCAATCCCTTCCTGAAGCCGTGGGTGGCGCCGCAGCCGAACAACGTTGCGGGCAAGGGGCAGATCGAGATCCCGGGGCAGGTCGAGAACCAGGTGTGGCAGAACCGCAAGGCCGCGCCGACGCAGTATGAGAACGACCTCGGCGACGCGCTCGAACGCGTGTTCGAGAGCGGCGCGACGGAGCTGGACGATGTCGTCGCCGGGCTGAACCGCATCGGCTTTCGCGCGCCGGACGGCAGCGTATGGACCGCCGAGCGTTTCCGCGCCGAAATCGCGTCGCTGGCGGAATGAGCGCAGCGACCGCGCCGCGCGCCTGAGCGCCGACCCGACAACCGCATCCGGAGCACACTGATGACGTCCCCCGCACAACATGAAGTCCCACACGACCCGGTCCGCGACTACCTGGACCGCGGCATCAAGAACTATTGGTATCCCGTCGCGCCGAGCTGGCAGGTGTCGAACGCGCCCGTCGGCCTCACGCGCCTGTCCGAGCAGATCGTGCTGTGGCGCGATCACGAAGGAAAGGTCCATGCGCTGGAAGATCGCTGCCCGCACCGCGGCGCGCGCCTGTCGCTCGGCTGGAACCTCGGCGGCAACATCGCCTGCTGGTATCACGGCATCGAAGTCGACGGCGGCGGCACGGTCAATCGGGTGCCGGCCGTATCGAACTGTCCGCTCGAAGGCACGAAGTGCGTGAAGTCGTATCCGGTCGAAGAGAAGGCCGGCGCGATCTTCCTGTGGTTCGGCGACGAAGCGCACGGCGAGCCGGCTCCGCTGAACCTGCCGGAGGAACTGGTCGCCGACGAATATGCGCACTTCCTGTGCGTGTCGAACTGGAAGTGCAATTACCAGTACGCGATCGACAACGTGATGGACCCGATGCACGGCGCGTATCTGCACGCGACGTCGCACTCGATGGCCGAAGGCGACAAGCAGGCCGAGATGCGCGTGCGCAAGACGGAAACGGGCCTGATGTTCGAGAAGATCGGCCAGCGCGACGTGAACTTCGACTGGGTCGAGCTCGGCGAAACGGGCTGCCTGTGGATGCGTCTCGCGATTCCGTACAAGCAGAAGTTCGGCCCGGGCGGCAACTTCGGGATCATCGGCTTCGCGACGCCGGTCGACGGCGACAACTGCCAGGTCTACTTCTGGCGCACCCGCAAGGTCAGCGGCTGGCAGCGCGACGTATGGCGCTTCATGTACCGCAACCGCCTCGAAGGCCTGCACTGGGACGTGCTCGAGCAGGACCGCTACGTCCTCGAAAGCCTCGCGCCGAACGCGCGCGATCACGAATACCTGTATCAGCACGACGTCGGCATCACGCGCGTGCGCCGGATGCTGCGCCAGCGCGCGCAGGAACATCTGTCCGCACTCGACGCGCACCGTGCGGCGCAAGCCGCGGCGGAGCCCGCGAATGGCTGAGTTCGCGCCGGTCGTTTCGCTGCCGGGGCGCCGTGTGCTCGTCACGGGCGGCGCGCGCGGTCTCGGCGCGGCGTTCGTGAAAGCGCTGGTCGCCGCGGGCGCGCAGGTCGCGTTCGGCGACGTGCTCGCCGACGAGGGCCGTGCGCTGGCCGCGCAGCTCGCGCAAGCCGGCCACACCGCGCACTTCTTCGCGCTCGACCTGGCCGATCCGGCGAGCATCGACGCATTCGTCGCGCAGGGCGCGGCGGCGCTCGGCGGCATCGACGCGCTGATTAACAACGCGGCGATCACGAACTCGGGCGGCAAGTTGTCGACGGAGCTCGACGTGCCGACCTGGGATGCCGTGATGAACGTGAACGTGCGCGGCGTTTGGCTCGTCAGCAATGCGGCGCTGCCGCACCTCGCGAAGTCGGGCCGCGGCGCGATCGTGAACCTCGCATCGGACACCGCGCTGTGGGGCGCGCCGAAGCTGCTCGCGTACGTCGCGAGCAAGGGCGCGGTGATCGCGATGACGCATGCGCAGGCGCGCGAGTTCGGCGCGCACGGCGTGACGGTCAATGCAATTGCGCCGGGGCTCACCGAAGTCGAGGCGACGGCCTACGTGCCGGCGGAGCGTCACGCGTTCTACATGCAGGGGCGGGCGCTCACGCGCGCGCAGGTGCCCGACGACGTGACGGGCCCCGTGCTGTTCCTGCTGTCGGACGGCGCGCGCTTCGTGACGGGTCAACTGCTGCCGGTGAACGGCGGCTTCGTAATGAATTGAATCGAAGTTTTCATTGGGAATGAAGGAGAGAACGATGGCGGACGCAGATCTCGAACGCAAGTCGTGGGACCAGCCGGAAGGCGCAAGCTTCGGCGACTGGATGGAAGGGCGTGTCGCGCGCTACGCGACGCGTCGCTACGACTGGGACGCACTGAAGTTCCAGGCCGACTACGACCCGAAATACCGCCGTGCGCAGATGCGCTACGTCGGCACCGGCGGCACGGGCGTCGCGAAGGACGTCAATACGGTGCCGGCCGGCAACTTCACGTTCTCGACGATGGTGATCCCGGCCGGCAACATCGGCCCGAGCCACATCCACGTCGACGTCGAGGAAATCTTCTTCGTGCTGCGCGGCAAGATGAAGGTGATCTGCGAGCGCGACGGCGAGACCTGGGAAGCCATTCTCGGCGAGCGCGATCTGATCTCGGTGCCGCCGGGCGTGTATCGCACGGAAATCAACATCGGCGAGGAAGACGCGCTGATGTGCGTGATGCTCGGTTCGCCGAAGCCGATCACGCCGACGTATCCGCCGGATTCGCCGCTCGCGAAGATCAAGCGCTGAGACGGGGCGGAGCAAGCGATGAGTGTCATCGACAAACGTGAACGCGACCGCACCGCGGCGTTCGCCGCGCTGCTCGGGCAGTTTCCCGAACAGCGTTGCGCGGCCGGCGCGACGGGCACGATCGGCTATCGTGAGGCCGGCGCGCAGCACGCAGGCCGCGCGCTGCCCGTCGTGCTGCTGCACGGGATCGGCTCGGGCGCCGCATCGTGGGTGCGCCAGCTCGACACGCTAGGTGCGTCGCGGCGCGTGCTCGCGTGGGATGCGCCCGGCTACGGCGCGTCGACGCCCGTGCACGGCGCGTCGCCGGCGGCGGCCGATTACGCGGCGTCGCTGAACGCGTGGCTCGAGGCACTCGGCATCGAACGCTGCGTGCTGGTCGGGCATTCGCTCGGCGCGATCATCGCGGGCGGGTTGGCACGCGTGATGCCTGCGCGGATCGCCGGCCTGCTGCTGATCTCGCCCGCGGGCGGCTACGGCAGCGCGCCCGCCGAAACGCGCGACACGCGGCGCGATGCGCGTCTCGCGATGCTCGCGGAACTCGGCCCGGCCGGGCTCGCGGAGCAGCGCAGCGGCAACATGCTGTCCGGTTTCGCGGGCGAGGAAGCACGTGCATGGGTGCGCTGGAACATGGCGCGCATCGTGCCGGCCGGCTATGCGCAGGCCACGCATCTGCTCGCGAACGCCGATCTCGCGTCCGACCTCGCCGGTTTTCGCGGCCGCACGGCGGTCGCGGTCGGCGCACACGACGCGATCACGCCGCCCGCTGCATGCGAGCGGATCGCCGCGGCCGCGCACGTGAAGCTGCAGGTGATTCCGCAGGCCGGTCATGCGGGCTACGTCGAAGCGCCGGCCGTTTATTCATCGCTGATCGATGCGTTCTGCCGCCAATGCGATCGTCAACGGGGGCTGGAATGAGCGAACCGCTGGAACGCCAGGACACGGAAAACGCGAAGTCCGAAGCCAGCTACGTGGTGCCGGGCCTCGAACGCGGTTTGCGGATCCTCGCCGAATTCTCGCCGCGCGAGCCGGTGCTCGGCGCGCCGGAACTGTCGAAGCGGCTCGGCATCCCCCGCACGACGGTGTTCCGTCTGCTGCAGACGCTCGAATCGCTCGGCTTTCTCGAGCGCGCCGACAAGGATCGCAACTACAAGCTCGGCATCGCCGTGCTGCGGCTCGGTTTCGAATATCTGAGCTCGCTGGAGCTGACCGATCTCGGGCTGCCGGTGATCGAGAGCCTGCGCGACGCGACCGGCTTCACGACGCACATCGTGATCCGCGACGGGCGCGACGTGGTGTTCGTCGCGAAGGCGCAGAGCCAGGCGCCGGTGTTCAGCTCGATTCGCGTGAACGTCGGCACGCGGCTGCCCGCGCACGCGACGACGCACGGCCACGTGCTGATGGGCGACCTGTCTCTCGCGGAGTTGCGCGCGTTGTATCCGGAAGGCACGCTGAACCAGATGACGAGCGCGACGCCGGCAACGGTCGACGCGCTTTATGAAGCGATTCGCGAAGACGCGCTGCGCGGTTACGGCGTCAGCAATTCGTCGTTCGAACGCGGGATCTCGGTGGTCACGGCGCCGGTGCGCAACGACACCCAGAAGATCGTCGCGTGCATCACGGTGACGGTGCCGCGACCGGAGATCGACGCGGCGCTGATCGCCGACGGTCTGATCGACAAGGTGCAGCGCGCGGCGGCGGAACTGTCGCGGCGGCTCAATTACCGCTCGGATGACGAGCATACGTTTCTGAAGGCATTAGGACTCCGATGATTGAGATCGACTTGACCGGGCAGGTGGCGGTGGTGACGGGCGGTTCGTCCGGCATCGGCCTCGCGACCGCCGAACGGTTTCTGCAGGCCGGCGCGTCGGTCGCGATATGCGGCCGCGATGGCGAACGCCTCGAGCGCGCGCAAGCGCTGCTTGGCGGCAAGTATCCGGGCGCGCAACTGCTGGCCGAGCGCTGCAACGTACTCGACGAAGCCGACGTCGCTGCGTTCGCGCAAGCCGTGTCCGACCGCTTCGGCCGCGCCGACATGCTCATCAACAACGCGGGCCAGGGCCGCGTGTCGACCTTCGCGGAGACGACCGACGACGCGTGGCGCGAAGAGCTCGAACTGAAATACTTCAGCATCATCCGCCCGACGCGCGCGTTCCTGCCGCTGCTGCGCGATGCGGCCGCACCGACGATCACGTGCGTGAACTCGCTGCTCGCGCTGCAACCTGAGCCGCACATGGTCGCGACGTCGTCGGCGCGCGCGGGCGTGCTCAGCCTCGTGAAGTCGCTCGCGACCGAGCTGGCGCCGCAGCGCATCCGCGTGAACTCGATCCTGATCGGCATCGTCGAGTCGGGTCAGTGGCGCCGCCGCTACGAAGCGCAGGCGCAGGCCGGCGAAAGCTGGGAAGACTGGACGGGCGCGCTCGCGCGCAAGAAGAACATTCCGCTGAACCGCTTCGGCAAGCCTGACGAGGCCGCCTGGGCGCTTTTTTATCTCGCAACGCATCTGTCGTCCTACACGACGGGCAGCCATATCGACGTTTCTGGAGGCTTTGCACGCCATGTCTAAAAAAACCACGGTTGGCGAGCTGATTGCCGCCTTTCTCGAGCAGTGCGACGTCAAGACCGCATTCGGTGTCATCTCGATCCACAACATGCCGATCCTCGACGCGATCAACTCGCGCGGCAACATCCGGTATGTCGGCGCGCGCGGTGAAGCAGGCGCGGTGAACATGGCCGACGGCCTCGCCCGCGTATCGGGCGGCCTCGGCGTCGCGTTCACGAGCACGGGCACGGCGGCGGGCAACGCGGCGGGCGCGATGGTCGAGGCGCTGACGGCCGGCACGGCGCTGCTGCACATCACCGGGCAGATCGAGACGCCGTATCTCGATCAGGATCTGGCCTACATCCACGAAGCGCCCGACCAGCTGACGATGCTTGACGCGATTTCGAAAGCCGCGTTCCGCGTGCGCACGGTCGAGACCGTGCTGCCCACGATCCGCGAAGCGGTGCGCATCGCGCAGACCGCGCCGACGGGCCCCGTGTCGGTCGAGATCCCGATCGACATCCAGGCCGCCGAAATCGAATGGCCGGAAGACCTCGCGCCGGCGCACGTCGCGGTGCGCGAGCACGACGAAGCACGCGTCGCGCAGCTCGCCGACGCGCTCGCAGCGAAGCGTCGTCCGCTGCTGTGGCTCGGCGGCGGCGCGCGCCATGCACGCGCGGAAGTCGAACGGCTGGTGAAGCTCGGCTTCGGCGTCGTGACGAGCGTGCAGGGCCGCGGCGTGCTGCCGGAAGATCACCCGGCGACGCTCGGCGCATTCAACGTGCATTCCGCCGTCGAAGCGTTCTACAAGACCTGCGACGCGCTCGTCGTCGTCGGCTCGCGCCTGCGCGGCAACGAAACGCTGAAGTACAAGCTCGCGCTGCCGCAGCCGCTGTTCCGCGTTGACGCCGACGCACTGGCCGACAACCGCGGTTATCGCAACGCGCTGTTCGTGCACGGCGATTCGAAACGCGTACTCGCCGACCTGGCCGATCGCCTCGAAGGCCGCCTGTCGGTCGATCCGCAGTTCGCAGCCGATCTCGCGGCCGCGCGCGAGCAGGCCGTCGCCAGCGTGGCGGAAGGCCTCGGGCCATACAAGAAGCTGGTCGACACGCTGCAGGCAGCGGTTGGCCGCGACTACAACTGGGTGCGCGACGTGACGATCTCGAACAGCACGTGGGGCAACCGCCTGCTGAAGATCTTCGAACCGCGCGCGGGCGTGCACGCGCTGGGCGGCGGCATCGGCCAGGGCATCCAGATGGGCATCGGCGCGGCACTGGCAGGCTCGGCCGCGAAGACGGTGTGCCTCGTCGGCGACGGCGGGCTGATGGTCAACGTCGGCGAACTCGTGACGGCCGTGCAGGAAAACGCGAACGTGATGATCGTGCTGATGAACGACCAATGCTACGGCGTGATCCGCAACATCCAGGACGCGCACTACGGCGGCCGCCGCTGCTTCGTCCAACTGCACCAGCCCGATTTCGCGCAGTTCTGCGCGAGCTTCGGCCTCACGCACTATCGGATCACGTCGCTCGACCAGGCGGAAGCGATCGTGCGCGAAGGAATCGCGAAGGCCGGGCCAGTGATGGTCGAAGTCGACATGCTGTCGGTCGGCTCGTTCGCTTCGGCATTCGCGGGCCCGCCGGTCAAGAAGGAAGAAACGCCGTCGGAGCAGCAATATGCTTGACGGACGCCACCCGTCCCACGCCCGCGCGCACGCGCCCGTCGACGTCGCGATGATCGGCTTCGGCGCGATCGGTGCAGCCGTGTACCGCGCGGTCGAGCACGATGCGTTGCTGCGCGTTGCCCACGTAATCGTGCCCGGGCATCAGCGCGACGCGGTGCAGCGCGAACTCGGCAGCGCGGTGGAGGTCGTGTCGTCGGTCGACGCACTGGGCCGCCGCCCCGAGTTCGCGCTCGAATGCGCGGGCCACAGCGCGCTCGTCGATCACGTCGTGCCGCTTCTGAAGGCCGGCACCGACTGCGCGGTCGCATCGATCGGCGCGCTGTCCGATCTCGCGCTGCTCGACGTGCTGTCGCAGGCTGCCGACGAAGGCGATGCGACGCTGACGCTGCTGTCCGGCGCGATCGGCGGGATCGACGCGCTCGCATCGGCGCAGCAGGGCGGTCTCGACGAGGTGCTGTACGTCGGTCGCAAGCCGCCGCTCGGCTGGCTCGGCACGCCCGCCGAGGAACTGTGCGACCTGCGCACGATGACCGAAGAGAAGGTGATCTTCGAAGGCACCGCGCGTGACGCCGCTCGGCTGTATCCGAAGAACGCGAACGTCGCGGCGACGGTCGCGCTCGCGGGCCTGGGACTGGATGCGACGCGCGTGCGCCTGATCGCCGATCCGGCGGTCGCGCGCAACGTGCATCGGATCACCGCGCGCGGCGCGTTCGGCGAGATGTCGCTCGAAATGAGCGGCAAGCCGCTGCCAGATAACCCGAAGACGTCCGCGTTGACCGCGTACAGCGCGATCCGCGCGCTGCGCAATCGCGCGGCCCGCTGCGTGATCTGAGCGGAAGCCTTCGGACATTGAGCGCCCGCCTGCGCGACCGCGCGGGCGGCCGCGCAGACACAGATTTGTGGGATTTGTGACATGACTCCATTCGATACGAGCCTCGTGCCCAACGGCGACATCCTGATCGGCGGCGAGTGGCGGCGCGGCCGTGGCGCGCCGTACGCGAGCATCTATCCGGCCGACCAGTCGCTGAACATGGAAGTATCGACGGCGAATGCGGAAGACGCGGCCGACGCGATCGTGGCCGCCGACGCCGCATGGCGGCGCGCCGACTGGGCCGGACTCAAGCCGCATCAGCGCGCGCTGGTGCTGTACCGGATCGCCGACCTGATCATGCAGCGTCAAGAGGCGCTCGCGAACCTGCAGCGCCGCGACAATGGCAAGCCGATCGGCGAGACGCGTGTGCTCGTGGCGAGCGCGGCCAACACGTTCCGCTATTTCGCCGCGTGCCTCGAAACGCTCGACGAAGAATTGACGCCGTCGCGCGGCGACTACCTGACGATGAGCGTGTACGAGCCGATCGGCGTGATCGCCGCGATCACGCCGTGGAACTCGCCGATCGCGTCCGACGCGCAGAAGCTCGCGCCCGCGCTCGCCGCCGGCAATGCGGTGGTGCTGAAGCCGGCCGAGGTCACGCCGCTCGTGTCGCTCGCGCTCGCGCGGATCTGCGAGGAGGCCGGCGTACCGAAGGGCGTGCTGAGCATGCTGCCGGGCAAGGGCTCGGTCATCGGCGACGTGCTGGTGCGTCATCCGCTCGTGAAGAAGGTGTCGTTTACCGGCGGCACCGAAGTCGGTCGCGGCATCGCGCGCATCGCGGCGGAGAAGCTGATGCCGGTGTCGCTGGAACTCGGTGGCAAGTCGCCGACGATCGTGTTCGACGACGCCGATCTCGATCACGCGGTGAACGGCGTGCTGTACGGCATCTTCAGTTCGTCGGGCGAGGCATGCATCGCGGGCTCGCGCCTGTTCGTTCAACGCACCGTGTACGACGCATTCATGCAGCGGCTGGTGGCCGGTGCCCGCAAGCTGCGCGTCGGCGATCCGCTGCGCGCCGACACGCAGATGGGCCCGCTGATCACCGCGAAGCATCGCGAGTCGGTGGAGCGCTACGTCGCGCTCGGGCTGGAGGAGGGCGGCCGCCTGCTGTGCGGCGGCGAGCGGCCGTCGGGCGACGGGCGCGACGACGGCTTCTTCTATCAGCCGACGATTCTCGAAGGCCTGTCGAACAGCGCGCGCATCTGCCAGGAAGAAATCTTCGGGCCGGTGCTGGTCGCGATGCCGTTCGACGACGAAGCGTCGCTGATCGCACAGGCGAACGACAGCGTGTTCGGCCTTGCGGCGGGCATCTGGACGCGCGACTACAAGCGCGCGTGGCGCATCGCGCGGGCACTGGAGACAGGCACCGTCTGGATCAACACGTACAAGCTGTTCTCGATTTCCACGCCGTTCTCGGGCTGGAAGGAGAGCGGGATGGGGCGCGAAAAGGGGCGTCTCGGCATCCGCGAGTACATGCAGCAGAAGAGCCTCTACTGGGGCTTGAACGACGCGCCGCTGCCGTGGGCGAACTGAGCGAAGGGGAATGACGCAATGAGCATCTTGGGTATCGAGCAGATCACGTACGGTGTCGACGACCTTCCGACGTGCCGGCGCTTTTTCGCCGACTGGGGCTTGAAGGAAGTCGCGCACGACGATACGCGCGCACGTTTCGAAACGCTGAACGGCTGCACCGTGCTGGTCGTAAAAGCGGACGATCCGTCGCTGCCGCCCGCGTTCGAGGCGGGCCCGACGCTGCGGGAAGTCACGTGGGGCGTCGCGACGCGGCAGGAACTCGACGCGTTGCGCGCGAAGCTCGCCGGCCAGCCCGGCTATTACGCGCAGGACGATGCGCTCGGCTGCATCGATCCGAACGGTATGGCGATCCGGATCGAAGTGACGCGCAAGCGCGCGCTCGACATCACAGGCTCGCCGTCGAACGTGTGGGGCCGCACGGCCCGGGTCGACCAGCCGAGCCCGATCTATGCGCGCGCGGAGCCGGTTGAAGTCGGGCACGTCGTGTTCTTCACGAATTGCCTCGACGCGCAGGAGGCGTTCTATCACGACCTGCTCGGCTTCGAAACGTCGGACCGCTATCCGGGCCGCGGCGCGTTCATGCGCTGCGCGCCGCACGGCGGCCATCACGACCTGTTCCTGCTCGCGCTGCCGAACGGAAAACGCGGCCTGAACCATGTCGCGTTCACCGTCCGCGACATCCACGAAGTGTTCGGCGGCGGCATGCACATCGACCGCTGCGGCTGGGAAACGCAGCTCGGGCCCGGGCGTCATCCGGTGTCGTCCGCGTACTTCTGGTACTTCCAGAACCCGGCCGGCGCGCTGATCGAATACTACGCCGACGAAGACGTGCTGACGCCCGAATGGCAGCCGCGCGAATTCGAGCCGGGCCCGACCGTGTTCGCCGAATGGGCCTTCGACGGCGGGCTCGACGGCAACACGCGCCGGCAGAAGAACGCGAAGGCGCCGGAAGGCAAGTTCATGACGGAGCGCAAATCATGAGCGAAACGAACTCGGAGGAATCGGCCGCGCCGCGCACGGTCGTCGTGATCGGCGGCGGACAGGCCGCCGGCTGGGTGCTGAAGACGCTGCGCGCGGAAGGCTTCGCGGGCCGTCTCGTGATGATCGCCGACGAGCCGCATTTGCCATACGAGCGTCCGCCGTTGTCGAAGGCCGTACTGGCCGGAGAAGCCGACATCGACACGGTGCGCGTCGTGCGTCCGGACGAATTCCAAGCGCTGAACGTCGAAGCATGGCAGCCGGAACGCGCGGCGTCGATCGACCGCGCGCGCCGTATCGTGAAGACCGAAAGCGGCCGCGAAATCGAATACGACCGCCTCGTGATCGCGACCGGCGGCACGTCGCGCCGTTTGCCCGATGCACTGGTCAGGACCACGAATCTCCATTACCTGCGCACGCTCGACGAAGCGGCGGCGCTCGGCGAGAAACTGCGCGCGAGCCGGCGCGTGCTCGTGATCGGTGGCGGCTGGATCGGCCTCGAAGTCGCGGCCACCGCGCGCAAGCTCGGCGTCGACGCGGTCGTGGTCGAAGGTGCGCCGCGGCTGTGCGGTCGATCGGTACCGCAGATCGTGTCGGACTTCCTGCTCGACCTGCACCGCGCGAACGGCGTCGATGTGCGCGTGGGCGCCGCGCTCGAGTCGCTCGATGCACAGCCGGGCGACGCATCGAAGGTGCGTGCGACGCTCGCCGACGGCACGACGATCGACGCGGATTTCGCGGTGGCCGGCATCGGCCTCGCATTGAACGCATCGCTTGCGAGCGATGCGGGACTCGCGATCGACGACGGCATCGTCGTCGACGAATTTGGCGCGACCAGCGATCCGGCGATCTTCGCGTGCGGCGACGTCGCGAACCATCACAACGGCTGGCTGAAGCGCCGCGTACGGCTCGAATCGTGGGCGAATGCGCAGAACCAGGCGATCGCGGCCGCGAAGGCCGTGCTCGGCGTGCGCGCGCCGTATGCGGAGATTCCGTGGTTCTGGTCCGATCAGTACGACGTAAACCTGCAGATCCTTGGCGATTTGCCGGCCGATGCGCAGCTCGTCGTGCGCGGCGATCTCGCCGCGCGTCGCGCGACGCTGTTTTTCGTGGGCGATGGGCATGTGAGAGGTGTCGTCGCCATCAACAACGCACGCGAGCTGAAGCTTGCGCGCAAGTGGATGAACCAGGGCCGGGCAGTGGACACGGAAGCCCTGGCAGACACGACCAAATCGCTTGCCTGAACGGCAACCACGCCAAAAGGACCCAGGAGAGACCCCGCATGAGCACTTTCGACAATGTCGTGGCCGGCAGGGCCACGATGGAAGCTGCCGCCTCCACGCCCGGCGCGATCATCGCGCGGCTCGAGCGGCTTCCGGCCAACGCGATGCAGATACGCGCACGCGTGCTGATCGGCGCCGCGACGTTCTTCGACGGCTTCGACGTGATCACGATCGCGGCGACGCTGCCGCTGCTGATCCACAAATGGGGGCTGTCGCCGACGCAGATCGGCATGCTGATCGCGTCCGGCGCGATCGGCCAGCTGATCGGCGCGTTCCTGTTCCCCGCGCTCGCGGAAAAGCACGGCCGTGTGAAGGCGATCGCGTGGAGTTCGGCGGTGATCGGCATCACGAGCATCGCGAGCGGCTTCGCGCCGACGTTCGAGGTGTTCGTGCTGCTGCGGATCTTGCAGGGGCTCGGGCTCGGCGGCGAGTTGCCGGTCGCGGCCACGTACATCAACGAAATCACGCGCGCGCACGGCCGCGGCCGGTTCGTGCTGCTGTACGAGATCGTGTTCCCGATCGGCCTGCTGGTATCGATGGCGCTCGGTGCGCGGCTCGTGCCGCGGTTCGGCTGGGAGATCATGTACTTCGTCGGCGGGCTGCCGCTGATTCTCGCGCTGGTGCTGACGCATCTCGTGCCCGAATCGCCGCGCTGGCTCGCATCGCGCGGCCGGCTCGCGGAAGCCGGGCGTGCGGTGGGCGTATTCGAAGCGTCCGTGCGGGGCGAGTTGCCGGCGGTCACGCAGGTGGCCGCCTACGACGAGATGGTGCGCCAGCATCCGAAGCGCCGGATGAGCGACCTGCTCAGTGCCGCGTATCGCAAGCGCACGCTCGCGGTGGCGACGCTGTGGGCGACCTGCGGGTTCATCCAGTACGGACTGTCGACGTGGCTGCCGACGATCTACAAGAACTTCTATCACGCGCCGCTGCAGCTTGCGCTGAACCTCGCGGTGATCGGTTCGGTGATGGGCGTGCTCGGTTCGCTCGTATCCGCGCTGCTCGTCGACAAGCTCGGCCGCAAGCCGGTGATCGTATGGTCGTTCGTGCTGTGCGCGCTGTCGCTGGTGTTGGCGGGCGTCTATCACGCGTCGTCGGTGTATGTCGTCGCGGTCTTTTGCTCGCTGTCGCTGGGGCTGATGGCATCGGGCTTCATCACTGCGTACGTCTATACGCCGGAGCAATATCCGACGAGCATTCGCGCATCCGGCTGCGGGCTCGGCAGCGCATGGCTGAAGATCGCGTCGTTCGCGGCGCCGATGATCGTGCCGCACGCGATCATCGGCGGGAATCTCGCCCCGGCGTTTTACCTGATCGGCATCGTGCCGCTGATTGCGGCGTTGACCGTTCATTTCGTCGGGATCGAGACGAAGGGGAAAGTGCTGGAGGCGCTCGAAGCATAAGCGCGGCTGGCATCCGGGGCGCGCGACCGGTCAGCGAGCCGGTCGCCATCGGATCGGAACGCCGCGTGTTGCGCATGTCGCAGGCGCGGCGTCCAGTCCGCCTGCGGCTTGCCGGATTGGGTCGCCGATTGTACTCTTGCCGATACTCGCCGTCACCAGCAGGTAATCGACCATGCAAGCCCATCCTCTGCGTCTTGTTCCCGGCGACGATATGCGTGCGTCGATCGAGCAAGCGCTGCGTGGGCTCGACGCTTATGCGGGATTTGTCATCCAGGGCATCGGCAGCCTCAGCGTCGCGCAGTTGCGCTTTGCCGGCATCGACGCGCCGAGCGAATTGCGCGGCAACCTCGAAATACTGACGCTGGCCGGCTCGGTCGCGCCGGACGGCGCACATCTGCATATGTCGGTATCGGATGCGCAGGGTCGCGTATGGGGAGGACACGTCGCGAGCGGCTGCGTCGTGCGGACCACCGCCGAGATCCTGCTCGTGCTGTTGCCTGCGCATCGCTTCTCGCGAGAACCGGATGCGGGCACCGGTTTCAACGAGCTGGTGATTCACGCGGCAGCGGACTGATCGATTGCGGGCCGAACGCCGTACACGCGCGGTGATGGGTGTGCTGACCGCAACCGCAACGGCGGACGACGAGCGACGGCGACGATTCAGCGAACCGTCTTGCCAAGCGCGTGACGCCGGCAATGTTCGAGGTACGCCTCCTCATGTTCGGCCATCAGTTCGATGATGCTGCGCCACAGCCATGAAGGCGCGTCGACCGTCTTCGGCCGTTGACGACGCAGCTCCGCATGCCACGCGCGTTGCGTCGCGTCGTCCATCTGCGCGGCGTGCGCGTGGCCGACCACCCACGCGAGATAGCGCGCGGCCTCGACCGCATCGGCTTCCGACAGCCGCTCCGCTTCGAGTTTCAGATCCTGCGGCATCAGTTCCCGCATGACGACGGAACGCCCGGCGAGGCGCGCCGCGCACATCCGGCTCCCCAGCATCGGCGACACGTGTCGTGCGCCTTCGAGCACCCGTTGCGCGGGGTCGCGCGGCATGCGCACGCCGGCCTGTTTCGGCGCCTTTGCGGTCGTCGCCTCCTTGATGTCGATCAGGAAGGGCGGATCCCCGTCGGCACAGGCGTCGTCGATATCGAGCATCACCGCGAACCGGCGGCGTCCGAGCGAACTGCAGCCCTTCACCCAATACGCCGCGTCGAGCACCTTCATCTTCGCGTCGCTGCGGGCGGAGCGGCTGAGCGCTGCGCTGATCGGCGCAACCGGCGACGATTCGAACAGCGCATGAAGGTCGGTCCGCTCGCGCTCCGACAGCGGCCAGAAGCGTTTGCCCAGCGGGATGCGCGGCGTCGCGTTCCGGATCGTCTGCCGGTCGAGTTTGCGCCAGGACCGGTGCAGCGCCGCCTTCATCGCGATCTTCACCGCGCTTGGGCGCTGCATGTGGCCGGTTTCGTGGCGGTGCCGGGTATCGAACGCGCGCTCGTAACCATCGATCAGCGCTTCCATCATCCGCCACGTGGCGACGCCGGGCAGGTTGGAGCTGCGCGCCGCGGTCGCGAGCGAGAAGCCGAGACGCAGCACGTCGTGGACGGGATTGCCGATCACGCTCTGGTCGAGATCGCGAATCTGCACGGCGACCTCGCCCGTCTTCGCCGCGACGGGGCCGAGATTGCCGAGATGACAGTCGCCGCCGATCCATATCGCCGGACCGTCCGGCAGCGTTTCGGCGCGATGGTTCTCGAGCCACGCGTAGAAGCGCTCGGCCGTGCCGCGCGTGTAAGTGTGGATCGAGCGCGCCATCTTGCGGCTGCGCAGCGTTGCAAGAATCCGGGCGCGCTGGTCGCTCGTCGGCAGCCGCGCCGATGCTGCGGTTTTTTTTGCCACGATACCTTCTCCTTCCGTCACGCCGTGAGGCGCCTCCAGTGCGGATGCCGTGCACGCGAGCCCGCTGCTTCGCCGATGCGACGCGGTCGCGCGTCGGTGTAACCGCGTGCGCTCAACCGGGCACGAACACGCCGATCGCCGCGATCGCCATCGCGGCCGTCGCCACCCAGCCGCCCCACGCGAGCATCCCCTTGACGGCGAACTCGCCCATGATGCGCGTGCTTCCAGCCATCAGCATCATCACGATCATGATCGGCACGGCGGCGAGGCCGTTGATCACCGCGCTCCAGTAGAGTGCGCGGATCGGGTCGAAATGCATGAACGTAATCGCGACGCCGCCGACGATCGCGAGCGCGATGACCGCATAGAACTCCGGCGCGACGCCGATGCGCAGCGCGAGGCTGTTGCGCCACCGAAACGTGCCCGCGGCCGCGTATGCGGCCGATCCGGCGAGCACCGGCAACGCCAGCAGGCCGGTGCCTATGATCCCGAGCGCGAACAGCATGTACGCGAAATGCCCTGCGATGGGTTCGAGCGCGCGCGCGGCATCCGCCGACGTCTTCACGTCGATGTGATGCCGGTTGAGCGTGGCCGCCGCCGTCAGCGTGATGAAGAATGCGATCACGTTGGACACGCCCATGCCCACCCACGTGTCGAAATTGATGCGCCGCAATTGCGCGGGCGCCTGATGTGGCATGCGCCGCAGCGGCCGCTGATTCGGCGCCGCGTGCAGCTCCTCGACTTCCTGCGACGCTTGCCAGAAGAACAGGTAAGGGCTGATCGTCGTGCCGAGCACGGCGACGACCGTAGTCAGGTAACCGGCGCTCAATTGGACGTGCGGCAGCACGAGCGCGCGGCCGACGTCGGCCCAATCGACCGGCACGACAAGCGCGACTGCGACATAGGCGAGCAGCACGAGCGCGGTCCACTTGAGCAGGCGGGCATAACGTTCGTAGGGCACGAAAATCTGCAGCACGGCCGATATGCCGCCCAGGCACACGACGTACAACTGCTGCGGGCCGTGCAGCAGCAGATTGACCGCGGCACCCATCGCCGACAGGTCGGCCGCGATGTTGATCACATTCGCGACGATCAGCAGCACGACAGTGACGTAGAGCAGCCATGCCGGGTAGTGCGCGCGCATGTTCGACGCAAGGCCCTTGCCGGTCACGCGGCCGATTCGTGCGCTGACGAGCTGGATGGCCGTCATCAGCGGATAGGTCAGCAGCAGCGACCAGAGCAGCTCGAACCCGAACTGCGCGCCGGCCTGCGAGTACGTACCGATTCCGGACGGATCGTCGTCAGCCGCGCCGGTGATGAGGCCCGGCCCAAGGCGGCGGAGCCACGTTGCCGCATGCGCACGAGGCGGCGCGGAATCGAGGGACTCGTTGTCGTTCATGATTGCGACCCGTGGGGAGGGGTAATCGAGCCGCAATTGGCGTGCCCGGGCCGCACGAAAGGCGGAGGGGCCGTGGGCGGCGGGTTGCCGGAGAGTGTCGCGAGCGGTGCGGCGCCCGCGTCTGCTGTAGCCGGTGCG
Source organism: Burkholderia latens (assembly GCF_001718795.1). Lineage (NCBI taxonomy): Bacteria > Pseudomonadati > Pseudomonadota > Betaproteobacteria > Burkholderiales > Burkholderiaceae > Burkholderia > Burkholderia latens. The sequence continues at coordinate 1,452,250 of NZ_CP013438.1, read as the reverse complement.
CAGGAACGGGCGGTGGCTGCCCGCGTACGACGGTCGATTCGAACAGAGTGGGGGCGCAACGGCAGCGACGCTCGAAGTTGCCGCGCGATACTGGCCGGTTGCTACCGCAACGACGCGTTGGCGATGCGGCGTCGCCCGTTCATCGATTGCATCGGGTGCCGGATGGAGCGCGGATGCGCGTGATGGGGGAAACCGCTGCGGGCGGCGCAGTGCGAAGAGCGGGGGAGCCGGTTATGCCGGCTGCGGCTAAAGCGGCGGGTGTCCGGGCACCCCGCCCGGGTCGCCCGACGTCAACGTGCCGCCATCGCGACGTCGCGGTCGCCGCGGCCGGTCACAAGACAGCCGGACATGAACGCCTCGCGCTGGCTGTCGGCGGCCGCGCTGCCGAAACCCCGGCTGAGCGCGTCGAATTTCACCTGTTCGGCTCCCTGCGAACACGCGATCGGGCTCGCATCGCGGCCTTGCGCATGCAGCAGCGCGCGATCGCCGATCAGGTAGGTCAGCAACGCGAAAAAAGCGATGTGTACGACTCGTCTCATGATTCGTCTCCTCGTCGCGCAAGCGTAACGCGGACTCGTTCGTCGAATCACTTGGGGCTTCCCCCGGTAAACGTCTGCTGAAAGACGGTGGCGCAGCCTGATCGTGTCCCGTTTTCGCGGGGCGAATGGCGCATGGGCGTGGCGGCCGGCCGCGATCGCGGTGCGATTGACGCTAGTTTGACGAATGTCAGGATGCGCGCGGGGCAAGGCGATCGCGCGGCCGGTCAGCGCGATAGCATGAATGCATGTTTCAACGGAGCACGATGTGCGGCAGGCGATGGGCACGGCGGTTCCGTACGCAGCAGATACGTGTTCGACATCGCTATCGAAATAGTGAGGAATCCAGATGCTTAATGTTTCTTCCGTGCTGATCAGCATGGCGCCATTGTGGCTGATTTTGCTGGGCGCATCGTCGTTGGCGACTTACCTCGTGTTCTGGCGCAAGGCCATCAAGTAAGCGTTATACCGCGCGCAACCGTCGCGCGTCACCTCGAAAGAGAAACGTCGACGCCGTGGGTTTCGATGCCGACGGCATCGGGTTCGAGCGCATCGCCGGTCGCCCGGCAATCAGCCGTCGCGCGTGCCGGCAACCGGCTTCCCACGGCGACGCTGACGCCGCGTTCATTGCACCGCCGTCACCGGCACATTCGAAATACGGACGAGCCGGCTCATCACGCTGCGCGTGAACATCGACAGCAGCCGATGCAACGGGCCGTGTCTCGGCGCGACGACGACAATTTCGTCGCAGCCGGTCTCCGCCGCGACGGCCGCGATCGTATCGGCCACCGGCCCGACCTTCTTCACCACGCTGTACCGCACACCGGCTTCCCGCAAGATTCGTTCGGCCATCGCGAGATCGGCGCACGCAAAGCTGTCTTCGATCGAACGCAATCGAGACAGCGGATGAAACGCCTCGAGCCGCGTTGCCTCGAGCGGCATCTGTACGTTGACGAGCACGACCTCCGACGCGCAGCGCTCGCTATACAGGAACGCCGCATGACGGACCGCGTGAAGCGAGCGCGGCGAATGGCCGACCGGCACCAGCAGCTTGAGCATGAGGAATACCCCAGAGTCGAGATGGTTGCAGCGTAGCTTTCCGCGGGATCGCGAGGTCTAAAGAGTTCGGTCGGCCGCGTAAAAATATCGTCAATGACGGCCTTGTCGTTGCGCCAATTAGAAATATAAGAAATTTAAGTTTATGCGCATAAACGTTTTCGCCAACCGGCCGCGCGTGACGCCGATTTAGTCGGTTCCTCGATGAATCGCCGCGGAAAATATCGGAGGTCGGCGATCCGGCGTCGCGTAGAGTAGAGCATCGGCGTGCGGCGTGGCGCCGCGCGGCGGCCGCTCCGGCCGCCCTCGGGGCCGTCGCTTGCCCCCATCCGACATCGATCCCAGGAGACTTCGCATGCCGCACCGCGCCCCGCAGCTTCTCGCGCCCGCTTCCATCCCCGTCGACCCGATCGTGCGCCTGTCGGCCGGCGAGCTTGCGTCGGCGATCCGCAGCAAGGCGGTGTCGTGCGTCGAGACGATGCGCGCGTATCTCGATCACGTCGCGCGCGTGAACGGCGCGGTGAACGCGCTGATCTCGCTGCGCGATCGCGATACGCTGCTCGCTGAAGCCGCCGAAAAGGACGCCGCGCTCGCCCGCGGCGAGTATCACGGCTGGCTGCACGGGATGCCGCAGGCGCCGAAGGATCTCGCGATGACGAAAGGGCTGCGGACGACCTACGGGTCGCCGCTTTTTCGCGATAACGTACCGCAAGCCGATTCGGTCGGCGCGGCGCGGCTGCGTGCCGCGGGCGCGATCTTCATCGGCAAGACCAATACGCCGGAGTTCGGGCTCGGCTCGCACACGTTCAACGAAGTGCACGGCGCGACGCGCAATCCGTACGACCTGACGAAGAGCGCGGGCGGCAGCAGCGGCGGCACGGCCGCGGCGCTCGCATCGCGGATGCTGCCGGTGGCCGACGGCAGCGACTTCGGCGGCTCTTTGCGCAATCCGGCCGCGTTCTGCAACATCTACGGGTTCCGTCCGTCGCAGGGGCGCGTGCCGCGCTGGCCGGGCGTCGACGTGTACATGCAGCAGCTCGGCACCGAAGGGCCGATGGGCCGCACGGTCGGCGACGTCGCACAGTTGCTCGCGATCCAGGCCGGTTACGATCCGAACGATCCGCTGTCGCTCGCCGAAGATCCCGCCGTGTTTGCGGAGCCGCTCGACAGGGATCTGCGCGGCCAGCGCATCGCGTGGGTCGGCGACTGGAACGGCTATCTCGCGACCGAGCCGGGCGTGCTCGCGCAGTGCGAACAGGGGCTCGCGACGCTGCGCGAGATCGGCTGCGACGTCGATGCGGCGCTGCCGGCATTCGCGCCCGAGCGGATCTGGCGGCTGTGGCTGGCGCATCGGCATCTGTTGTCGGGCGGCGGGCTGCTCGCGCACTATCGCGACCCGGCGCGCCGCGCGCTGCTGAAGCCCGAGGCGATCTACGAGGTCGAAGGGCTGCTCGCGATGCAGGCTGCCGACGCGTTCGACGCGAGCGTCGAGCGCACTGCGTGGCATCAGGCGGTGCTGAGCTTTTTCGATCGCTACGACTTCATCGCGGCGCCGACCGCGCAGGTGTTCCCGTTCGACATCGGGCAGCGCTGGCCGAAGGAAATCGCCGGCCGCGCGATGGATACGTATCACCGCTGGATGGAAACGGTCGTCCCCTGGACGCTGGCCGGATGCCCGGTGATCAGCGTGCCGGTCGGCTTCAACGACGCCGGCTTGCCGATGGGGATGCAGCTGATCGGCCGTCCGCGCGCGGATCTCGAGGTACTGCAGCTCGCGCGCGGCTACGAGCGCGCGGCCGATTGGGTCGGCCGCAGGCTGCCCGACTGGATGGCGGTCTGACGCGCTGCAGCGGCGGTCCCGAAACCGGAGCGCGCGATATTCGCGCGCCACAGGAACGAATTTCGATGCTTGCGTGATCTCGGTCGGCAAACACGATGGAATGCGCGCGGCGGCATGACGCGACGACCGAATTGCAAGCGGCCGCGGCCCGCGATTTCGTTTCGATGTGTTTCAGTCGTTGCGGCCGCGCGCGACGCGCTTCGACAATATCGGCCTCGATATTTCCGGCACGAGGGAGCACAGATGAAACACATTCGCGCGACGGGCAAGCAACTCGCATCCGCGAGCCTCGCACTCGGCATCCTGTTGGGCGTACACGGCGCCGCGCATGCGCAGCTCGACCTGCAGTCGATCGGATCGGCGCTGCTCGGCGGCGGGCAGCAGCAGGCCGCTCCGTCGCAGGGCGGCGTCGCGCAACTGATGCAGGCGTACGTCGGCGCGAACCAGCAGGTGCTGGCCGGGCAGTCGTCGCTCGCGTCGGCGATGGGGCTGACCGGCGCGGCCGGCCAGGCGCAGCAGGCCGCGAGCCTGCTCGGCGGCGGCGATGCGCTGACGCCGGCCGCGCTGTCGCAGATGGGCGGCGCGCAGCAGTCGGTGTCGCAGGCGCTCGGCCAGGCCTTCGCGAGCGGCGGCGCATCGCACGGCCCGATCGACAAGCAGGCGTTCAGCAACGGCCTCGCGTCGCTCGGCCAAGGCCTCACGCAGTACTCGCAGTTGCAGCCGGGGCTCGGCAGCCTTGGTTCGGCGAGCGCCGCGTCGCTGCTGCAGGCAGGGCTGAATCCGCAGAACATGCAGGCCGCGTCGTATATCGCGCAAAGTGCGCCGAGCCAGCTGCAGTCACTGGCGTCGACGCTCAGCGAGGCCGTGCAGTTCGCGACTCGCCAGGGCATTTCGGTGCCGCCGGTCGCGTCGTCCGCGCTGAAGCTGCTGCCGTAACGCAGCCGAAGCGGCGCGCGGTGCCGGCGCCGTGCGCGGCGATCCGGGATCAAAGGGGGCGCGGCGCGCGGGCGTTATCCGCACGAACAGACCCCGGGCAACATGGGGATTTCGCTCGATGCTATCGTGGCGTGTTCCCAGTTCCCGGTGCCGGTTCATCCATGACTGACTCGTTCGACCTCCCGCGCTACTTCGCCCGCATCGGCTATGACGGCCCGGCCGAGCCGACGCTCGACGTGCTGCGCCGGCTGCATCTGCTGCATCCGCAGGCGATTCCGTTCGAAAACCTGAATCCGCTGACCGGCGCGCGCGTCGCGCTCGACCTGCCCGCGATCGTCGACAAGGTGATTGCACACCGGCGCGGCGGCTACTGCTTCGAGCTCAACAAACTTTTCCACACCGCACTCACGACGATCGGCTTTCGCGTGACGCCGCTGATCGCGCGCGTGCGCTGGATGCGCCCGCCGGAAGTCGTCACTGCGCAGACGCACATGTTGCTGCGCATCGACGTCGACGGCGCGGCATGGCTCGCGGACATCGGCTTCGGCAGCGCGACGCTCACCGCGCCGCTACGCTTCGCGCCGGGCGAGCGGCAGCCGACGCCGCACGGCGCGTTTCGCGTCGTCGCCGCGCCCGTCGATGGCGAGTTCGACATGGAGTTCGAAATCCCCGACGGCTGGCAGACCACTTACCGGTTTTCGCTGAAACCGGCCGAATGGATCGATTACGAAGCCGCGAACTGGTTCACGTCGACGTATCCCGAATCGATCTTCGTCAACGACCTGATCGCATGCCGCGTGCTGCCCGACGGCCGCGCGGCACTGTTCAACACCGTGCTGACGCTGCGCGACGCGGCGGGCGCCGGGCGCACGGTCACCTTCGACGACGCGGCCGCGTGGGGCGCCTGCCTGCGCGACACCATCGGCATCGATACGACCGGCTTCGATCTCGACGCGCTGTTTGCGCGGGTGGCCGCGCGGGCAGACACGATGTGACTGCGCGGCAAGCGGGCCGTGGCGGCATCGCGGAGCAGGGAACCCTGCGCCGCACGCTGCGGCCGCTTTCGGCTCATCGGTTGACTTTTGCTATTTTGCTAGCATACTAGCCCCCCATGACCGACGAAGAAGTGAAGCAATTCAACGTGTACCTGCCGCTGAGCCTGATCCGGCAGGTCAAGCATCGCGCCATCGAGACGGAGCAGTCGCTGTCCGCGCTCGTGGCCGACGCATTGCGTGCGTACCTGGCCGCTCCGCCGCCCGGGGCCGGCCCGTCCACCCAGGAGGATTGACATGTCATCCGAGCGAATCGAAGCCGTGTACCTGACCACGCACAACTGGGGCAAGTCGGCGAAGTTCTTCCAGGCGCTGGGTTTCACGCTGGAATTCGAAACCGATCACAACTCGGGCCAGCTGCGAAACGGCGACGGCCCGTTCCTGTTCATCGCCGAAGTGCCGGCAACCGAGACGCCCGGCATGCAGGTGGTGCTGAAGGTGCCCGACGAGCGTGCAGTGCGGCCGCAACCGATCGTCGACGTCGTCACGCCGTTCGAGGATACGCACTGGGGCACGCGCGACATGACCGTGCGCGATCCCGACGGCCGCGTGTGGCGCCTGCAGGCGCCCGGCACGTCGAGCGCGTGAGGCGAAGGCGATGTCCGATCACGATCGCGAACAGGGCGCGCCGGACAGCACCGCCGCGCGCGTCGCGCTGTGGCGCGCGCTGCACGTGGCGTGCGATGCGCCGCCGCACGTGCTTGCCGACGAGGTCGGGCTGCGCCTGCTCGCGCCCGCACCCGGCTGGCAGCAGCGCGGCGACATGGATCCGCAGTTCACGCGGTCCTTTCGAGCGTCGATCGTCGCGCGGGCGCGTTTCATCGAGGATCTCGTCATCGAGCAGGCCGCGCACGGTGCGACCCAGTACGTGATCCTTGGCGCGGGCCTGGACAGCTTTGTGCAGCGCCGGCCCGAGATGGCGTCGCGCGTGACCGTCTTCGAGGTCGACCAGCCGGCGCCGCAGGCGTGGAAACGCAGCCGTCTGAGCGAGCTCGGCTTCGGCGTGCCGGACTGGCTGCGGTTCGTGCCGGTCGATTTCGAGGCGAAGGAGTCTTGGCGCGACGCGCTCGTGCGCGCGGGTTTCGACACGGGCAAGCCGGCGGTCGTGGTGTCCACCGGCGTGAGCATGTACCTGACGCGCGAAGCGAACGCAGCCGCATTGCGCGAAGTCGCGTCGCTCGCGCCGGGCTCGACGTTCGCGATGACGTTCCTGCTGCCGCTCGAACATGCAGATCCGGACGTGCGCCCGGGCCTCGAAATGGCCGCGAAGGGCGCGCGCGCAAGCGGTACGCCGTTCATCAGCTTCTTCATGCCGGCAGAAATCCGCGCGCTCGCGCGGCAAGCGGGCTTTGCGCGCGCCGAGCATGTGTCGGCCGCGGATCTCGCGCGTCGCTACTTCGCCGATCGGACCGACGGCCTGCGTCCGCCGAACAACGCGGAAGAGTTGCTGGTCGCGACGGTGTGACGCCGCTGGCGGCCCGCACGCGCGTGGCGTCCGCCGCGACCATCGACGTTCATCACGCGCGTTCGAGCACGGCCATTTCGCGCACGACGACGAGCAGCACCGCGAGGCTTGCTCCACCCGACGCGCGCAGGTCGGCCAGCAGGTGCTCGTAGCGTTGCAGTGCCGCGTCGCGTCGCTCGCGCCATGCATCGACGATCGCGTCCGGCGACGTCGAATCCGCCGATTCCGCGAATGCGCTGGTCGCGAGCGTGCGCTTGAGCCGCGCGACTTCCGCGAGCGCGGCTGCGCGCGCCAGCATGTCCCAGTGCGTCGGCGTCGGCAGCGCCGCCGCGCGTTCGCCGATCCAGCCATAGTTCAGCAGCGTGCCGAGCGAGAAGTAGACGCCCGCCACCAGTTCGAGACTGCGATCGCAAGTCGCTGCGACTTCGGCGATGTCGAGCAGCGCGGCAGAGATGTCGCCGCTCGCGACACGCGCCGCGAGCGCGCCGTCGACGCCCGCGTCGGTCAGCACGCGTTGCCGCTCGGACAACGCGTCGAGATCGCTCGCCGGCAGCAGCGACGGCAATTGCGGCGCGATGCGCGCGACCGCGTCGCGGCAGCGCGCGATCAGGCCGCCGACGCCGCCGGCGGCCACCGCCCCCGACTGCAGCTGCCGCAGGAACCACAGCGCCGCGCGTTCCAGCAGCCGCGCGACGTCGACGAACATCCGCGCCTGCACGTCGTCGGCAACCCGGTTGTCGAGCGCGTCGATGTCGCGCCACACCGCATCGAGATCGAACACGTCGCGCGCCATGATGCATGCGCGCACGATGTCCCCCGGTTTCGCGTCGGTTTCCTCCATTAGCCGATGCACGAACGCACAGCCGACCCGATTGACGAGCGCGTTGGTCAGGTGCGTTGCGAGAATCTCGCGGCGCAGGGGGTGGCGCTGCATCGGTTCGCTGAAGCGTTGTTGCAGCGGCTTCGGGAAATAATCCACCAGCATCGCGGCGACCAGCGGATCCTCGGGCACGTCGGATTCGAGCAGCGCGTCGTACAGCCACATCTTGCTGTACGCGAGCAGCACCGCGCGTTCCGGCGAAGTGAGGCCCTGTTTCGCGGTTTGTCGTTCGGCGATCTCGTCGTCGGTCGGCAGGAATTCGATCACGCGGTTCAGGCGGCCCGCGCGTTCGAGCCAGCGCATCAGGCGCGCCTCCGCATCGAGCAGCTCGACGCTGTAGCGGCCGGCGATCGAAAGCGCCTGCGTCTGGTAGTAATTGTCACGCAGCACGAGCAGCCCGACTTCGTCGGTCATCTCCGCGAGCAGTGCGTTGCGCTGCTTCTCGGTCATCTCGCCGTCGCCGACGACGAGCCCGAGCAGAATCTTGATGTTGACTTCGTGATCCGAACAATCGACGCCTGCCGAGTTGTCGATCGCGTCGGTGTTGATGCGCCCGCCGCGTTGCGCGAACTCGATGCGGCCGAACTGCGTGCAGCCGAGGTTGCCGCCTTCGCCGACGACCTTGCAGCGCAGGTCCGCACCGTTCACGCGCACCGCGTCGTTCGCGCGGTCGCCGACCTGCTGATGGGTTTCGTGCGTCGCCTTCACGTAGGTGCCGATCCCGCCGTTGTAAAGCAGGTCGACCGGCGCCTGCAGGATCGCGCGGATCAGCTCGGTCGGCGGCAGCGCGTGTGCGTCGATGCCGAGCGCGGCCTGCACGGCCGGCGACAGCGGGATCGTCTTCGCGGTGCGCGGATAGACGCCGCCGCCCGCCGAAATCACCGACGTATCGTAGTCGGCCCAGCTCGAACGCTCGAGCGCGAACATTCGCTGGCGTTCGGCGAAGCTCGTCGCCGGGTCGGGGTTCGGATCGAGAAACACGTGCCGGTGATCGAATGCCGCGACGAGCCGGATATGCGGCGACAGCAGCATTCCGTTGCCGAACACGTCGCCGGACATGTCGCCGATGCCGACCACGGTGAAGTCGGTGGTCTGCGTATCGACGCCCATCTCGCGGAAATGCCGCTTCACCGATTCCCACGCGCCGCGTGCGGTGATCGCCATCTTCTTGTGGTCGTAACCGACCGACCCGCCGGACGCGAACGCGTCGTCGAGCCAGAAGCCGTATTCATGCGAGATCGCGTTCGCGTAGTCGGAGAAGGTGGCCGTGCCCTTGTCGGCCGCGACGACGAGATACGGATCGTCGGGATCGTGCCGCACCACGTCTGGCGGCGGCACGATCGCGTTGCCGGCGAGATTGTCGGTCAGGTCGAGCAGCCCGCGCAGGAACGTCTGGTAGCACGCGATCCCTTCCCGCATCCACGCTTCGCGATCGCTCGGCGGCGGCGGGTTCTTCACGACGAAGCCGCCTTTCGAGCCGACCGGCACGATCACGACGTTCTTCACCATCTGCGCCTTCATCAGCCCGAGCACCTCGGTGCGGAAATCCTCGCGGCGGTCGGACCAGCGCAGGCCGCCGCGCGCGACGCGCCCGCCGCGCAGGTGCACGCCCTCGACGCGCGGCGAGTACACCCAGATCTCGAACATCGGTTTCGGTTCGGGCAGGCCCGGCACCTTCGCCGGATTGAACTTGAACGACAGGTACGGCTTCGATTCGCCGTTCGCGTCGTGCATGAAATAGTTGGTGCGTTCGGTCGCGTTGATCACGCCGAGGAACTGGCGCAGGATCCGGTCCTCGTCGAGGTTCGGCACCTGGTCGAGCGCCGCCTCGATCGCGTTCAGCAGGCGTTCGGCCTGCACGTCGCGCGTGCTGCCGATCGCCGGGTCGAAGCGCAGCAGGAACAGTTCGACGAGCTGCCGCGCGATCGCCGGGTTGCCGGTCAGCGCACGCTCGATGTAGGCGTCGCTGAACGTCGAGCCGACCTGCCGCAGGTATTTCGCATACGCGCGCACGATTGTCACTTCACGCGCGCTCAGCTGCGCGCGCAGCACGAGGCGGTTGAAATCGTCGTTCTCGATGCGCCCGCTCCAGATCCGGTCGAATGCATCCTCGAACAGCGCCTTCACGCGCTCGATGTCGAACTCTGTGTCGTCGGCAAGCTCGAGGCCAAAATCGTGCACCCACGCGGGCACTGCGTCCTGCGTCTGGATCCGGTACGGCCGCTCCTCGTCGACGCGTACGCCGAGATGTTCGAGCATCGGCAGGCTGCGCGACAGCGCGATCGGCTCGCCCGCGCGATACACCTTGAAGCGGAACGCGCGCGGTCCGGCTTCGATCGGGCGGTACAGGTTCATCGCGAGCTGGCCCGACGCCTTCACGCGTTCGATCAGCTCGATGTCGCGCACGGCCGTGCGCGCCGGATAGTCGTCGCGGTAGCCGGCCGGGAAGGAATCCGCATAGCGCTGCAGCAGGCGGTTGCCTTGCTCTTCGCCGAACGCGTCGAGCAGCGCGTCGGCGAGATCGTCCTGCCAGCGGCGCGCGACTTGCACGAGCCGCGCTTCGAGTTCGCGCGTGTCGACGTCGGGCATCGTGCCCGGCTCCGCGTGGACGACGAAATGAATCCGCGCGATCGCCGATTCCGACAGCAACGGCGTGAATTCGACGTTCACGCCGTTGTACGCATCCACCAGCAACTTCGCGATGCGGCGGCGCAGGTCGGTGTTGTACTTGTCGCGCGGCACGAACACGAGACACGACACGAAGCGGTCGAAGCGGTCGCGCCGCACGAACAGGCGCGTGCGCTGGTGTTCCTGCAGCCGGAGAATGCCGAGCGCGATGTCGTAGAGCTGATCTTCGTCGGCCTGGAACAGCTCGTCGCGCGGATAGGTTTCCAGCACCGTCACGAGCGATTTGCCGAGATGTCCCTTCGGCAGGAAGCCGGCGCGCTGCACGATGTTCGCGCATTTGCGGCGCACGATCGGAATCTCGGTGTATGAGCCGAAATAGGCGGTCGACGTATAGAGCCCGATGAAGCGGCGCTCGCCGACGATCTTGCCGTCGGCGCCGACCAGCTTCACGCCGACGTAGTCGAGATAGCCGGGCCGGTGCACGGTCGCGCGCGAGTTCGCCTTGGTTACGAAGATCGGCCACGGGCCGGTGATGATCTCGGCCGCGGCGGGTGGCAGCGGCGTGACGTCAGGTGCGCCGGGCGCGCGCAGCGCTTCGCGCAGCAGCCCGAAGCCGGAACCTTCGACGCCGCGCAGCCCGAAGCCGGTACCGTCCGATACCAGCGAGTAGTCGCGCTGGCCGAGGAACGTGAAGTGATCGGCGACCATCCATTCGAGGAATGCGCGCGCCTCGATGTCCTCCGCGGTCGATTCCCGCGCTTTCATGTCCTTGATCGTCGCGCGGGCGATGTCGACGATCTTCGGCCAGTCCTCGACGGACGCACGCACGTCGCGCAGCACGTGTGCGATGTCGTCGCGCAGCGTGTCGAGCAGCGCGGCGTCGCCGCAGCGGTCGACTTCGAAATGGATGAACGATGCGAGTTGCGACTGGCCGTCGCCGGGCGTTGCGCCGCCGGCGTCGACGCGCTCGATCCCGCCGCTGTTGCCGCGCCAGATGCGGAACACCGGGTGCAGCGCCGAGTGCAGCGCGAGCCCGAGGCGGTTTACCGCCATCGTCACCGAGTCGACGAGGAACGGCATGTCGTCGTTGACGATCTCGATGACCGTGTGGTCCGAGTGCCAGCCGTGCTGTTCGAGGATCGGGTTGTACACGCGCAGCCGCTCGCTGCCGGGCACGAACTTCTGCGCGGTCTGCCAATGCGCCATCGCGGCGCCGTACAGATCGGCGATGCTGCGATTCTGCAGATCGTCGGCGTCGACGAAATCGTAGTAATGATGCAGGAACGGTTCGACGATCCGGAACGTGGCTTCGGGCAGGCGCTCGCGTGCGAATTCGACGACATCGGAGAGCAGGTGTGCGACGACTTCCTCGTTCTTCGCTTCCATGGCGGTCTCCTGGGCGGGTGGCCATCGGCTGCTGCGTCTGTGCCGCATTATATGCGCCCATTGCGTGACAACGCGATGTGCGGGCGCACAACGCGGCGCAGAGAATGAAAGCCGCGTGCGACGCCGGCGGCCGGCGTCGCGCGGGCGGGTCACGCGAGGTCCGGCGGCTTCAGGTCGGGGTGCCGCGCGTAGAGCGGATTCATGAAATCGAGCAGCATCTTGGTCAGCAGTTGCGACACGAATTCGCGGCAGGCGACGAATTCCGAATCCGGACACGACGCCTTGACGGTCAGCAGGGAGCGATCCAGATCGGCTCCCATTTGGAAGATCATGTCGTTAAGGACACTTGCGATTTGCTTGTCGGCGATCACTTTTTTGCCTCTTTAGCATCCCGCCCACGCGTTACAACTGCTGACGTATTTATATTGAGAAAATGACCGAGCGTGTGTGCGCTTACGAGAGCTAATTGCGGCGACGCCGATCGTCGGCGGCAATATATCAGGATGGCTGCCGGCTTCGGCATATTCGAATTGCCGGCGCCAATTTCGAGATGACAAACTGGCTCCAAGTAGCATGCGTCCAATGGCTGGACGCACACCGATCCCGGGAGCTTTTCAGCGCTCGTCGCTCCACAGCTTGCCGGCCGTCGCCCAATTCTCCTTTTTCACGTCGGCGAGAATGATGTCGACCGAGCCCGGATCGCAGCCGAGCGTCTCGCACGTGACACGCGTGATGGCTTCGACGAATGCGCGCTTCTGTTCGACCGTGCGGCCTTCGAACAACTGGATATTGAAAGTCGGCATGACTGGGTGCTCCGGTGGTTGAGGTGGGAAAGTTCGTCGGGCCGCGACCTGCGTCAGTCGCGATACGTCGGATCGATCCGGTCGAGGCGGCGCAGCAGCGCCGGCCATTCCAGTTCGCCCTCGATCGCGCCGCCGTCGCGCAGTTGTTCGGCTGTACGGTCGGCGACCGTCGGCTCGGGCAGCACGAGCGGTCCGCCGCTTGCCTGTGCGCGCACCTGGATGTCGCACGCCTTGATCAGCGTATCCATCAGAACATACGCTTCGGCGACCGTCCGGCCGACCGTCAGCGTGCCGTGGTTGCGCAGCAGCATCGCCGATTTCGCGCCGAGGCTCGCCGTCAGCCGTGCGCCTTCGGCGGGCGAGAACGCGAGCGCCTCGTAGTCGTGATACGCGAGATCGCCGTGAAACCGCAGCGCGTGCTGCGACGCCGGCAGCAGGCCGTCGCGCTGGATCGACACCGCGATGCCGGCCGTATTGTGCAGATGCATCACGCAGACGGCGTCCGGCCGCGCGGCGTGCACGGCCGCATGCAGCGCGAAGCCGGTTACGTTGACCGCGTATTCGCCGTCGCCGATCCGGTTGCCGGCGAGATCGATCTTCACGAGATTCGACGCACGGACCTCGTCGAACGTCAGGCCGAACGGGTTGATCAGGAAATGGCCCGGCTCGCCCGGCACTGTCGCGGACAGATGCGTGTAGATCAGGTCGTCCCAGCCGTTCAGCGCGACGAGGCGATAGGCGGCGGCGAGATCGACGCGCAGCCGGCGCTCGGCGTCCGAGATCGGGCCGCCTGGCTTTACGGTGTCAGGACGGTGTGCGAATGACGACATCGGTTTCTCCGAGGGTAACGCGGCGCGCGATGGCGACCGTGATCCACGACGCGAGCGCGAACGGCGCGGTGAGCGCGACGATGCCGGCCTGCATGGCGAGCCATTGGATCAGCGCGGCCAGTGCGGCGGCCGCGAGCGCGGCACGCGCGCCGCGCGACATCAGCGCGAGCGCGGCGAGTGCGCCGTTGAAGCCGAGCACGCCGTCGGCGAATGCGCCGCCGCTCGCGCCGAGCGCGATCAGCAATACGGTCGACACGATCGCGCCGCCGAGCGCGAATGCGGCGGCGCGACGCGACGCGATCGCGATGCCCGCCACGATCAGTGCGCCGGCCGACGCGCCTTGCGCGAACGTGGTTTGGGCGACGCCGGATAGTAGCGCTGCGGCGAACGTATCCAGCGAGAAGGTGGCACCCTGACCGCTGCCGGGGGCGTGTTGCACTGCGACAAGCGGCAGCCACAACGCGGTGGCTGCGAGGCACGGGCTCGAATACGGACACTGGCGCCATTTCGCGAGCGGGGCGCGCATCGCCCGCTGCACCAGTGCGGCGCCCGTCGCGGCGAGCGGCGCCAGCAACAGCGCGGCGAGGGGTGCGCGGGCAAACAGCACCGCCACCAGCGCAGCGAGCGCCCCGTTGAAGCCGTGCAGCCCTTGTTCGACGTCGCGGCGCGCCGCGCCGGTCAGCACCGCGGTGAAATTGGCGGCGGCCGCGCCGATGAGCGCCGCGCACGCGAGCCGCAGATCGGTCATTGCGAGTGCGGCGACCAGCAGCGCGCCGGTGAACGCGTTCGCCTGCAGCACGATCTGGCCGATGCTGCGCAGCAAAGTGCGCAGATCGACGGACGGCGAGGCGGAACGGGCGGTATGCATGGCGGCGGCGGAACGGGATGAGCCGCGAGCATAGGACACTCTGCGATGCACCGGAATAGGGAATTCTGGATAGTCGGGATTTGTGGTTGATGTGGGAATGGGGCGGCGGCGGTTCAGGAAGCCGTGCAGTTTGATTTGAGCGCGGCACTGAGCGAGTTGCGACTCGAGGAAGTTGTCGAGATGCCGAACCCGGATGCAGGCCGGATCATTCTCTCCGTCAGGGAAAACGGCTGGGCAAATCACGCGCAAGCTCAAACAGCAGTATCCGCAGTTGGAGGATCGGCGCCGGGCGGCGCGAATCGTGGCAGCTATCCGGTCGGCGTTCGACGGGCCGGACATGGACGTCGAAGCCAAATGACACGCGCCGGACTCGACGGTGGCATTTTCGGCAGCCGGAATGTGTGTGACGATGTGCGGAAGCGGGATACCAAGGAGGCCGGACAATGCACGAACTGCGCTGGACGTCGCTCGAAGGCGACGGAATCGAGCATCTGACGTTCGACCGGAGCGAATCCGGCATCGTCGTCGAGAGCGCCGTGGTCGGTCAGCGGTACGGCCGTGCGTACGGGCTCGCGTACCGGGTCGAGTGCGATCCGCAGTGGCGGGCGAAGTACGCGGTGCTCAGGGTGATGGGCGGCGGCAGGCTGGAACTGCACGGCGATGGCGCCGGGCGCTGGCGCGACGGCGCTGGCCGCGAACTGCGCGAACTGGACGGCTGCGTCGACATCGACATTGCGGCGACGCCGTTCACGAATTCGCTGCCGATTGGCCGCCTCCGTCTCGCGCGCGGCGAGCGCCGGCCGATCGACGTCGCGTACGTCTCGACGCCCGACCTGACCGTCACGCCGGTCAAGCAGGCATACACGTGCATCGAGCCCGGCCGCCGCTATCGCTATGAAGGCATCTTCCGGAACTTCACGGCGGAGATGGACATCGACGCAGACGGTCTCGTGATCGACTACGAAACGCTGTTCAAGCGCCTTCCGTCGTTGCGCTGAGCGGCCGGCGGCGGCGCCGCGACCGTGAGCCTTTCATGCGCAGCCGCGAACCGGTCGATCCGCGCCGCGATCAAATCCGGATTGCGTATCACGACCCAGTGCGCACCATCGAGCTCCTCGCGTACGTGCTCGCCGAGCCAGCGGTCGAGACCGACCGACATCTCGGGCGTCACGTAGCGATCGCGCACCGGCACCAGAATCTGCACCGGCGCCTGCGCATACCGCTCGCGCGGCTTGCGCGCCCGCGCGACGAAGTTCGCGCGGTAAAGCTGCATCCCGTTCAGCGCGTTCTTCAACTGCGCGGGGTCGCGCTCGGGCCGCACGCGTTCGGTCAGTTGCAGCCAGCGCGGCCACAGCGCGGCGCCGCCCAGCCGCCAGATCAGCGACGGCACGACCGGCAAGTGAAAGAACGCGATGTACCAGGACTTCAGGCTCTGCTTGAGCCGCATCTTCGCGCGGAACACGTGATCGAGGCAGGGGCCGGAGATCGACGTATACGACGCGATACGGCCTCGGAACGCAGGATCGGTCACGGCTTCCCAGCACTGGATCGATCCCCAGTCGTGGCCGACCAGATGAAACGGCCGGTTGCCGCAGGTGGCGTCGGCGACGGCCTTCAGATCGTCGGCGAGCCGCGCGAGCGAATAGTCCGCGCGGCGGCGCGGCGCATCGGATGCGCCGGCGCCGCGCACGTCGTATGCGATCACACGGTAACGCTGCGCGAGCCGCGCGCGCACCGGCGCCCACACCGCGGCGGAATCGGGATAGCCATGCACCAGGATCAGCGGCGGCGCGCGCCGCGAGCCGCTGACATAAACGGCGAGTTTCACGTCGCCGGAGCGGACGGTCAGCATCTCGCGGGCACGCGCCATGACGTCACGCCTGCGCAACCGGATGCAGCGGCACGCGCCGCGGAGCGGCTTGCGCGGCATAACGCGCGTTGGTCGCGTCGATGTTCGCGAGCAGCGTGTCGAGCCCCTGCAGGTACCGATGGTTGTCGTGGTCCCACGGATGGAAGCCCGGACGGAAATAGTCGAGCCATTCTCGCGCGATGCTCGGGAACACGCCGGTCCTCGGGCTGTACAGATACTTCACGAGGCGCCACATGCCGCCGAACCGGCCATGCTTGCGGCGGTGCGACAGCATCAGCCGCACGTGGAAGTCGAACACGATCGTCCAGAACATCACGGTGGTCAGCAGCATCGTGCCGGTGCGCAGCAAGTAGCTGCCGAGGCCGGGCTTCATCACGACGTTCCATACGTCGTACGACACCGCCTTGTGCTCGGTTTCCTCCATCGCATGCCACATCCACATCTGCTGATAGCCTTCGACCGACCCGTCGATCCGGTGCTCGTGGCCCGACAGCAGCTGGTTCGCGAGAATCGCCGTGTAGTGCTCCAGCGCGATCGTGATCGCGAGCTGCATCGAATGCGGCAGCGTCTTCTTGAAGAAGCCGAGGATCGTCCACAGCCGCTTGTCGAGCTTGTGCGCGGGCAGGCCGGCGGACTGCAGCAGGTCGTTGTACTCGATGTGTTCGCGCGTGTGCATCGCTTCCTGGCCGATGAAGCCGAGCACCTGCTTCTTCAGTTCCGGATCCTCGATGCGGTCGCGGTAGTTGCGCACCGAATCCATGAAGAAACGCTCGCCGGCCGGAAACAGCAGCGACAGCGCGTTCATGAAATGCGTGACCGGCACGCCCTGCACGTGCCAGTCCTTCGCGCGTTCTGGTGGCAGCGCGAAGCGGATGTCGCGCCGCACGGGCATCATGTGCGGTGTCGTCATGATTGTTCTCCCTGATTGCCTGCGTTGTTGTACGTTGCTTGCAGCGGCGCCGCCGGCGGCGCGCCGTAGCGGGCGGCCGCGCGGCGGGCCTTTGCGGCCTCGCGGCGCGTTGCCAGCACGACGAGCGCCTGGTATGCGGCCGGCAGCACGCGCGCCATCCAGTCGGCGGCCTTCGCATCGCGGCCGATCAGCACGCGGCGCTTGTTCCTGCGCACGCCGGCGAGAATCGTGCGCGCGGCGTCGTCCGCGGTCGTGATGAAGAACTTCTCGAAGCTGTCCTTGCCTTGCTGCTCGCTCTCGACGATGAAGCCGACCATGTTCTTCGCGACGCGGCTCGACTGCGCGATGTTCGTGCGGATGCCGCCCGGGTGCACGCATATGGCCGATACGCCGCACTTCATCATGTCGAGTTCCTGGCGCAGCGATTCGGTGAAGCCGCGCACCGCGAACTTGGTCGCGTTGTAGCCGCTCATCCCGGGCTGCGCGAAGATCCCGAAGATGCTCGACGTGTTGATCACGTGGCCTTCGCCCGACGCCTTCAGATGCGGCAGGAACGCCTTCGTGCCGTGCACGACGCCCCAGAAGTTGATGTTCACGATCCACTCGAGATCGCCGTAGTCCATTCCTTCGATCGTGCTCGACAGCGCGACGCCCGCGTTGTTGAAGATCAGATTGACCTTGCCGTGTTCTTTCGCGGTGTCGTCGGCCCACGCGAACATCGCGTCGCGATCGCCGACGTCGAGCACGCGTGTCGATACGCGCACCTTTGGCGAGATCGCGCGCACGATCCGTTCGGTTTCGGCGAGGCCGACGCCGTTCTTGTCGGCGAGCGACACGTGGCAGCCGGCCTGCGCGAGCTGTACCGCGAGCGCGCGGCCCATGCCCGAGCCTGCGCCCGTGATCGCGGCGACCTTGTTGGCGAAATCTCTCATGTCGATGGCTCCTTGTGTGGCTCAGGCCGCTTCGGCGGAACGGGTCGGGGAAGCGGCAGGCGTGCTGGCGGGCCGTGCGGTCGTGTCGTGGCGCGGTGCGCGATACGCGTGGTAGTCGGCGATCGAGAAGTGCGCGGTCGCCTGGCGGAAGCGCCACGTGAAGCCCGGCCATAGCGTCGTGTTCTTGCCGGTGCGCGGATCGAGATACCAGCTCTTGCAGCCGCCCGTCGACCAGATCGCCTTCTTCAGCTTGCGCTGCAGGTCGTTGTTGTACTGCGCCTCGACGAGCGGGCGCACCTCGATCGCATCCGCGCGTTCGCGATGCATCGCCTGCAGCGCGCCGAGGATGTATTCGATCTGCGACTCGATCATGAACACCATCGAGTTGTGGCCCAGCCCCGTGTTCGGGCCGACGATCATGAAGAAGTTCGGATAGCCGGGCAGCGTCGTGCCGAGATACGCATGCGCGCCGTCGCGCCACGCATCGACGATGTCAAGCCCGCCGCGGCCGACGATGGCGCCGCGCGGATACGGATCGGCGACCTGGAAGCCGGTGCCGTATATCAGGCAATCGACTTCATGGCGCCTGCCGTCGGTTGTCACGACCGCGTCGGCTTCGATACGGTCGATGCTGGTCGTGATCACGTCGACGTTCTTGCGCGACAGCGCCGGGTAATAGTCGTTCGAGATCAGCACGCGTTTGCAGCCGAGCGTGTAGTTCGGCGTGACGACCTTGCGCAGCTCCGGATCGGGAATCTGCTTGCGGATATGGCGCAGCGCGAGCTTCTGCACGTTCTTCATCAGCGACGGATGGATCGCGAAGCCGAGCACGCGCGATTCGAGCATCCAGTAGATGCCGCCGCGCACCGCCTTCTGCGTGAACGGCAGCGTGCGGAACAGCCATTTCTCGAAGCGCGTGAGGTTGCGGTCGGGCTTCGGCATGATCCACGGCGGCGTGCGCTGGAACAGCGCGAGCGACTTCACGCGCGGCGCGATCTGCGGCACGAACTGGATCGCGCTCGCGCCGGTGCCGATCACCGCAACGCGCTTGCCTTCAAGCGGATAGTCGTGATCCCACTGCTGCGAATGGAACGCGCGGCCCTTGAACGTCTCGACGCCGGGAATCGCCGGCAGCGCGGCGCGTGACAGGCCGCCCATCCCCGACACCAGCACGCGCGCCGACAGCCGCTTGCCGTTCGCGAACGAGAGGCGCCAGCGTTGTGCGGCCTCGTCGTATTCGGCACGCTGCAGTTCATGGTTCAGGCGCAGGTGCGGCCCGATGCCGAAGCGTTGCACGCAGTCTTCCAGATACGCGCGGATTTCCGGCTGCGGCGCGAACATGCGCGTCCAGCGCGGGTTCGGCGCGAACGAGAACGAATAGACGTGCGATTGCACGTCGCATGCACACCCGGGGTAATGGTTGTCGCGCCACGTGCCGCCGACCGACGCGGCCTTCTCGAGGACGACGAAGTCGGTGACGCCTGTCTGTCGCAGGCGGATGGCCATCCCGAGGCCGGCGAAGCCGGTGCCGATGATGGCGATGTCGATGGCTTCGTCCGGGCCGTCATGGTCGGGCGGGCCGAAAGGCAACGTGCGAGCATTCATCCGGGTGTCTCCGATTTGGCTCATTTTTGAATGTTACATTGTTCGATGTAACGATAGTAGGTGAACCCGGAAACCGCAAGAGCCTAGAAGCGGCGCTCTAAGGGCCGGAAGCCGCGCGGGAAAAGGCGGAGCGGGGTTTGGAACGGCATGGTTTCCGCATTGCGGAATGCCCGGAATGCCGCGTCGGCAGGGCGTCGAGGAATAGGGATCCGACCGCCGGCGCGCGGCCGCCCGTTTGAAACACAATCAGGGACCGATTGAACGGGCCGCCGTCTCATGGAAAACCCCGGCGACGATCGTGACCTGCGCGAGCGCGTACAGGGCCCAGATCAGATAGTCGATGCCGGGCAAGGCGCCGAGAAATCGGCCGACGCCGATCAGCGTGTCGGAGCCGACGAAGACCAGGCTGCCGGCGGCTATCAGCGGGCTGCGTGTGCGGGCGGCGAGCGCGAAGCTGGCCATGGCGCACAACACGAGCATGTAGACCGCGACGGGCACGAGCAACTCGCCGAGGTGCGGAAGGAATGCCGCGTAGAACGCCGGTGCGGCGATCCACAGGCCGATCAGCGCGACGATGCGCCAGCCATGCGGACGCGCGCGCCAGCGGACAAAGATCGCGCAGTAGCACAGGTGCGTGAGCAGGAATGCACCGAGACCCAGCACAAACGACAGCGGCCAGTCTGGCAGGGCGAGCAGCACGTCGCCGAGCACGGCCGCAGCGAGCGCCGCGCACAGCCACGCGCGTTCGCGCGGGGCCGCGCAGGTGCTGCAGGCCGCGAGCAGCAGGATGCCCATCGCGGCCTTCGCGGCGGCCTGGCCGGGATAGGGCGCAGCGACGAGCGACAGTCCGTACAGCAGCGCGGCCGCGACGGCGAGCGGCCAGAGCCGGCGATAGGTGGCGGGAAGCGTGGCGATCAACGCGAGGGTCTCCGGATTGTTTTTCTCTGCGATGGACGGCGCGCCGGCGACGGCGCGGGTGCAGGCCATTATCCGGAAGAACGGGCGCCCGAAAACCGGCGAATCCTTCTAGTCGGCGGCGGAGACGATGCCGCCGCGCGTGAATGCTCGCGCGCGACGCATGCGCGGTGCAGGTGCGCTCAACCGTGCGGCGGGGCGGCCTCGGGATCCATCCACATCACTTCCCAGATGTGTCCGTCCGGATCCTCGAAGCTGCGGCCGTACATGAAGCCGAAGTCCTGTACGGGTGTGGGGTCCGCGCGTCCGCCCGCGCCGCTCGCGCGGTCGACGAGTGTCGACACTTCGCTTCGGCTGTCGGCCGACAGGCACAGCAGCACCTGCGCGTCCGCATGCGCATCGACGATCCGCTTGCCGGTGAACTGGCGCCACTTGTCGTGCGTGAGCAGCATCGCGAAGATCGTCTCGGAGAACACCATGCACGCGGCGGTGTGGTCGCTGAAGGCGGGGTTGTTGACCGCGCCGACTGCCTCGTAGAACGCTTTCGAACGCTTCAGGTCGGTTACCGGCAGGTTGACGAAGATCTTCTTGCTCATCGTTTTGTCCTTTGCGTGTCGCGGCAGCACGATTGCCGCCACTATTCCTGTCGACGGATGAACACGGACAAAATCGACAAGCGCGGCAAATTTTTTTCAGCGAGCCGGCGGGAGGGGATTCGGCGGCGCGCATTCGCACGCGCGCGTCGAAGCTGCCGACCGCGGGCGCACGTTGCGGCGAACGGTGCCCGTTCATTTCGCGTTTCCTGCCATTCCCGCGGCAACGAAAAGGCCGACGAGCAGCGCGCCCGTCGGCCTTGTCCTTTCAGCACGTGCGCGACCGCCGTTACTTCGCGGCCAGCGCGCTCGCGACGCTTTTGTCGGTCCACGCGTTCTCCGCGACGTTCAGCTTGCGCGGAATCAGATTCGCGGCGTAAAACGCATCGGCGACGCCTTGCTGAACTGCGACGATTTTCTCGTCGACCGGCACCGCGCCGAACGGCACGCGTTTGATCCACGTTTCGACCAGCGGCAGCGGCAAGCCGACCTTCGGTGCGATCAGCGCGGCCGTTTCGGCCGGATGCCCGTTGACCCACAGGCCCGTCTCGCGCAACTGCTTTACGATCGCGCCGACCACGTCGGCATGATGCTCGGCGAACGCGCGCGTCGCCTCGTAGAAGTTGTTGGCGGGCGTGAGCCCCGTGTAGTCGGACAGCGTGCGGATTTTCAGCGAATTCTGGGCGGCCGCGTAATACGGATCCCAGACGGCCCACGCGTCGACGTTGCCGCTTTCGAACGCGGCGCGCGCGTCCGCGGGCGGCAGGTAGACGGGCCGGATCTCGTCGTAGCGCACTCCCGCCTTCTTCAGCGCTTCGAGCAGCAGGTAGTTCGCGCTCGAACCCTTCTGCAACACGACCTTCTTGCCGCGCAGGTCGGCGAGCGAGCGGATCGGCGAATCGGCCTTCACGAAGATGGCTTCGTTGTGCGGCGACGGCGGCTCCGCGGCGACGTACACGAAGCGCACGCCGGCCGCCTGCGCGAACACCGGCGGCGGCGCGCCCGTGTAGCCGAAATCGATGCTGTTCGCGTTCAGCGCCTCGAGCAGTTGCGGGCCCGCCGGGAATTCGAACCACTGGACGTCGTAGCCGAGCGGCTTGAGCCGCGCCTCCAGCGCGCCTTGCGTCTTGACGACCGCCAGCAGGCCGGCTTTCTGGTAGCCGATGCGTACGAGCTTGTCGGGGCTGCCCTGCGCGAACGCCGACGTGGCGGTGGCGGCGACGAGCACGGTCGCGGCAAGGCGGGTAATCCAGCGGGCGAAACGAATCATCGAACGGACTCCATGCGAAATGTCTTCGGAGAACGGCAGACGCCGCTCGGTTGGAAGAATCGTCGCATGGGCGCTCAGGCCCGCAAACGAAGCATTGCCGATATGAATATGACGGCGGCGATCCTATCGTTCGTCGCCGTTGCGGTGTGTGTCGGGCGCACCGGCCTGCCGCGCCGCTTCGTCACTGAGCTTCTTGTCGAGGATCGTCGCGACGCGGCCGCCCAGATACGCGCTCGCCGCATTCTCCAGCGCGCGGTTCGTCTCGCCTTCGACGAACACGGCCGCGAGCGGGCGCAGGCGCCAGATCGCATCGACGAGCGCCGGCACGTCGGTCACCGGCGGCAGCGTGCCTTCGTCGTAACGGTCGAGCCGCTTCACGACGAGATCGACGAGCAGCCGCGCGATCGCGTCGAAGTGCGGCCGTGCGAGGCTGATCACGTCGAGCAGTTCGCGCGGCGGAATGCCTTCCTTCGTCATCGCGGCCGCCGCTTCGAGCAGCGCGGGGCTTTTCGCGACGAACGACAGACCGTGCCGCTCCAGCAGCCCCAGCTCGGTGACACGCGACAGTTGCGACGCGGTCTGCGGCCCGAACATTTGCGCGAGCGCCGCGAGCGAATAGGTCTTCGGCAGTTCGTGCGACCAGCGGCCGCCGATCGCGGTTTCCAGCCCGAGGATCGAGCGCAGGTCATGGCCTTCGTCGATCGCCTTGATCAGGTCCTGGATGTTCGACAGCGTGTAGCCGCGTGCGAGCAGGTGATTGATCAGCTTCAGGCGCGCGACGTGCGTGTCGTCGTAGATGCCGACGCGCCCGCGCTTTTCGGGCGGCGCCAGCAGCCCGCGGTCCTGGTACGCGCGGACGTTGCGCACGGTCGTGTCGGACACGCGCGCGAGTTCGTCGACCGTGTACTCGTTGCGGGATTCCGCTGCGGCCTCGTCAGGCATGGTTCGAGTCTGTTTTGACATGCGGCCATTCTAGCGCGACGCGACAGGCTCGGGCGACGCGGGGAGCGTGCGTGCGCCGTCGCCGAGCGCGCGCTGCATCAGTGCGGTATCGATCCAGCGGCCGTGCTTGAAACCGACCGCTTTCAGCATGCCGGCCGGTTCGAACCCGAACGCGCGATGCAGCGACGTTGACCCGCCGGTGCCGCCGTCGGCGATCACCGCGACCATCTGCCGCCACGGGCCGGCGTCGCACCGTGCGATCAGCGCCGCCAGCAGCGCGCGGCCGATGCCGCGGCCGCGCTGCGCATCGTCGATGTAGATCGAATCCTCGATCGTGTGGCGGTACGCGCTGCGGGTGCGATACGGGGTGGCATAGGCGTACCCGGCCACGCGGCCGTCGCACTCGGCGACCAGATAAGGCAGCCCGTCGCGCAGCACCGCGGCGCGGCGCGCGCGCAGTTCGTCGACGTCGGGCGGTATCTCCTCGAACGACGCGACGCTGTGGCGCACATGGTGCGCGTAGATCGCGTGAATGGCGTCGAGATCGGCGTCGGTGGCGTCGCGGACGACGCAGTCGGGGGTGGCAGGCATGGCAGCGGAGCGGGTGAAGGAAATCGCTACTATGCCGGGCGCGGGGCGGCGCGGTAAAGACGTGTGCGGCGCCGGCTGGCTTACAGATGGCCGTCCGCGTCGCGTACCGCGTCAGCGATCGCATCGGCGACGCGCTGCACGCGCGGCGAGCGCCGCACGTCCGGGTGGACGACGAGCCAGATCTCCCGCTCGATGTCGCAACGCGGCACGGACGTCAGTTCGACGAGCCCGGCGGCGGCCGCAACCGGCGCACCGGCAGGAGCGGGCGTATCCGAGCCCAGGGACGTGGCCGGAACGTCGACGAGAAAGCGCGGCAGCAGCGCGATTCCCGCACCGGCGATGCATGCACGATGCAGCGCGGCCAGATCGTTCGCGATGAACGCAAAGCGACCGCCGGCCGCGAAGCGTTCTAGCCACTGCTGTTGCGGCATTTGCGCGAGCGCGTCGTCGTAGCCGACGAACGCCCACGTGTCGGGCGGCGCGGCGGCCCAGTCGGGTGACGCGCACAGCGCGAAGCGCATCGTGCCGAGCCGGCGTGCGGCGAGCCCCGCTTCGCTCGGCCGCGACAGCCGCACCGCGAGATCGGCTTCGCGCGCGTACAGATTGGCCGCGTGCATCTCGCCCAGCAGGTCGATCCGCAGCGTGGGCCACGCGCGTTGCGCGCGGGCGAGCCGCGGCGCGAGGAAGTGGCTCGCGAATACCGGCGACGCCGACACGCGCACGACGCCGTCGAGCGTCGCCGCTCCCTGCGCGGCGCGCGCGAACGCATGCACGTCCGCTTCGACGCGGCCTGCATGCTCGGCGAGATGCAGCCCTTCGTCGGTCGGCGGCCAGCCGCGCGGCAGCCGGTCGAACAGCCGGATGCCAAGCGCCGATTCGAGCGCGTCGATGCGCCGGGCGACTGTCGAATGCTGAACCTGCAGCGCGCGCGCCGCCGCCGACAGGCTGCCGCCGCGCATCACGGCGAGGAAATAGCGGAGATCGTCCCAGCTCGCCGGTTGACCGGAGCCAGGCGTCGAATCGGTCGAAATTTGCACAGTAGATGGGCGCGTAACGGGAATTCCGATCGATTATGCACGATGGGATGATCGTGTCACTTCATTCGATTGCGAGGAACGTCATGACCCGACCCGCTACCGCCATCCGCATCGGAATCGACCGCTACGGCGATGCCGGCGTGCTGCGCCGGATCGACGCGCCCGTCGCGCCGCCCGGCGCCGGCGAGGTGCTGATTCGGCAAACCGCCGTCGGCGTGAATTTCGTCGACATCTATTTCCGTACCGGCGCGCATCCGTTGCCGGCGCTGCCCGATACGCTCGGTGTGGAGGCGGTCGGCGTGGTGGAGGCCGTCGGCGCCGGCGTGACGGCGCTTATGGCCGGGCAGCGCGTCGCGTATGCGGGACTGCCGACCGGCAGCTACGCGAGCTTCCGCGCGGTGCCCGCGGAACGCGTAGTGCCCGTGCCCGACGGCGTCGGCGACGACGTGGCCGCTGCCGGGCTGCTCAAGGGCATCACGGTCTTCATGCTGATGCACCGCGTGCGTCAGGTCAGCGCCGGCGATACCGTGCTCGTGCATGCGGCGGCCGGCGGTGTCGGGTTACTGGCAACGCAGTGGGCGCGCGCGCTCGGTGCGCGCGTGATCGGTACGGTCGGCTCGGCCGCGAAGGCCGCGCTGGTGCGCACGCATGGCGCAGAAGCGGTGGTCGATTACCGGGAGGCGGATTTCGTGGCGGCGGCCCGCGCGTTCGGCGGCGGCGCCGGCGTCGATTACGCGATCGACGGCATCGGCGGCGACGTGCTGATGCGCACGCTGGGCGCGGTCCGGCCGTTCGGGACGGTCGCGAGCATCGGTCAGGTGGCCGCGATCGGCACTCGTCAGACGATCGATCTCGACGAACTGGGGCCGGCACGCTCGATCGCGCTGGCGCGCCCGAGCGTGCTCGGCTTCATCGCGCGCGACGTCGACGGTTACCGGGAGGCGGCGCGCGCGACGCTCGAACGGCTGGCGGGCGGCATGCACGTCGAAATCGGTGCGCGGCTGCCGCTCGAACGGGCGGCCGATGCGCATCGGCTGCTGGAATCGCGGCAGACGACGGGCGCAGTGGTGCTGGTGCCGTGACGATGGCGCGCGCGACGGCCGCCCACGCGGTATCGGAGTGCGGACGGCGCCACGACGCGCCGATGCCGGCCCGCCGGCAGACGGTCAGCGCCGGTTGCGCAACGGCGCGCTCTCGACGAACCACGCAAGCACGAACGCGATCGCGATCACGCCGGCCGCCGCCAGGTACACCACATGCAGCGACCCGGAGAACGCGCGCAGATACGCGTCGCGAACCGCATCCGGCAACTGGTGCACGGCAGCGGGCCCCAGCGCGGGCGGCAAATCCGTGCCGGCCGCGAGCGCCGGTGCGAGCCGCGCCTGCAGCCCGTGCGAGAACAGCGCGCCGAACGCGGCGACGCCGAGCGAGCCGCCGATCGAGCGGAACAGCGTCGCGCCCGACGTCGCGACGCCCATGTGCCGGAATTCCACCGTGTTCTGCACCGCGAGCGTCAGCACCGGCATCACCATGCCGAGTCCGATCCCGAGCAGTGCCATGTACGCATAAATCGTGTGCAGCGGCGTGTCGAGCGACAGCGTGGCCAGCAGCGCCATCGCGACGCCGCCGATGGCCGTGCCTGCGATCGGGAACGGCCGATACGTGCCGAGCCGCGAAATCAGCCGGCCGCTTGCGACCGACATCGCGAGCATCCCGCCCATCATCGGCAGCAGCTGGATTCCGGCTTGCGACGGCGTCGATCCCTTCACGACCTGCAGATAGAGCGGAATGAACGTGACCGATCCGAACAACGCGATGCCGACGACGAAGCCGATCAGGCTCATCAGCACGAACGTGCGCTGCCGGAACAGCGTGAGCGGCATGATGGGCTCGGCCGCGAGCCGTTCCTCATAGATGAAACCGCCCACCGCGACCACGCCGAGCACCAGCGTCATCCAAAGCTGCGGCGACGACCACGGCAGCAGCGACCCGCCTTCGCTGGTGAACAGGATCACGCAGGTGAGGGCGGTCGCCAGGAACGCGGCGCCCATGTAGTCGATCCGGTGCTTCACGTGCGCGGCATGCGGTCGGAACGCGATGCCGATCACCGCGAGCGCGACGAAGCCGAGCGGCAGGTTGATCGTGAAAATCCAGCGCCACGACAGATGTTCGACCAGGAAGCCGCCGAGCAGCGGCCCGACGATCGTCGCGAGGCCGTATACGCCGCCGAACATGCCTTGATAGCGTGCACGGCGATCGGGCGGCACGAGATCGCCGATCGCGGCCATCGTGACGACCATCAGTCCGCCGCCGCCGAGCCCTTGCAGCGCACGCAGCACGATCAGCTGCGTCATGTCCTGCGCGATGCCGCACAGCGCGGAGCCGGCGAGAAACAGCACGATCGCGGCTTGCAGCACGACCTTGCGGCCGTACAGATCGCCGAGCTTGCCGTACAGCGGCAGCACGACGGTCGACGATAAAAGGTACGCGGTGACGACCCACGACAGCCGGTCGAGGCCGCCGAGTTCGCCGACGATGGTCGGCAGCGCCGTAGACACGATCGTCTGGTCGAGCGCGGACAACAGCATCACGAGCAGCAGCGCGGCGACGATCAGGCCGGCTGGCGCGTCGCGACGGGCCGCGTCAGCCGCGGCCGGCACAAGGAGGGGATCGGTTCGCATTAAAGTATCTGCCATGGCAGGGAATTGCTGGAAATATAGGCGCGAATGATTGTCTGGTCAATTTCTGTCTGGCCTCTAATTGTTGCAGCGGTAACGGAAGATTGCCGCGAGGAAACATTGATCGCGATCAGCCAAAGGAGCGGACGGGCTCAAGTTTTTTGCAGGCAAACCGTAATCCAGAATGCCGCGGATCGATTGCCGCGGCACTTTTCATCGCTCACGTGCCGTCATGAACCTGAACGCCCTGTTTTCCCGTTTCTCGATCCGTACGCGGATTTTCTCCACGCTCGGTCTCGTCGCCGTGCTGCTCGTCGTATCGGGCCTGATCGGCCTTGCCGGCATGCAGAGCTCGAACCGTGCGCTCGACGAGGCGTATACGCGCCAGCTGGCCGCAAAGACGGCGCTGTCCGCCGCGAGTCTGAACCTGACGATCGTGCGCACGACGCTCGACCGCGCGATGCTGCATCCGGAGGCGCCGGACGTGCCGGATCTCGTCAAGAAGGCCGAGGGTTATCTCGCGAAGGCCGACGCCGCGTGGCGCACCTATGCGGCGATGCCGCACGACGGCGACGAAGGCCCGCTTGCGACGCGCCTGGACGCGGCGCGCCAGGCGCTGATCGGCCAGGGGCTGAAGCCGATGATCGACGCGATCCGCACCGGCCGCCGCGACGACGCTGACCGGCTGCTGATGACGGTCGCTCCGCCGCTGTCGGTCGCGCTCACGCAGGCCACCGATGCACTCGATGCATACCAGGCGGGGCGCGGCAAGGACGTGTACGACACCGCGCAGACGTATTACGGCTGGATGCGGGCGGGCGCGATCGCCGGCATCGCGTTCGGGCTTGCCGCGTGCCTCGGCTGCGCGATCGGCCTGCATTTCGCGATCACGCAACCGGTGAATCGGCTGCTGTCGCATTTCCGCCGTCTGTCGGACGGCGATCTCACGTCGGAAGTGCGCTGGTCGTCGCGCGACGAGATGGCCGAATTGGTCAAGGGCGTGACCGGCATGCAGCGCAGCCTCGCCGATACGGTGCGCCAGGTCAGCCAGGGCTCGGAAGCGATCTCGACCGCGACGCATCAGATTGCGGCCGGCAACACGGACCTGTCGCAACGCACGGAGGAGCAGGCGGCCGCGTTGCAGCAGACCGCCGCGAGCATGGAGCAGCTGACGGCGACCGTGAAGCAGAACGCCGATCATGCGGTCGAGGCGCAGGCATGCGCGGACACCGCGAGCGAGATCGCGACGCGCGGCGCGACGGTCGTCGGCGAAGTGATCGGCACGATGAACGAGATCGACCAGAGTTCGCAGAAGGTGGCCGATATCATCGGCACGATCGAAGGCATCGCATTCCAGACCAACATCCTCGCGCTCAATGCGGCGGTCGAGGCCGCGCGCGCGGGCGAGCAGGGACGCGGCTTCGCGGTCGTCGCGGGCGAGGTGCGCACGCTCGCGCAGCGGTCGGCGTCGGCCGCGAAGGAAATCCGTACGCTGATCGGCGAATCGGTCGAGCGCGTGGCGACCGGCTCGCGGCTCGTCAGCGTGGCCGGCGCGACGATGCAGGACATCCAGCAGGCGATCGGCCGCGTGACCGGCATCATGACCGAGATCGCAGCCGCGTCCAACGAGCAGCGCGACGGGATCGAGCAGGTAAACCGCGCGGTGTCGCAGATGGATCAGGTGTCGCAGCAGAACGCGGCGCTGGTCGAACAGGCTGCGGCGGCTGCCGCATCGCTCGAAGAGCAGGCGGAAGGGCTGCGCCGGGCGGTTGGCGCGTTCCGCGTGGCTTGACCGGCAGCGGGGCGGGCCGCGGGCGGGGACTGCCGCGTGACGGAACGGTCGCCCCGCCGCGTCAGCCGGCCGTGAGCTGCGCGGCCGCGCGCGCCGACGCAACGAGCAGCAGCTTCATCGTCGCACGCGTCGCGCCGACGAACAGCTTGCGGGCCGCGCGCGCATCGAGCGTGTCGAAGTCGACTTCGGTGAGGATCACGCATGGCGCCGATTGCCCTTTGAACCGGTAAATCGAATCGAGCAGCACGTCGCCTTCCCGATATTCAGGGTTGCCGAACAGGTCATACTTGCCGGTGAAGCGCTTGACGCGGTGCGGCCCGAGCTGGTCGAGCGGCGCAAGTACCGAGCTTTCGCGGCCGCGATACGACAGCACCGCGATGTCCTGCTTGCGAAAGCCGAGCGACAACGCGTGCGTGATCGCGCGCTTCGTCGCATCGATGCAGGCTTGCGCGAGCGCGTCACCCGATGCGCCATCTTCTCCATATGACGACACCGACGGATCCGAACCGTCGAACGGGCTGCCCGAGCGCAGTTCGGCCGCGAGCGGCTCGACACGGCCGACGACGTCGCGCACGAATTCGAGCAAGTCGCGCGGGCTGCGGTAGTTCGTCAACGCCTTCAGCGTGACCCAGCCCGGCAGCGCGACGGGCTCGCGCAGATAGAGGTTCTGCAGCGGATCCTCGAGCCACCACCATGCGCCGTCTGGCGCGAGCAGGCGCTCCAGCGCGGCCGCCCATGGCGCATGGAAATCCTGGCCTTCGTCGACGATCAGCACGTCGAACTTCCAGCGTTGCGTCACCGGCGTTTCCGCGAAGCGCGCCTCGAGCCGCTCGAATGCGCCGGGCGTATCGAAGTCGGGCGTATAGCCGCCGTCGCGCGCCACCCAGTCGCACAGCTGGTGGTAGTTCGCGATCTTCGCGCCGGGCGGCGCGATCCGCGCGATGTAATCGGCGAGCGGCCGGTTGAAGCACACGTACAGCACGCGCTTGCCGGCCGCGACCGCGTCGCGCATCGCCTGCACCGCGAGCTGCGTCTTGCCCGAGCCGGCGGTGCCCGTCACGCGCAGCCGGAACGGCGTGAACTCGAGCTGGCGCGCCCATGCGGCGAGCCCGCCCGACAGCCGCGTGACCAGCGTGCCGGCCTGGCCGACGAGCGCGCTCGTGTCCGGCGTGAGCGCGAGTTCGTCGGCGAGAAAATGATGCAATTTCGCCGCGTTCGGCAGCGGTTCTTCGTGCTCCGGCAGGATCTGCCGGATCACGTCCGCGAGCTGCGCCTTGCGCGACGCGTCGACGATGCGGTCGGCCGCGACGCCGGCGATTGCCGCGTCGCGGATCGAGTAGTCGGGGCAGTACAGCAGCGCATCGACGCCGTAGACGCCTGCGCCGAGCGCGGCCGTCAGGCGGCGGTGCAGCGTTTCCTGCGTGCGCGCGAGCTGGATCGCGACGTTGCGTTCCTTCTGCAGGTAGACCTTCACGAGCCCTTTCGGCGTCTCGCGCAGGAAGCCGGCCTTCTGCTCGATCAGCAGCACGCGGCCGGCCGCGCTCACGACGACGAACGCCGCTTCGCCGAACACCGAGTAGCCTTCGTCGGCGCGCGTCCAGTGCACGCCGTGATAGACGGTGTAGGTGTCCGGCAGCGCGTGTTCGAGCGCGGCGAGCGTCTCGCGCTCGCGTTCGGCCGCACCGGTGGCGGCAAGGCTTTTCCAGTCGTCGGGAATCAGGCGGGCCATGAAGTCGGGCGGCGGATGCCGGTCGTGAACGGTCCGGCTATTGTACTGACGAACCCGTGCACGGCCGCCGTGCGGCGCGCAGGCCGGCCGTCCGCCGGGGATGCCGGCGGACGCGGCTTAGCCGCGTGCGAGCCGTTTCGCGAGATCGGCGCTCAGGATCGCCATGCGCGCGGGCTTCTCGTAGCAGACGACGTCGAATGCGCGGATTACTTCGCTGATGTCCGCTTCGCTCGCGCGGCCGGTGAGCAGGTCGCCCGTCAGCACGAAGATCGGCGCGCCCGGATTGTCGGACGTGCGCACTGCCTTGATCGCGGTGGCGGCCGTGCTGTCGTCGAACAGCCATTCGGTGACGACCGCATCGAACGCCTGACCCTGCAGCGCATCGACGAACGGCGCGAGGCCGTCGAACGCGGCCGTCGCGAAGCCCTGCCGTTCGAGATAGCGGCACAGCTCGGTCGAGCTGACACGATCGGGATCGATCACCGCGACGACCAGCTTGTCGCTCTCCGCGCGGCGCGGATAGATCTCGATCTTGTGCACGTCGTACGCGTTCTGATACAGCACGCCGGTATGGCGCAGCACGCGCCAGCGGCCGTTCTGTTCGTACGCGACGAACTCGGGGCGTGCGCCGGCTTCGAGCGGCGCGCCGATCCATGCGGTGCACGGAATCTCGGCGACGCCGGCATAAAGCACGGCCTCCTGGGAATAGGCGCCGACCATGCCGGGGTCGAGCGTCTGCGCGCCGAACAATTGAGCGGCGGGTTCGCCGTACGCTTCGGCAACTTTCTTGATCTGCGCGAGCGTCCAGGGACTGCTGCCGCGCAGTTTGCGGTGACCCTGCGAAAAGCTCAGGTCGAGGATGCGACACAGCTCGGTGGTCTGCTGGCGCTTGCCGATGCCGTTGCGGGTCATCAGCTCGCGCACGCGCTCGGCAACCGCGAGTGAATCCGTGGTGATTGCTTCAGTGGTCATGCTGCGGGAACGGATCGTGACGTTCAGAGCGACGCCTTGCGGCAGTCTCGGCGGACAGTCTTGACGACGTCCAGGGGCGAGCCGACCGGCCACGCGCGGAAAAGATAACTTTACCGCAAAACGGCTGTCATTCCATGTCGCGAAAAGTGCGTTTCTGTGAAAGGTGTGTCACGAAGTTACGTCGGCGACAGCGGCCGACAGTAGGGCGGTGGCCCGTTCGCAACCGTCCGGCGCTTATCGCCAGGAAACGGCAGCCGATTGCTCGCGGGGCGGCGCGCAATCCGGGCGGGCGTCCGCGCGAATGCACCAAGGCAGGGCGCACCGACGGGTTTGCCGCCGGCGCATCGTCCGCCCGCGCACGCGACAAATTTTTACATGCCGCTGCGCGCGGGCCCGGGCGGTGCCGCATCTTATACGCGGATCGGCCGACGGTTTACTCTAATCGCCGATGACGCCGGCCGCCCTCCGGCGGCTGTGAAAGCCGCGGGGGCCCGTGCTACGATTTCGCCGTCTCAAAAATGCGTTGAAGCGATGCAGAAGAAATTTGTGATGCGCGGGTACGAGATGAACTGCGAACCGCGCGTGACGGAAAACGGCAAATACGCGGCCCAGGTCGAGGTCACGAAGCTGGGTTTCAGCCGCGAGGCGGCGTTCCGCAAGCTGGGCGAATTCGATACCGAGGCCGAGGCCGTCGCCTATGCGAAGAAATTTTCCGAAGAGTGGTTGAGCCGCTACGCGTAGTGCGTGTTCCGCCCGTGCAACGCGGGCGCCGGCCGACCGGCACATCAACGGACGGCGACGAGCGGCGCGGTTCCACGTCCACGAATCGTTCCGGTGACGAAAGAAGCGCGCCCGGCGCGGTAGCACACCTGTTGCTTCGGGGGGCGATCGATTCGTATTGATCCTTGCCGGTTGCGAATACTGGTGGAAGAGTCGTAGCACCCGAATCGACATCGTCGATGACGAAGCGGGCAGTCACCCGCGTCGCACGATCAGCATCGAACCGTATCTGAACGCGGGCATGGCGGGTGACGTGATCGCCCGGCATGCCCGCGAAGTCGTATCGATGTCGATCGAGCAGTTGGCACGGCTTCGGCCGTTCGATCGCGCGGCCGGCAGCCGCGCCCGCCACACCCGCTGATTCCGCTCGGGTCGGGGGCAATCCGGCGGCGGCGCACCGACTTTCCTCGTTCCGAAGCGGCTTGCTGGCCGGCAGGCCGTCGTCCGTTTCTACCCGCTGCGTGTCGCGTGTGTGCTTGTCGCGCGCGGCGCCGCATTGCGCGCGGATTGCCGACGCGTCAGGTTTGAGGCTGCGCGTCGCGCATCGTGTCCGCCGCCGCGACCACGGGCGGGGACTCAGCCTGCGCATAGCCGGCTTCGTGGCTGCGCTCGCGCGCCTTGACGCGCGTGCCGCCGTGGCTGCCGGAGCCGAACACATCGAGCAACGCGCGTCCTCTCGGCGTCAGATGCACGCGGCGGTGTCCGTGGGCGCGATGTTCGAGCATGATCAATTGCCGCTCGAGCAGCGCGTCGATTTCGGCACGGGTTGTATCGAGCTGATCCGGCGCATGACGGATCAGCATCAATGTCGCGAATTCGTGTGGACTCAGCATGGTCGTCTCTCATGGTCAATGCATTGGGCACACGGCAACACCACGCGCGACGAACCGGTGCGCGATCGTGCCGCAGCCTGCGTGGGCGATAACGCATCGAAACACGCAGCGCGGGACGCGCGACTGCGTTGAGCGACACCTAAAGTAGAACAGGCGATGCAAATTTCAAGGGGCCGTTCGAGACATCGCGAATGGAGACGTCGCCGCACTTTCGACATCGCGAAAGAGCAGACGTCGGCCGCGGCCCGCATCGCGACGAACTCATTCAGCTGGCGGCGCGCAACGCGTATGCGAGGGGGCTGTTTCGCCCGCCCAGGCCGGACTCCGGAGCGGGCTCGACAAGCCCGTCGACACACTCGACGCCGTGCCGCCCGGAGCCGCCGTGTCCGTTGCTTTGCCGCTTCGGGCGCGACGCCGTTCGCGCCGCGCGCCGTATCGTCTGCGCACGCTTCCCCGCACCCCGTTTCGTTGAAACATTTTGTTACATACGCGTCGCCATCTGCCCCTTGAAGCGCGCGGCGCCGCCACTATTTCGCCTTTCGCCAAACGATGGCACGGCCGCGCAGCGTCGTTTCGCACGTGCATGCGCCGCCGGATTCCCTTATTCAGGTGATCTCATCGCTCAGGAGATGAAAATGCAGATTCGTCCCCTCTACGACCGGGTTATCGTCAAGCGAATCGAACAGCAGCGGACGACAGCCTCCGGCATCGTCATTCCCGACTCCGCTGCGGAAAAGCCCGAACAGGGCGAAGTTGTCGCGGTCGGCAGCGGCCGGCTGCTCCAGGACGGCTCGCAGCGCCCGCTGCAGCTCAAGGTCGGCGACCAGGTTCTCTTCGGCAAATATGCAGGCCAGACCGTCAAGGTGAACGGCGAGGAATTGCTCGTGATGCGTGAAGAGGATGTCATGGGCGTACTCGAACCCGAATCGCAGCCCGCGCGGAAAGCGGCCTGACGTCGATTCGGCCGCGCGGCGCCGGCGTGCGCCCGGTGTGCGCGGCATTCCGTTCAACGACTTTATCCGGAGCAATCAAAATGGCTGCAAAAGACGTGAAATTCAGCGACGGCGCGCGAAGCCGGATCGTCAAGGGCGTGAACGTCCTGGCCGATGCCGTCAAAGTGACGCTCGGGCCGAAGGGGCGCAACGTGGTGATCGAGCGCAGCTTCGGCGCGCCGGTGATCACCAAGGACGGCGTATCGGTCGCGAAGGAAATCGAGCTGAAGGACCGCTTCGAGAACATGGGCGCGCAGATCGTCAAGCAGGTTGCGTCGAAAACCGCCGACGTGGCCGGCGACGGCACGACCACCGCCACCGTGCTCGCTCAGGCGATCGTGCAGGAAGGCATGAAGCATGTGGCGGCCGGCATGAATCCGATGGATCTGAAGCGCGGCATCGACAAGGCCGTCGGCGCGGTGCTCGACGAACTGCGCAAGCTGTCGCGGCCGATCTCGACCCACAAGGAAATCGCGCAAGTCGGCGCCATCTCCGCGAACTCCGACGAGGCGATCGGCAAGATCATCGCCGACGCGATGGAGAAGGTCGGCAAGGAAGGCGTGATCACGGTCGAGGACGGCAAGTCGCTCGACAACGAACTCGACGTGGTCGAAGGCATGCAGTTCGATCGCGGCTACGTCAGCCCGTATTTCATCAACGATCCCGACAAGTAGGCCGCGTACCTCGACGACGCGCTGATCCTGCTGCACGACAAGAAGATCTCGAGCATTCGCGATCTGCTGCCGATTCTCGAAGCGGCGTCGAAGGCCGGCAAGCCGCTGCTGATCGTCGCGGAAGATGTGGAGGCCGAAGCGCTCGCGACGCTCGTCGTGAATGCGATGCGCGGGATTCTGAAGGTCGCCGCCGTCAAGGCGCCGGGCTTCGGCGACCGGCGCAAGGCGATGCTCGAGGACATCGCGATCCTGACCGGCGCGACGGTGATTTCCGAAGAAACCGGCAAGCAGCTCGACAAGGCCACGCTCGACGATCTCGGCCGTGCGAAGCGCGTCGAGGTGCGCAAGGACGAGACGATCATCATCGACGGCGCGGGCGACGCGGCGCGCATCGACGCGCGCGTGAAGTCGATCCGGGTGCAGATCGACGAGGCGACGAGCGACTATGATCGCGAGAAGCTGCAGGAGCGTGTCGCGAAGCTCGCGGGCGGGGTCGCGGTGATCAAGGTCGGCGCGGTGACGGAAGTCGAAATGAAGGAAAAGAAGGACCGTGTCGACGACGCGCTCCACGCGACGCGTGCGGCGGTCGACGAAGGGATCGTGCCCGGCGGCGGGGTCGCGTTGCTGCGTGCACGCACGGCACTGTCGGACCTCAAGGGGGCGAACGCCGACCAGGACGCCGGCATCCGGATCGTGCTGCGCGCGCTGGAGGCCCCGCTGCGCGTGATCGTGGCGAACGCAGGCGAGGAGCCGTCCGTCGTGATCTCGAAGGTGCTCGAAGGCAACGGCAACTTCGGCTACAACGCGGCGACGGGCGAGTACGGCGATCTCGTCGAAGCCGGCGTGGTCGACCCGACCAAGGTCACGCGCACCGCGCTGCAGAATGCCGCGTCGATCGCCGGCCTCGTGCTGACGACGGATGCGACCGTCGCCGAAGCGCCGAAGGAAGAAAGCGCCGCGCCGGCGGCGTCGCCGGAACTCGGCTATTGATCCGCACCGCAGGCAACGCCTGCGGTGATCGATCCGCCGCTGGCCGGAGCGGCACTGTTCGGCGCGCGCGACAATGGGGCGCGCGCGCCGTTTTTTGCGTTGTTGGCGACACCGATCATGAAACTCGAACTGCTGATCGATTCCAGGCCGCTCGCGATCGAGATCGACGACGTGGTGGCCGGGCTGCTCGTGGCTCGGCTCGGGCTTGCGCCGGACGGCGATCATCGCGACGCGATCGCGCGTTACCTCGGCGAAGCAGCCGGGCCGTGGACGCTCGACGACGACCATATGCGCAAGCGCGTGATGCGCCGGCTGATTCTCGATGTTGCCGATCCGACGCTCGTGATCCAGTATCTGATGGCCGATCAGCCCGATTCCGGCGCTGCGGGCGCCTGACGCTTGCCCGTCGCGCCGGAAGTTCGGCTATCGCTTCGCCGGCGCGTCCGCCTGATCCCGCGCGAGATAGGTGCGCACCACGCCTGCCATGTTGTGCTCCAGCCAGGCGGCCATCGCCTGTTCCTCGGGCAGGATCCGTTCGCAGATCTCCATCGTCTCGCGGTCGCCGACGAATCGTGCGGCCTCGATCAGGTTGCGATATGCGGCGATTTCGAAGTGTTCGAACGTGTAGCTGGCCATCCCGCCCTTGACTATCTCGTCGGTCGCGAACATGCCGGCCAGGCCCTGCACCCATGCCATCGTCTTCGCGCCGACGTCCTTCATCGTCGACACCGAGCCGCCGCGCCGCTCGATGCACGTGCGCAGAAGTCGCGCCTGTTCGCGCGTTTCCTCGATGTGCTGCTCGATGCGCCGCTTCAGATCCGGATAGTGATCGATCCGGCCGGCCATCGACGTGAGCATCGTCTCGGCCTGTTCTTCCATGGCGTGCGCGTCGCGCAGCCAGTCCATCAGATGTTCATCGCCTGCAGTCGTGTCGCTGGTCATTGCGTTCTCCATTTGGGGACGAAGAGGCGCCCGTCTCGACGAGCAGGCGCCCGACGTTGACGTTCATGCGCCGTCCGGCTTGCCGGCGGCGCCGTTCTGCGGAATCGGCGCACCGGCGCCGAGTTCGGCGCCGGTTTTCGGATCGCTGTCCGGATCCGACGCGAGCCGCTGGGCCATCGCTTCGATCGCGTCCGCCTGGCGTTGCTCCAGCATGCCTTCCGGAATGCCGGTGCCGCCGTCGACGGCCGGTTCGGCCGGGCGGATCTCGAGGTCGCCGCCGTGGTTCCACGGACCGACCAGCGGCTGCGCGTCCGGCTGCATCCGGAAATACACGCGGTCATACGGCTCGACCGGCGGCAGCTTGCCCGGCGGGAAGTTCGCGGTGATCGCGTACAGCGCCTTCTCGAACGACTTCTGGTGCGACACCTCGCGCGTCATCAGGAAGCCGAGCGCGTCGCGGATGCCCGGATCGTCGGTCACGTTGATCAGCCGTTCGTAGATGATCTTGGCGCGCGCTTCGGCCGCGATGTTCGAGCGCAGGTCGGCCGTCGGTTCGCCGATCGTGTCGATGTACGCCGCCGACCACGGCACGCCGCCCGAATTCGTCAGCGGCGAACCGGCGCCGTACAGCAGTTGTGTCACGTGGCTGTCGTTGCCTGCACCGTGCAGCTTGCGGTAGAGCTCGGCCTGTTCGTCGACCGCCTCGGCGAGTTCACCCTTCGCGCCGCGGTTCAGCATCGCGACCAGCGAGCCGATCACCTCGAGGTGACTCAATTCCTCGGTCGCGATGTCGAACAGCATGTCCTTGCGGCCCGGATCCTCTTCGGTGATTGCCTGCGTGAAGTAGCGCATCGCGGCGGCGAGTTCGCCCTGCGGTCCGCCGAACTGTTCGAGCAGCAGGTTCGCGAGCCCGGGGTTCGGTGCGTCGACGCGCACCGTGTACTGAAGCCGTGTGTTGTGGATGAACATGGAATCTCCATAAAAGAGGTTGCGCGAAGTTCGCGGTGTCGAAACAGCACGACGCGATCAGCACGAAGCGGTCCCGCGCGCGAAGAACGGCGCGGTACGCGAATCGCGCGCCGCAGGCACGCGCGATGCTCGGCGCTCCGGGCGGCACGTGCGGGCGACACCGTAGGGTTTGCTTCGTCCTGTCGCGCAAGACGCGTGCGTCGGCGCACCACGGGCGCCGCGACGACTTTCGATTCCGGAGACGACATGCAAATGGACAACGAATCACGCGGCGGGGAGCCGAACCAGCAAGGTGCCGGCGGGACCGATGCGCGCGCAGCCGGGAATCCGGTGACGCGCGCATTCGAGCGCTTCGCGACTGGCGTGACCGCATGGGCCGGCTCGCCCGTCGCGTTCGGCTCGGCGGTGGCGATCACGGTCGTGTGGCTCGCATGCGGGCCGATCTTTCATTACTCGGATGCGTGGCAGCTCGTGATCAATACCGGCACGACGATCATCACGTTCCTGATGGTGTTTTTGCTGCAGCGTAATCAAAACCGCGACAGCGTCGCGCTTCATCTGAAACTCGACGAACTCGTCGCGGCAACGCGCTCAGCGAGCGATCAGCTGATCGGGATCGAGAATGCGTCGGAGGAAGAGTTGCGCCGTCTGGCGAACGCATATCTGGAACTCGCGAAGCGCGCAGCCGTCGACGGCCGCGCGGCGGCATGCGACGCACCCGATGCGGCGCACGAGCCGAGCGGCGTGTCGTGACCGGCGACACACGCTGCCGGGCTTACAAGCGGTTGTCATTTGGATTGCATCGGCCATGCCGCGGGCGACGCCGATTTCTCGACGGAGGGCGGATGACGACGCTCGACAGGAACGCGCTGACCGAGCGCACTGCGACGGGCATGCGCGAGGTGTTCGCGGGCAGACGACGCGGACCGGGTGCCGCGCTGCTGTTCGCCGGGCCGGCGGTCGTCGCGTCGGTCGCGTACATGGATCCCGGCAATTTCGCGACCAACATCCGCGCCGGTGCGCAGTTCGGTTACGCGCTGCTCTGGGTCGTGTTGCTGGCGAACGTCATCGCGATGCTGTTCCAGGCGCTGTCGGCGAAACTCGGCATCGCGACCGGCCGCAACCTGGCGGAACTTTGCCGCACGCATTTCCCGCGGCCGGTGGTCGTCGGGATGTGGGTCGCGAGCGAGCTGGCTGCGATGGCGACCGAACTCGCGGAATTTCTCGGTGGTGCGATTGCGCTTGCGCTGCTGTTCAAGCTGCCGACCCTTGCCGGGATGGGCGTGATGGCCGTCGCGACTTACGGCATTTTGCTCGCCGACCGCAACGGCTTCCGGCCGATCGAGATCGCGGTCGGCGTGCTCGTCGGCGTAATCGGCCTGTGCTATCTCGCCGAGATGTTCATCGCGCCCGTCGCATGGGCCGAGGTCGGGCTACACGCGGTCGTGCCGGAGTGGCCGCGCGGCGAGGCGCTGACGATCTCCGTCGGCATCGTCGGCGCGACGATCATGCCGCATGCGCTGTATCTGCATTCCGGGCTCACACAGCGGCGCGTGGCGGGACTCGACACGGAGCAGCGCCGGATGATGGTGCGTTTTTCCAATTGGGAAGTCGTCGTTGCATTGTCCGTTGCCGGCGCCGTCAACATGGCGATGGTCGTGATGGCGAGCGCGGCGTTTCACGCGGGCTATCGCGACGTCGCCGAAATCGGCACCGCGTACCGGACGCTGACGCCATTGCTCGGAGCGGCTGCGGCAACGTGCTTTCTCGTGTCGTTGATGAGCTCCGGCATATCGAGCTCCGTCGTCGGCACGATGGCCGGGCAGATGATCATGCAGGGGTTCGTCGGCTTCCGGATTCCGGTGTGGCTGCGCCGGCTCGTCACGATGGCGCCGGCATTCGTCGTCGTCGGGTTTGGCGTCGATTCGATGCAGGCGCTCGTGATCAGCCAGGTCGTGTTGTCGTTCGTATTGCCGGTGCCGATGCTTGCGCTCGTGTACTTCACCGGCCGCCGCGACATCATGGGCACGTTCGCGAACGGACGCGCGACGC
The DNA here is from genome assembly GCF_001718795.1 of Burkholderia latens. Taxonomy (NCBI): domain Bacteria; kingdom Pseudomonadati; phylum Pseudomonadota; class Betaproteobacteria; order Burkholderiales; family Burkholderiaceae; genus Burkholderia; species Burkholderia latens. The sequence continues at coordinate 1,411,902 of NZ_CP013438.1, read as the reverse complement.
GCTGGGCCGCCATCGGCGCGATGCTCGTCATTGGTATGCTGAATATCGTTTTGCTCGCGCGCGAACTGTCGCAGTGATGTTGTCGCAGCGACGGGGTATTTTCTCGAAAATCGAATAACGATTCGCGAGCCATTTGAATAAGCGGGCGGGCGGAAAATATTGCGTGCCGGCAACGAGGCGACATGTCTTTTTTGCCGCGGCCTATGAAAAAGAAGGGAGCAGGCCCGCGTGGGGCGGCGGGCCCGGGCGCTTAGCGCGCTTTCAACATTTCGTCCGCGAGGCGATACGCGCCGAGCGCGCGCTTGGATTCGTAGTCGGCGATTGCCGAGACGTTGCGGCCGGCGTCTCGCGACAGCAGTCCCTGCAGCGCTGCCGCAGCGAAGAAATCGCGCAGGCCGGGTAGCGGCTGCTCCGATTCCGGCGCGGCCGGGACCACAGGATCGGGCTTCCAGAACACCGGCGACGGCGGAGGAGCCTTGTGTACGGAGGCAGTTTTTTTGGTGCTCACATCCTGGGACAACGACATCTTTCTTCCCCTTCGATCAGGTGTCAGTTGGCGAAGCTACATGAGGTCCTCGTTTACATGGCCGGCATATTTTTTCGTGTTTTGAGAAGTACTAACGACAGATCGACGCGAATATTGGCCGGTAACATTTAATTCGTCAAAGGAAAAAATTGGTTCCAGCCGCTTGTGCTTATTGAGCACGATTTGTTCCCGGCACAATGAAAAGCAATGCTTGACGAGTAAAACGATATCGATGGTATGCCCGCGCAGGTGACGTTGTAATGACGCGCGCAATGTGCGATGGCGCACTGAAGGCTTGTCCGTTTTTGGTATGGACCAGAAGCGGCAATTGAATTGGATACCGAAGTATTACGCTCGCATTACCGAGACCATTCATTCGTCGCGGCGGACTCGCTCGCGTTACGCGGGCTTGTACGTAAAGGGTTCGCCGTCCTCACGCTCGACGGACAGCAGACGCTTCAGCTGATCGAGCGCGAACAGCTGGTTGCCGTCGGCCGCCGCTTCGGCGATCGCGGCGTCGACGAGCTTCCTCGCTCGCGCGAGGATCACCGATCGCTGACGCACGATCTCGAGCACCATGCGCTGTTCGATGCTCTGCCGGTTCGATTGCCTGTCGCTCAAGTGACGCCAGCGATCGCGAAGCTCCGCCCAGGTCACGCGTTGAAATTCCGGAATCGTGCCCGGCAGCGTGCCCGCGCAGGCCGGATCGGGCTGGGCGCGCAATTCGCAGCGCAGTGCGTTGCGCGCGCGCCATTCGTCAGAAAACGGCGCATAGACGTCGCGCGGGCGGCCGATCGGATTGGCGCGTTCGATTTCCTTTTCGAGCAGGTAGCTGAGCCGCCGAAGCGCGGAACCATGCGCGAGCATGTCCGGATCGAGCACGCGGATTCGCCGCGCAGCATCGGCGACGTGCGCACGCAATTCCCACAGCGTCAGTCGCAGGTGCTGCACTTCGAGGATCAGCCGCTGCACGTCTGCATAGGTGCACTTCGTCCACCATTCGGTGAGGTCGTTCAGCTTCGGAGGATCGAATGGGGGGAGAATCATTTTTGCTGCGCAGGCACTGTATGGATATACAGTTTATCGCGCGGTAACATAGCGCCGTCAAGCCGAAAAAATGGGGACGGCCGCGACGCACGATTGGCCGGTTGCGGCGCCGTGCCGCGCCCGTTTCCGTTCCCATTCGGCCGTATCCGGAACCTGACAGCCCAGATCGGGCGCCCGTCATCGCGCACGCCGACGGCGGCGCCCGACGTATCGCGACGCCAACAGAGAACAATGACGACAACTTATCCGCTGCATCATGCATTGACCGACGCCGGTACGGCGTTCCCGGCCGAAGCCGACATCGTGATCGCCGGCGCCGGCATCATGGGCTGCGCAGCCGCGTACTATCTCGGCCTGCGCGGCCTGAAAGCCGTCGTCCTCGACAAGTCGCGCATTGCCGGCCAGCAGTCCACGCGCGCATGGGGCTTCGTGCGCCAGCAGGGCCGCGAATCCGCCGAAGTGCCGTTGATGATGGCAGGCATGCGGATCTGGGAAGGGCTCGAGCAGGCGCTCGGCTTCGATCTCGAATGGCGGCAGGGCGGCTGCCTCTACATGGCGGACAACGAAGACGACTGGGCGTCGTTCCAGGCGTGGCTCGCCGTCGCGCGCGAGCACGGCCTCGATACGCGTACGCTGTCGCGCGCCGAGATCGACGAGCGCGTGCGCGGCTTGTCCACGAGTGCGCGCACGTTCGGCGGGCTGTATACCGCGACCGACGGGCAGGCCGAGCCGCGTCGTGTGGCCGCTGCGTTCGCCGCCCGCGCGGTCGAAGCGGGCGCACGTTTCTTCGAAGGCTGCGGCGTGACCGCGATCGAAACGGCCGGCGGTGCGGTCGCCGGCGTCGTGACCGAACGCGGCACCATCCGCACGCGACGCGTGATCTGTGCGGCCGGCGCGACGAGCTTCCGGCTGCTCGACGGCGTCGGCATCCGGTTGCCGCAACAGGCGGTGCGCGGCACCTGCATGCGTACCAACGTGCTGCCCGAAGTGTCGGCGGCGACGATCTGGGGGCACGGCCTCGGGATCCGTCAACGCAAGAACGGCGCGATCAATCTCGCGGACGACATGCAAGTCGACGTCGAGCTGACGCTCGGCCATTTGCGCGGCCTGAGCCTGTTCTGGCCGGAGTTCTGGTCGCAGCGCGAAAAATTCCGCCTGCGTCTGAATGGGGCCGCGTGGCGCGATGCGTGCATGCGCATCGGCGGCGGCATCGGGCCGATCGAGCCGCGCGATCCGCAGCCGCAGCCGAATCGGGCGCATGCGCCGCGGGCGCTCGCGAAGCTCAAGGCGATTTTTCCCACACTGAAGGACGCGCAGATCGTCGAGGCGTGGGCGGGCCTGATCGACGTGCTGCCCGACGGGATCCCGGTGATCGACGCGCCCGGCACGCCATCCGGGCTCGCGATCGCGACCGGATTCTGCGGACACGGGTTCGCGATGGGGCCGATCGTCGGCCGGTTGCTGGCCGAATGGGTCGATACGGGCGCGCCGTCGCTCGATCTGTCGGCGTTCCGCGCGCGGCGTTTCGTCGACGGGACGATGGTGCGGCCGCGCAGCATGCTGTAGCGCACGCGCGGCTGTGTTCGCGCCGTAGAATCGAGCCCGCATTCGTCAGGAGAATTTCCGTTGGCCACGCCTTCCGCCAAGCGCCGCTCGTTGCGCTTACGTCTACGCCGTGCGCGCGATCCTTGGCAGGCGCCGCGTGCACGCACGCTGTTCACACGGCCCGCGACGTCGCCGCGGCGCACGTTGTTGTTTCGCCTCGGCGTAGTCGTGCTGCTGTGCATGCTCGCGTTTCTGGTGTTGTATCTCGACCGCGACGGCCTGCGCGATTCGACCAAGAGCACGCCGATGAGCGTCGCCGATCTCGTGTACTTCACGATGGTTACGGTCGCGACGGTCGGCTACGGCGACATCGTGCCCGTTACCGCGCGGGCGCGCCTGATCGATGCCTTCTTCATCGTGCCGATCCGCATCGGCATCTGGTTCATCTTCCTGGGCACGGCGTATCAGTTCGTGATCCAGCGCGTCATCGAGGAATTCCGCATGAAACGCCTGCAGAAGCAACTGTCCGATCACATCGTCGTGTGCGGCTACGGGCTGTCGGGGTCGATCGCCGTGCGCGAGCTGCTCGAGAGCGGTGTCGATCCGTCGACGATCATCGTGATCGATGCGCAGCAGCAGGCGCTCGAAGCCGCGACGTCGCTCGGCGTGACCGGGCTGCTCGGCGATCCCGCGCACGAGGATCTGCTGCAGCAGGCGCAGGTGCGCGCCGCAAAGGCCGTGATCATTTCGGTGACCGACGATCCGACCGCGATCCTGCTGACGCTGTCGGTGCGCAGCATCGCGCCCGACACGAAAATCGTCGTGCGGATCCAGGAGAACCTGTATCAGCGGCAGTTGCGCCAGGCGGGCGCGGACGTGATCGTGTCGTCGACGAAGATCGGCGCGCTGCTGCTGGCCGATGCGGTGCATAGTCGCTACATCGTGCCGTTCGTCAACGACATGCTGTCGACGCGCGGACGCGCGACGCTGCTGGAGCGCGAGGCGCTGCCGCACGAAATCGGCTGCATGACGAACGTCGTGCCGGGGGCGATCGTCGTCGGGCTCGATCGCTGCGGAAAGATTCATTCGTTCTATGAGGATCCGCCGTGCCGGATCGAGGCGGGGGATACGCTTGTCGTGATTCAGTCCGCGAGGATTCCGGATGCGGATGTTTGATGATGCGTATGTTTGAACGAATAACTACGGCTGTCGTCGGCACGCGCGATGCAGTAAGCAAGTGTGAGACGAATGAATTGCTGTCGTACGGAGGATGTTTCAGACGCGTCTGATAGCTGACCTATTTTGAATGTAATTTCGATGGAAATTTCGGTCGATCACGGGCCTCGCGCGAATTTGATCTCGAAATTGTGCCGGCGAATTTCGAGATGACGGATGAGGTAATATTCGGCCGATTGTCGCGGGGCGAATACCATCGATGCTTCGAATAGCGAGATTGCCGATCGGCATACTCCTGTCCGGTTGTGCGGCGGGGAAGCCTTCGCACGTCACAATTCGTCGCTTCTCGGCAACGCTTGACACTTGTTGACGCTGTTCTATTAGATTTCGTGCGATGTTCGAGACCCGGGAGAGCGGATCGGGCGAATCGCGAGTAGACCAAAATCACGAATAAAAACAATTACCGGCTGGTATTCAGCCGCGTGCGCGGTATGTTGGTTGCGGTGGAGGAAACCTCCAGTGCGTCAGGCAACGCAGGGCGGGGCGAAATCGGTTTCGCCGTTCCGTCGCCGTACGCATTCGCAAGCTTCACGCTTCGTCATGTGGCACTCGCCGTACCCGTTGCGGCCGGTGTGATGCCGATATGGGCCAATGCGCAGGTTGTTGCGGGCGGCGCGCACGCCCCGTCCGTGATCCAGACACAGAACGGACTTCAACAGGTGAACATCAACCGCCCCGGCTCGTCGGGCGTGTCGATGAACACTTACAACCAGTTCGACGTACCCAAGCCCGGGATTATTCTCAATAACTCACCGATTAACGTCCGGACTCAACTGGGCGGCATTATCGGCGGCAACCCGAATTTCCAGGCCGGCGACGCGGCGCGTCTGATCGTCAATCAAGTCAACAGCAACAACCCGAGCTTTATTCGCGGCAAAGTCGAGATCGGGGGCGCAGCCGCGCAACTCGTGATCGCGAATCAAGCCGGTTTGGTCGTCGATGGCGGTGGCTTCATCAATACGAGCAGAGCCACGCTGACAACCGGCAATCCGAACTTCGGGCCTGACGGCTCGCTCGCGAGTTTCAACGTCAACCAGGGCCTGATTTCGGTTGTCGGCGCGGGACTCGACACGGCCAATGTCGATCAGGTGGATTTGTTGGCCCGTGCCGTACAAATTAATGCCAAGGCTTACGCGAAGACGCTGAATGTGGTCGCCGGATCGAACCGGATCGACTACAACAGCCTGAACGCCACACCGGTCGCGGGCAACGGCCCCGCGCCCACCATCGCGATCGATGTTAGCCAGCTCGGTGGTATGTACGCGAACAGGGTGTTTCTCGTTAGTTCCGAGAATGGAGTCGGTGTTGCGAACGCGGGCGACATCGCGGCACAGGCGGGTGATTTGACGCTGCAGGCAAACGGTCGTCTCGTGCTCTCGGGCCACACCAATGCGGCCGGCAACATGTCGCTGTCGGCCTCGGGTGGCATTCAGAACAGCGGCGTCACGTATGGCAAGCAATCGGTCACGGTCAACACTGGCGCTGCTGATCTGACCAACAGCGGCGCGCTGACCGCCCAACAAAACCTGACCGCTAACGTAGGCAGTCTCAACTCGACGGGCACGCTCGGCGCAGGCATCAACGTCGACAGCACGGTCGGCACGAGCGGCGATCTGAACGTCACGAGCAGCGGCCAGTTGACCGCGACGGGGACCAACAGCGCGGCTGGCAACGCGACCTTCACCGGTAGCGGCGTCGATCTGTCGAACAGCGCAACGGCCGCCAACGGCAACCTCGCGCTGACCGCGACGGCGGGCGATGTGAACCTGACTGGCTCGACCGCCAGCGCCAAGGGCGCCGTGAGCGCACAGGCGAGTGGCACGGTCATCAATGACCGGGGCAATCTGTCCAGCGGCGCGGGTATGACGCTTGGCGGCGGCAACCTGTCGAATCAGGGTGGCCGCGCCAATTCGCAAGGTCCACTGTCGGTGCAGATGGCCGGCACCGTGTCGAACCAAAACGGCATGCTCAGTTCACAGAGCACGGCCGACATTCGCGGGAGTGCGATCCAGAACAATGCAGGGCTGATTCAAAGCGCGGGCAAGCAAACGATTGCTGGCGCATCGGTCGACAATTCGGCAGGCCGGCTGATTTCCCTGAACGCAGACGGCCTGTCGGTGACTGCAACCGGCGCACTCACGAACGCGGCCGGCGCGAACGTGAGCGGCGATCCGGGCGGCGTCATCGGCGGCAAGGGCGACGTGACCGTACAGGGGAACACGGTCACGAACAGCGGCTCGATGTCGGCCGACGCGAACCTGCACGTGATTGGCCAGAGCGTCGACAACGGTAATGGCGCGCTGCACGCCGGACAGACCACCACCGTCGACGCCGGCAATCATTTTTCGAATGCTGGCGGCCGGGTTGAGGGGCAAAGCGCCGTGTTGAACGGCGCGACGCTGGACAACTCCCAAGGCACGGTCAATGCGGTGTCGGTCTCGCTGAACGGTTCGACGCTGCTGAACCATGGCGGTACGGTCACGCAGACCGGCACCGGCCCGATGACGGTCGCGATCACCGACACGCTGGACAACTCGAACAACGGTCTGATCCAGTCGCGCAGCACGGACTTGTCGCTCACGCCTGCGGCGCTGATCAACGACAACGGCGGTACGATCACACACGTCGGCACGGGCATGCTGACGGTTGGCAACGCTTCAGGCTCCGTCAGCAACAAAGCGGGCTCCATCGCCAGCAACGGCCGAACCGTCCTGCAAGGCAAGACGATCGACAACTCGGCCGGTTCCGCGTCCGGCCAAACTGGCCTGAGCGTCAACGCCGCCGACTCGGTTACGAATCTGGGCGGCAAGCTCACGTCGAACGCCAACGTCGACGTGACCGCAGGTGGCGCACTGGTCAACGACGGCGGTGAACTCGGCTCAAAGACGGCAGCGACGACGATTCAAAGCGCCTCGCTCTCGAATCTGAACGGCAAGATCGTCTCCCCCACGCTGACGGCCACTGTCGCCGGCTCGATCGACAATAGCCAGAACGGCGACATCGAAGCCAATCAGCTTGCGTTGACGGCCGCGAACCTGAAAAACCAGAGCGGCCACATTTCGCAATGGCAGAGCGGCCCGACCACACTCGCCGTCTCTGGCACGCTCGACAATTCGAACGGCGGCGTCATCCAGACGAACAGCACGGACCTGACGCTCGCGCCGGCCGTTCTGGACAACTCGAAGGGCACCATCACGCACGGCGGCACCGGCACGCTGACGCTCATGCCCGGCAACGGTGCGGGGTACTTGAGAAATATCGGCGGCACGATCGGCTCCAACGGACAGGCCATCGTGAAGGCCGGCAGTGTGGACAATGGTAGCGGCGTCATCGCTGCGAAACTGGGGCTCGCAGCCACGATCGCCGGGGCGATGAACAACGCTCAGGGGCTGATGCGCTCGAACGCGGCGCTGTCGATCGTCAGCAACGGGGCGCTGTCGAACCAGCAAGGGCACATCGAGGCGGGCACGGCAGGCGATATGAGCACGCTGTCGATTCAGGCCGCGTCGATCGACAACACCGATGGCGCGGTGCACGACTTCGGCACCGGCAAGATGAATGTTCAAGGCGTCAGCCAGATCGTGAACAGTCACGCGGGCGGTGTCGACGGCATGGGGCAGATGACCGGTCAGGGCGACGTGACAATCGGTGCGGCTTCGATCTCGAACACGCAGGGCGGCCAGTTGATGGGCGCGAACCTGCTGATTCAAGGCAATACGCTGGACAACTCCGGAGGACAGGTCGGCAACGTCGCGAACGCCACGGGCGACGTGAACGTCGCGATGTCGGGCGCGGTGACGAATACCAACGGGTCGATCACCTCAACGCGTGACCTGTCGGTAGCGGCTTCCACGCTGCTCGGCGGCGGCGCATACAGCGCGGCGCGCGATGCGACGATCAACCTGCAGGGCGACTTCACGACCTCGCCGCAGACACAATTCAACATCGGTCGTGATCTGACGTTCACGTTGCCGGGCATGTTCGCCAACAGCGCGAACCTGCAATCGGCGTGCAGGCTAATTTCGAATCGAAGCTCACGCCTGGTAGTAGGCCCATTAGCAACGGACACTTGAATATCACACCATGAAAGCCGAAATCAAATCGCTGCATTCCTTGCAGCTGGAAGACACGCTGATTAACTACCTGCCGGATGATGTATCGAACTTCGGTACTTGGATTCGAGCCTATATCGGTCCGCAAGGCGAGGCAGGTTCGGAGGCATTCGACATCGAGGTCTGCACACCAGAGTGGCTTAAATCACAATGTGCTATCAAGGGGGCAATGTGGGGGAGGCACATGCTGATTGTCGAAGCCTACGATTACGATGCCATCAAAGCGTTCATTGAACGCTACGTCGCAACTTGCCACGGCGACGATTGGGCTACGATCGCGACCAAGTTGAGTCGAATGGGCGCATGGGAGTTTGAAGATTATCAGGACCGATAGTACTCCCGAGCAAGCGATGGCCGGTTGCTGAAACAGCAGCAGAATTTCGAACGTCTTGTCTAATATGCGACCGCTCCGAAGGTTGCCGACGATCTTGTTGCGGGCATGTCGAAGCCAATGGTGGTGGATGGGGCACGGAAGGCGCAAAGGCTACTGCGCGCCTCTAAGCTCGGTGTCGTTGTGGCAAAAGCGATGATTGCATGGAAAGATTTTGTTGCCGATTCGATGAAAATAGAATCTATTCGATTGGCTAGAGATGAAGCTGTTGAGGACTGGGGAGAGGATATTCCACCCACACTTCTCTTCGGGAAGTTAGGAAAGAGGGTGGCCGAAAGATTCGATGAATATTCCCTCGAGGATCGTACCTATATCTTCGATACTATCGAGCGTGGTATGAGGTCGGAGAGCGTTGATCTGAAGACATTCTTTGCAACGGGCCTGCTGGAGTCTCCGTATACGCAAGCTCGTGGGCATTATGCCCTTCTGGCGCGTATGGATGTGCAACTAGGGAGCACGTCAAAAGCGTACTTGAGAGATTGGGGAATGTGGCATCAATCTTAATATTTAGTACTGGAAATGCTGGGCTTGGCTCTCTGGTGAGTATTTTGTTCAGTCGGGTGAGCAGGAAAATGGCGGGATCGATAGTTATTTCTAAAGAAGTGCGCGTCCCTGTGACTACGAGTCAGTTCGATTATTTGGTCAATCGAATCGGTGATCAATTTCACTCGTCCGACATGTGGATTAAGGATGACGTTTACCATCCTATGGAAGAGGGGGAGCTTTATCTCAACGGAATCGTTGAACTCTAAGGGGCTGTCGATTTTTCTGACGGTTGTGATGCGGGCTAGAGCCGCTTCTCAGGCTGCGGAATTCTTTTCCCTATACGAGAATGTATGGAATCAATTGGTTGAGAAGTTGCGGCAGGATGCGCGGCTCGGAGTTTCGGGGAATTGATTTAAACCTCAGTCATGGTGAGGCGCCGATGCGGATTGATGATCAGTGTTGTATCGATAACGGGGATGTTTGTTGTCTATTCCCGCCAATTCAAAACATAATTAAATGAAAAAGACCAGACGGCTGGCGGTTTTGCCAATCACTACTCTGATCACGCTTGCTGCACAAGCACAACAGGCGCCGTCTCTGAGCGACCAGGCAGCAGCTGCTCGCGCGAACGCCGAGCAGAATCAGCAGGCGCAACAGCGCCGTGACGCCCAGCAGCGCGACGCCACCGTGCAAGCGCCGGGCGTGCGCTCGGACGTGCCGCGCCCGGAAGCCTATCCGGTATTGCCGACCGAAACACCGTGCTTTCGAATCGATCATTTCGCGCTCGACGTGCCCGACTCGCTACCGGCCGCATCAAAGGCGCAAGGCGCGGCAGCCTTGCCGATGGACCGCTTCGCCTTTGCGCGCGACTGGCTTGCGCACTACGCCGGCCAATGCGTAGGTAAGCAAGGCGTCGACCTGATCGTAAAGGGACTATCGCAAGCCATCCTCGCACGCGGCGACATTACGACCCGCGTGCTCGTGCCTGAGCAAGATTTGTCCACCGGCACATTGAAGCTCGCCCTGATTCCGGGCGTGATCCGCCACGTGCGTTTCGCCGACGAGAAGTTGCGCGGCACGTGGAAGACCGCATTCCCGACTCGCGACGGCGAAGTGTTGAACCTGCGCGACATCGAACAAGGGCTTGAGCAGATGAAACGCGTTTCAAGCCAGGATGTGTCGATGCGGATCGCACCGGGCGACATGCCTGGCGAAAGTGATGTCGTGCTCGACGTGAGGCGCGGTAAGCCATGGACCGTTGTTGCGTCCATCGACAATTCGGGCACGCGCGCGACCGGCAAACTGCAAGGCAACGTATCGCTTGGCATAGACAACCCGCTGGGCCTGAACGACATCTTCAACGTCGGTTTCAACCAGGACCTGGAATTCGGCGACAAGCGCGTCGGTTCGCACGGCTGGAACGCGTTCTACTCGATTCCTTGGGGCTACTGGACCGGCACCCTGTCGGCCTATACCAGCACGTACTTTCAACCGCTCGCCGCCGTGAACCAGACGTTCGTTGCCAGCGGCAACATGAAGACGGTCGACTTCAAGCTCAACCGCGTGTTGTCACGCAGCCGAAATGATGTGTTCGGTGCGCAGGTTCGCCTAACGCGCCGCTTCGGCGACAGCTACATCGAAGGTACGACGATACCGTCGTCGCACCAGAACGCGACCTTTCTCGAATTCGGGCTGAACGACCGGCACTATTTCGGCTCGTCGCAATTCGACGGTTCGCTTGCCTATCGCCAAGGGCTCGGATGGCTTGGTTCAACCGACAGCATGTTCGCGGCAGAGGGTGGACAGACTTACAGGTTCAAGATGGTCGTGCTCGATGCGAATCTGTCGACACCGTTCGTCATCGGTACACGGCCGTTCAAATATGTGACGACGTTTCATGGTCAGTACACCGGCAATACGGTTTCATACCTCGATAGCGTCACGATCGGCAGTCGTTATACCGTGCGGGGATTCGACGGTGAAACGCTACTGGCGGGATCGCGTGGATTCTACTGGCGCAACGAATTGCAGGTTCCCATCGCACAGACCGGGCTATCGGCCTATGCTGGTCTCGACTACGGTCGGGTCTGGGGGCCAGAGCCGGTTGCCTTGGTTGGCACGCAGCTCGCCGGTGCAGTGATTGGCGTCAAGGGCAGTGTCACGACTCGGTTCGGCGGATACGGCTACGATCTTTTCGCGGGCACCCCCGTGTATAAACCTTCCGGATTTGAGACCGCGCGCGTCACACTCGGATTTCAGCTTACCGCGCAGTTCTAAGGGCGCGTGTAACAGTCAATCAACGCTCGTGCGCTGCGCCGTCAGGCATATGGATCGGCCGGCCGAAATTTGTTAGCGGAGGCGATGCAACACGCAGCGCGGGTGAGTCAGTAATTGCTGTCGTGGAGATTTCAATGCTGGAGAATGCATTGGCCGGAACCGAGGCTCTCTGAGGTCTGGTGGGGACTGGGTATTCCCACTGGAGCGGCCATGATGTTGATTAACGTCTGTGTCAGATACGTCGTTCGCCTGCAGACGCCGAATTTCTACATAATGCTGCTGCCCGGTGCGCAGATGGTATTGATCGCCGCGTGGGTGCGCACGGCCTGGATTTGTGCTCCGAATGTGAAGCACCGTTTATGGATGTATCTTGTGCGAATCTGGCTTGTGATCTGGCTGCTTGCACTTGTTCAACAAGCGTTGCGGCATGGGTAAGCGCTTGCCCGGCGCCATAGCGGAATTTGCCCACGCTCGTCGATCACGCACGCGAGACCATGCCGACTCCGTCGCACCGGATGAGCGGCGGGCGTAACGCGCGCTGCGAATCGTTCCGCAAGACTGTTCGACCAACCGAGCGCCAACGTGGCGACGCGTGGAGAAGCGGCGTCGCTTCGCAAGCGCGGTAGCCGGTACACCACTTGATCCCGTTCCACGATGATTGATCGCACCGACAGCGCACCGAAGGACACGGCTTCCGTATCGCCCGACCCGGCGAGAAGCCGCTGGATGCTCGTTCGCTGGGTCATCTCGTCCGCCACGCTGAACGTTCCGCAAGCCGCGGGCCCCATCGCCTTTTCGTTGCTCGCACTGAGCATGACCGGAAAGGCGAGCGGCGGCGCGGCGATGATCCTTGCGATGACGCTCGCTCAAGTCGCAGGCGTCATTCCTCTCACACGGTTCGGTGCGCAACGGCCGGCCGCGGCGTTTCTCAGAGTCCTGGTCGGCGCCCGCTCGCTCGCGTTGCTGTCGATTGCAGTCGGCGCGTGGTGTCGCGTTCCATTTTCGGTGGCCATCGGTCTCGCAGCGTGCGCCGGGCTGGTCAACGGTGCGGCGCACGGCTACGTGCGTGTGGTGCTCAATCAACTGGGACCGTCGATCAAGCTTCCGCGAGCATTGGGTATCGCGGCCACGCTCAATGAAGTGACGTTCGGATTGGCGCCGGTTGCTGCGTCAGGCCTCGGCCTCGTGTCGCCGTCGTTCGCGATCGTGGTGATCGCGATGTTGGGGGCGATACCGGCGTTGATGATCCCCGACACGGGTCTCCATCATGCGCGAAGCGCGAACGCCGCGACGAGAGGCAACGTGCTGACGATGTCGATCGCGTTATGGCTCATCTGCTCGACAGCGGGAGCGTCGGCCGTGGCCGCGGTCGAAATCGGTGCCGTGGCGCTTGCATTGAGATTCGGCCACCAGCCGGCGTTTGCGGTGTTTTTTACCGTCCCGCTTTGTATCGCGTCAGTGGCGGGCGGGGTATGGGTCAGCATTCGGAACCGCATGTCGACGCGGAATACGGTCGTCGTGCAATTGTCGGTGATGATGACGGGTTCGTTGCTGACGGCGCTCGGCATATCGGCCTGGACTACGGTGCTGGGCGCCGTGCTGATCGGTTCCGTCGTCGCGCCGTTGGGCACGCATTATTCGCTCGCCCTGGACGCATTGGCGCCGCCGCAGCGCAGGGCGGAGGTGTTTGCGTGGCTGCGCACGGCCAATGCGACGGGCGTCATATTGACCAGCGCGGTGTTGACGACGGTTCCGTTGTCGACGGCATTGGTCGCGGTGACCAGCCTGGTGATGGCGACCGTCGCCGTGGTGGCGTGCGTTTCAATCAGCGAACGGCTTCGACACGGGCTCGGAATACAACCGGCGAACGCTACGCGTGCTTCGCGTACCGAGCCCGAGTGACACGAGGTGCGAACGCATGATGCGCGTGGGGGCGCGAACGGTGGAGGAGGCGACGCACATGCCTGCTGTTCAATGGCTTTACACGCGGCGCATCGTATGGGCCGTACCGAGGTGCTGACAATCGATCAACCGCTGCCGATCGATCAAGCGGTCTGTACGTGCGCGCCGTTTCGCAGCAGCCTGCCGAACGCATCCGGCTCGAGCGGATGGCCGAGCAGGAATCCTTGTACCTCGTCGCACATCAATATCCTGAGTTGGGCAAGCTGCGCCGCAGTTTCGACGCCCTCGGCGACCACATCCATTTTCAGCGTGTGCGCCAACGCAATGATGGCCCGAACGATCGCATTCCCTTCGGGATTGTGCTTGTCGAGCCCTTGAGTGAAAAAGCGGTCGATCTTCAGCTGCTTGGCCCGAAACCGTTGCAGATAGCTCAGGCTGGAATAACCGGTGCCGAAGTCGTCGATCGCGACCTCGAAGCCATTGGCCTGGAATTCGTGAATCATGGCCGTCGTGTGCGCGGCGTCATGCATCGCGACGCTTTCCGTAATCTCGAACATGAGTTGCGCGGGCCTCACACGCTCGGCGCCCAGGATCCCGAGAAAATTCGAAACGAGGCCCGCCTCCGCGATCTGCCGCGGCGACAGGTTGATCGCGACCTGCAGAGCCGGCAATCCGTCTGCGTGCCAGCGATTCAACTGGCGGCACGTTTCCCGGACGACCCAGTAGCCGATTTGCACGATCTGCCCGGTGCGCTCGGCGATGGGGATGAACTCCCCGGGCATCAACGTGCCGAGTTCCGGATGGTTCAACCGCAATAGCGCTTCAGCCCCGGTAATCGCGCCGCTGCGACCGTGGAATTTCGGTTGAAAATGCAGTTCGAAGTAGCCCGCGACGACAGCGTCGTGCAACGCACGCTGAATCTGCAGCGTGCGGTTTACCGCCACGTTCATGTCGCCCCGGAAGAAGCGGTAGGTGCTGCGTCCGGCGCGCTTTGCTTCGTACATCGCAACGTCCGCATGCTTGAGCAGCACTTCGACGGTATCGCCGTCACGCGGGTAGAGCGCAATGCCGATGCTCGGCGTGACCTGCAGCGGCTGTGCGTCGTTCCACAGGCCCTCGCGCATTCGATTCAATACGTGTTCTGCCGTACGCTCGACGTCGTCGATCGACGAGACGTTTTCCAGCAGCACCACGAATTCGTCGCCGCCCAGGCGCGCGACGGTGTCGGTGGCGCGCACGCATTGCTGCAATCGGCGCGCGAACGCCTTCAGTACCTCATCGCCCGCTGTGTGTCCAAGCGAGTCGTTGATCGTCTTGAAGCCATCGAGATCCATGAACAGCACGGCAAACTTCGTTTCGGACTGCCGCTCCGTATGGATCGCGGCCTCGATTCGCTCCATCAGCGTGCGGCGATTCGGGAGGTCGGTCAGTTCGTCGAACTGCGCCATGCGAACGATCTCGCCGTTAAGCCGCGATATCACGCTCGCGAGCAACGACGTTCGCGCGCCGGAGCGGCTGAGTACGAGCGTCACGATCAGGATCGTCAGCGTGGATAGCGTCACGGCCGTGGCGAGCAACGGCGTCGCGATCTGTTGCGCTGCGCCGCAGACCGAACCCGGCAGGAACGTGGCCGCGGCATTCGCCGTGTAGTGCATGCCGGTTATCGCGATGCCCATCACGCAAGCGCCGGCGATGCGTTTGGCGTTCAACTGGCGTTGATTCGCGGCGTTGAGAAACTGCGTAATCCATAGCGCGGCACCGGACGCGACGATCGCAATTCCGATCGATGCGGCTACCAGCAGCGGATCGTAAATGATCGCCGGCTGCATCTTCATCGCGGCGTCTCCGGTGTAGTGCATGCCGGCAATGCCCAGTCCCATCAGGACAGCGCTGGTGACGACGTGCACCGGGGATAGAGACGCGCGGGAGATGACGTACAGCGCAAACCAGGACACTCCGATCGCGATGGCGAGCGACGCGCTTGTAATCGCGAAGTCGTAGCCCAGCGGAATGGGCAGCGAAAACGACAGCACGCCGATGAAGTGCATCGACCAGATGCCGATACCCATCGCCATGCCGCCGCCGGCAATCCACGCCTGGCGCACCCGGCCCTGGCTCAGCAACGCAATTCGGCCGGAGAGATCAAGCGCCGTGTAGGCCGCGAGTGTCGCGACGGCCAGAGACAATGCAGCAAGCCATGGGTTATAGGTGCCGTGCACGATGAATCTCCCCGTTTTCCGCTACCGATGACATGCGCGCTACCCGAGCCTGGATTTTGATTTGCCACGCATTATACGGGCCGTTGATTCGTGTTATCCGACCGGAATTTGCTTTCTTTCAGTTGCGTGACGATGCGGCCTCCGAACGGCTTTTCGCGCAGTGGGCCGTTGCGTCGTTCGAACCGACCGCGCGCCGTTCGACGAAGCTCGTCGTGCCCTCGCGATCCGGCTACTGCGACTCACGCGGATCGCGATGCGTCGCCCAATCGTCTGACATAATTGCATTCGACACGCCCATGTCGCGCCGTGGTCGACGCTACACCCGCTTGCCGTGCCGCCGCGCGTTTGTATCACGTCATCGAGGTCACTGAGGAGACACATGAAAAACAGGTCGGCGGCTCCGTACACCATCGTCGCGATCGGCATCGTCGTCGCGTGCGCACTGATGGGCCTCTGCGTGCTACAGCTGTTGCAGAGCCGCCATGACGCGCTGGAGCGGGCGAGCGAAACGTCGCGCAATCTCGGCCTGATCGCCGAGCGCGACATCGAACGCAATTTCGAACTCTACGATTTGTCGTTGCAGGCGGTGATCGAAGGCCTCAAACGTCAGGACGTAATGAATGCGCCACCGAGCCTGCGGCGCGCGGTACTGTTCGACAACGCGATGACCGCGCAATTTCTCGGCTCGGTGCTGGTGCTCGATGCCGGCGGCAACATCGTGCTCGACTCCGGCAACGACGTGCCGCGTCACGGCAATTTCGCCGATCGCAAGTACTTCACGGTCCACCGCGACGATCCGAACGTCGGGCTCTACATCAGCGATCCGTTCGCGTCGCGCCTGCGCGGCGGCACGCCGAGCATCGGGCTTACGCGGCGGATCTCGAACCCGGACGGTTCGTTCGCCGGCGTCGTGCTCATTGCGGTGAATCTCGAGTACTTTCACCAGCTGTTCGCCGGACTGTCGCTCGGGCAGCACGGTTCGATCTCGCTGATCGGCAACGACGGCTTGATGGTGATGCGTCAGCCGTACGACGTACACACGATCGGCCGCGACATCAGCCACGCGGCGACCTTCAAGCGATTCCAGGCCGCGAAGGAGGGCGTGTTTTCGGAAACCTCGTCGCTCGACGGCGTGCGTCGTCTTTACTATTTCCGGCATTTGCCGAAGCTGCCGCTGATCATCATGGTCGCGGAAGCGGAGCAGGACATCTATGCGGCATGGCGGCATCGGGCCATGACGATCGGTGCGCTGGTGGCGACGTTCGGCGCCGCGTTCATCGCGGTGTCGGTGATGCTCGGCACGCAGCTGCGGCGGCGGATGCGCGCCGAGTCCGAACTCGTATTGCTCGCGCGCACCGACGGTCTCACGGGCCTGAACAATCGCCGCAGTTTCGCTGAAGTGCTGGACCGCGAATGGCGGCGTGCACGGCGCGCGCGATCCGTGTTCTCGCTGCTGTTCGTCGACGTCGACCGCTTCAAGGCTTACAACGACACATACGGCCACCAGGCCGGCGACGACGCGCTCGCGGCGGTCGCGCGTTGCATCGGCGACAACATCCGCCGGCCGCTCGACACCGCGGCGCGCTACGGCGGGGAGGAGTTCGTCGTACTGTTGCCCGATACCTCGCAGACCGGCGCCGCGCAGATCGCCGAGCGTATTCGCGCGGCGATCGATCAGCTGGCGCTCGAGCATGCGGGCAGCGAATACGGGCACGTCACGGCCAGCATCGGCCTCGCGAGCTGGGTGCCGAAGGACGACGAAGAGGCCGGCACCGTGATCAAGGCCGCAGACGAGGCGCTGTACTACGCGAAGGCGACCGGCCGGAACAAGGTTGCCGCTTTTCAGCCTCCGGCGTGACGCGTGACGCGTGACGCTTGACGCGAAATGCGCCCGCGCCGCTCCATGTGCCGCGAGCTATCGGCCGTTGCGGCAGCGGACGTGCGGGATCGTCACGCACGATCGCGGCGCGGCAACTTCGTGACGTACGTCGAATAATTTGTCGGGTTGTATCGGTCGCGATCCGATGGACCGTGCCGTCGGACACGCGTGGGCCGGCTGCGCGCGATAGCGACGACGGGCCGGCCGCCGCGTGAACGGGAGTTCAGCGGGACCAGGCAACGCGTTCGCCGCACATGGCGGTCTTCGCGCTACAGTGTGCGTCAATCGCCTTCGACCGAAGGCGGACGCGAGGGTCGAACCATGCAACTGCAAACCGGCAACCTGTTCAATGTCGAACGCACGCGCGGCCGCGACGAACGGATCGACGTGCTCGTCACGGGCGCCCGTCTGAACGTCGAGCGGATCGTATCGATGGGGCACACGAGCCCCGACGGCTTCTGGTATGACGATCCGCGCGCCGAATGGGTCGCGCTGCTGTCGGGCGCGGCGGTGCTCGAGTTCGAGGCGGATGCGACATTGCACGACATGCGCCCGGGCGACTACGTGCTGATCGAACCGCATTGCCGGCATCGCGTCGCGTGGACGCATCCTGACGAACCGTCGGTCTGGCTCGCGATCTACCACGATGCCGAACCGCGAGCTTGACCGCGTTATCCGCGTCCGACGAACGGCATCGTGGTCGCCATGATCGTCATGGTCAGGATGTTCGTATCCAGCGGAAGGCTCGCCATCTGAACGACCGCGTTCGCGACGTGCGCGACGTCCATCCGCGCCTCGGGCGCCATGCGCCCGTCGGCCTGCAATACGCCTTCCGTCATCCGGTCGGTGAGCGACGTCGCCGCGTTGCCGATATCAATCTGGCTGCAAGCGATGTTGTACGCGCGGCCGTCGAGCGCGAGCGACTTGGTGATGCCGGCCACCGCATGCTTGGTTGCCGTGTATGCGATCGTGTTCGGGCGCGGCGTATACGCGGAGATCGAACCGTTGTTGATGATCCGGCCGCCCTGTGGCGTTTGCGCCTTCATCAGACGCCACCCGGCGCGCGCACACAGAAAGACGCCCGTCAGGTTGGTCGCGACTACGTCGTTCCACACGTCGAGCTCGTATTCGTCAAGCGGCACGGCCGGCGCGTTGCGGCCGGCGTTGTTGAAGAGCACGTCGAGCCGTCCGAACTGCCGTGCGATCTGCGTGAACGCATGGTCGACGGACGCTTCGTCGGTGACGTCGGCCCGCAACACGTGCGCCTCCCCGCCGGCGGCCGCGATCGTGTCCTTCGTTTCTTGCAGCGATGCTTCGTGGCGCCCGATCAGCGCGACGGTGAAACCGGCGTGCGCGAGTGCGACTGCCGCGGCGCGGCCGATGCCGGATCCGGCGCCCGTGACCGCGGCGAACTTCTTCGTGACTGACATGGCTTGATTTCCTGCGGATAGAAGTGAGGAAAGCGGCGACGATCGCCGGCGCTACGCGACGTGCGCGTGGCGAAACGCCATGCTACCGCGCACGCCCGCACTCGCGACGAAAGCGCCTACTTCCGGCGCGCAGGCGCGGTCTTTCGGCCGCGTGTGCCGGCATCCGAAAACAGCGCGACCACGACATCGCGCAGCCACCGGTTCCCTTCGTCCTGGTTCACACGCGCATGCCACAGCATGTGGATCGGCGCGCCCGGCAGCGTGACCGGCAACGCCCGCCAGCCGAGCGAGAACGGCGCGGCGAGCTGCAGCGCGAGATGCTCGGGCACGGTCGCGATCAGGTCGGTGCGCTGCAGGATGTAGCCGACGCTCATGAAATGCGGCACCGTCAGCCGCACGCGACGTTTTACGCGGCGCCGCTTCAGCCATTCGTCCACCTGCCCGTGGCCGGTGCCGGCCGACACGACGACCAGATGCTCGGCGTCCCGCCATGCGTCGACGGTCAGCGGCGCGTCCTCGAGCGGATGGCCGCGCCGGAACAGACACACGTACCGCTGATCGAACAGCCGGCGCTGATAGAACCCGCCCTGCAGTTGCGGCAGCAGGCCGATCGCGAGATCGACGCGGCCGTCGGCCATCTCGTCGGCGAGATTGACGCTCGTGTTGCGCACCGTATTGAGCGCGATGCCCGGCGCCGTACGCGACAGATGTTCGAGCAACGCCGGCAGGAATACGACCTCGCCGATATCGGTCATCCCGATCGTCATCGTGCGCGACGCACGCAGCGGATCGAAGCCGGTCTCGGGATTAAGCGCCGCATGCAGCGTCGACAGCGCGTGCGCGACAGGCTCGGCCAGGCGCAGCGCGAACGGCGTCGGAACCACGCCGCCGGGGCCGCGCACGAACAGCGGATCGCCAAGCAGGCGGCGCAGCTTCGCGAGCGCGTTGCTGACGCCCGGCTGGCTCATGTTCATCTGCTCGGCGACGGTCGAAACGCGCCGCTCCTGCATCAGCCGCTGGAACAGCAACAGCAGGTTCAAGTCGATCTCGCTGAGTTCCATGATTTCCCGGCGTCTCCCGTCATTCTTTTCAGTGATGAAGCAGATTCCCTGCATTTTATTGTGGGATGACGGGGCGCTGCTGACAATACCGTCATGGCGCCTGCCTTCGACCGGCGCGCTGGCAGGGCCCGCGCTGCGGTGCGTCGGACCATCACCATCTGAATATCGGAGACACGTTCATCATGCAGACGAATCTGAAGATCGCGATCGTCGGTGCCGGCATCGGCGGACTGACGCTGGCGCTTGCGTTGCGCGAGCAGGGCATCGACGCGCAGCTTTACGAGCAGACCGACGTGCTGCGCGAGGTCGGTGCGGCCGTCGCGCTGTCGGCCAATGCGACGCGTTTCTACGAACGGATGGGATTACGTCCTGCTTTCGACGCGGTGTGCGCGGAAATCTCCGGCCTCGTCTATCGCGACGGACGCAGCGGCGCGGTGATCGGCCATCATCGCGGCGAGCCCGACTATCGACGGCAGTTCGGCGGCTCGTACTGGGGCGTGCATCGCGCGGACCTGCAGGCGATCCTGTCGAAGGCGGTCGGCGCCGCGCAGATTCATCTTGGCCATCGGCTCGTCGATCTCGCGCAGCATCCCGATCGTGTGACGCTGAGCTTCGCCAACGGCGAACGCGTCGATGCCGATCTCGTGATCGGCGCGGACGGCGCGCGCTCGATCACGCGGCGCTGGATGCTCGGCTACGACGACGTGCTGTATTCCGGGTGCTCGGGTCTTCGCGGCGTGGTGCCGGCCGGGCGGCTGAGCCTGCTGCCGGATCCCGAAACGATCCAGTTCTGGATCGGGCCGCACGGGCATCTGCTGCACTATCCGATCGGCGACGACGGCGACCAGAACTTCCTGCTGGTCGAACGCCATCCGTCGCCGTGGCCGTCGCGCGACTGGGTGATGCCGGCGCGGGAAGGCGAACAACTGCGGCTGTTCGGGGACTGGCATCCGGCCGTCGTGCAGATGATCACTGCGGTGCCGATCAGCCAGCGCTGGGGGCTGTTCCACCGGCCGCCGCTCGGTTGCTGGAGCCGCGGGCGCGTGACGCTGATCGGCGATGCCGCGCATGCGCTGGTGCCGCATCACGGGCAGGGCGCGAACCAGTCGATCGAGGATGCGATGGTGCTGGCCGCGCAACTGGCGAAGGCCGGGCCGGGCAACTGGCACGAAGCGCAGAAAGCGTACGAGCGGCTGCGGCGCGGCCGCACGCGCAAGGTGCAGTACGCGTCGATCTCGGCGGCCGACGTGTTGCATCTGCCCGATGGGCCGGACGCGCAGGCGCGCAATGCGCGGCTTGCCGAACGCGACAGCGTGCTGCGTCACCTGGACTGGATTCACGATTTCGACGCGCTCGCCGATGAACCGAACGAGCGGCAGGGCGGCACGTGGCTTTGAGCGGTTGACGGGCGCAGCCATCGGTCGCCGTCTGAATGAAATTCGCCATCGTCGCGCGTTCGTTCACCGCCGACAGGTCGATCGTGCGGCCCGAATGCCGCCCGGGTGCCGCCTGCGGCGACGTGCATCGCGCGCGTGCGGCCGACGCGCTTCGCGTGTCGTGCCGGATGACGCGCGCGGCGCCTGCGCTTGCCTGCGCGGCAGCCCGCCGGCCAGCACGCAAGCCGGCCACCCGCATCGCCGTCACGCGTAGTCGGCCACCCGTTGCGCGTCGCGCTTGACCTGCTCGATGTCGCGAAACCGTGCGGCAGGATGCGTGTCCGGCAACTTCGCCGAGCCGCCGAACAGCTTCTCGCGCAGCGTGCCGGGCGCGTATTCGGTCGGATACACGCCGCGCCGCTGCAACTCCGGCACGAGGTAGCGCACGATGTCCTCGAAGGTTTCGTGCGCAACGGCATACGCGAGATTGAAGCCGTCGACGTCGGTCGCGGCGACCCATTCCTGCAGGATGTCCGCGACGGTCTGCGCGGAGCCGACGAACACCGGCCCCATCCCGCCGATGCCGCCCCATGCGGCCAGTTCCTCGATCGTCCACGCGGTATCGCCGCCGGCCAGATGCTCGACAGCCGACACGATCGCATTCGTCTCGACGCGCCTGACGGGGTCGGTCGGCGCGTACTGGCCGAAATCGATGCCGGTCCAGCCGGACATGAAAACGAGCGACCCGTCGTACGACACGTAGCGGCGGTACTCGTCGAACTTCGCGTGCGCTTTCTCGTCGGTTTCGTCGACGATCACCGTGACGAGGTTGTAGATCAGCACGTCGTGCGGGTCGCGGCCTGCGGCGACCGCCTGCGCGCGCACGTCGGCGACGTAGCGTGCGAGCTGCGCCCGCGTCGGCGCGGCGACGAACACGCATTCGGCGTGCTGCGCGGCGAACGCCTTGCCGGGCCCGGATGCGCCGGCCTGGAACAGCACCGGCGTGCGCTGCGGCGACGGCTCGCACAGGTGATAGCCGGGCACGTCGAAGAAGCGCCCGTTGTGGCCGATCTCGTGCACTTTCTCCGGATGCGTGAACACGCGGCCGTCGCGATCGCGCACGACCGCGCCGTCTTCCCAGCTGCCCTCGAACAGCTTGTACAGCACCTCGACGTATTCGGCCGCCACCGCGTAGCGGTCGTCGTGCGTGCGCAAGCCGCGGTCGCCGACATTCTTCGCGCCGCTTTCCAGATATGACGTGACGATATTCCATGCGAGCCGGCCCTTCGTGTGATGGTCGGCGGTCGACAGCCGGCGCGCGAACGTGTACGGATGCTCGAACGTCGTCGACGCGGTGATGCCGATCCCGAGATGCTCGGTCGCCATCGCGATCGGCGCGGCGAGCTGCAGCGGATCGTTGACCGGGATCTGCGCGGCCTGGTGCAGCGCGTGATAGTTGCTGCCCTTGTACACGTCGTAGTAGCCGATCACGTCCGCGATGAAGATCGCGTCGAAGATTCCGCGCTCGAGCACGCGCGCGAGGTCGGTCCAGTAATCGAGATCCTTGTACTGCCACGAACGGTCGCGCGGATGCGCCCACAGGCCGGGCGACTGGTGGCCGACGCAGTTCATCTCGAACGCGTTGAAGCGAATGGTCTTGCTCATCGCGCAGCCTCCGTCGCCGTGGCGTCGGAATCGGCAGCGGTGCCATTGCCGACGCGCCACACGAATGGCGGTGTGCGTCCGTTGATGACCCAGTCGCCGACGATCCGCGCCTTATAGACGAGCGGATTGTGCGACGACACCGTGCGCGCGTTGCGCCAGTGACGATCGAGCGCGGTGGTGCTGCGCGTCGCGGACGCGCCGAGCGCATCGAACAGGCGCGTCGCCGCGCGCAGCACGAGTTCCGACACGACGAGCTGGCTCTGTGCGGACTCGATTTCGGCGGCGACGTTCGCCGCGCGTTCGGCTTCGTCGTCGTTGCCGAAGCGCGCGAGATAAGCCTGCTGCAGCGGCTGCGCGGCACGCAGCGCGAGCGCATCGGCTGCGTACGCCCACGATGCGATCTCGCCGATCACCTGCTGAAGCTGCGCATCGTCGCCCGCGCGCGCGGCGTTGCCGTGGCTGTACACGCGCGTGCGGTTGCGTACCAGTTCGCCCGCATCGCGCACGATCGCATGGCCGATGCCGGCCAGCGTCGCGACGTGGAATAGCTGGTAGAACGCGGTCTGATACTTGAAGCGGCGTGCGAAGTCGATCACGTTATCCGTGTCGACCGCTGCATCCTCGAAGCGCGTCGTGCCGCTGCCGGTCGTGCGCTGCCCGAAGCCGTCCCAGTCGTCTTCGAGTATCACGCCGGGCTGTGCGGTTGCGACCGCGACGATCACGTCGCTGCCGTCGCGTTCGCGCTGCGCGAACACGTCGATCCAGTCCGCGAACAGGCTGCCCGTGCTGTAGAACTTCCGGCCGTTCAGCACGAGCCGGCCGTTCTTTTCCGATACCTTGGTGATGGTCTGGCCGAGCGGGACGTCGCCGGCTTCCGACCACGCATTGCCGACGAGCTGGCCGCTCGCGAAGCGGTCGAGCCACGTCGTGCGCTGCGGCCCGGGCGGTGCGTTGAGCCAGTCCTCGACGAACGCGAAGTGGCCGCGCAACGCCTGCGGCAGATTGGAATCGGCCGTCGCGAGCTCGGTGAGCAGCCGGAACAGCTGCGGCAGCGATGCGCCCGCACCGCCGTCGCGAACCGGCAGCCGGACCGCGCCGAAGCCGGCGGCCTTCAGCCAGCCGATCGCTTCGTGCGGCAGTTCGCGGCGGTGTTCGCGTTCCGCGGTGCCGGCGGCGATCCGGTCGAACAGCGGGCGAAACCGGCTCGCGAGCGCGTCGTAGTCGGTACCGGTGGAGAGAGCGTGATCTGCGTGCGACGAAGTCATGCGATGGTCCTCGAAGGGGGCATTTGCACCGGGAGACCAGTATAGGAAGCGCGACCGATGCGTTCCAATAACGGATTCGCAGATCGTTATCGTCGCTGCGCATTACGGAAACGGGCGAGCAGAAGCGGCGACGCTCGTGCATCGGTTGCGCTGCGCGAGTGCAGCGTCGAGCGGCTTGCCGTGTCAAGTCGTTTGCTATCCGAAGGAATATCGTTACGAGAATCGCTCGGTTTGCCGGCCCGCCGCGCGCTGCTAGATTGAATGCTTTCGTCATTCGACAGGAGAGCCCGATGTCAGATACGAGTGCGACGATTCAAGATCGGCCGGCCGATGCGAGGCCGCGGGCGGCCCGCGTGATTACCGACGACGCCCAGGCGATCGCGGCCGCGCATGCGCTCGCGCAGCGGCTCGCGGAGGGCGCGTCCGAGCGCGATCGCGCGCGTCGCTTGCCGCGCGACGAGATCGAGTGGTTCTCGCAATCGGGGCTGTGGGCGATCACGGTGCCGAAGGCCTACGGCGGCGCGGGCGTATCGAACCTGACGCTCGTCGAGGTGATCAAGATCGTCGCGGCGGCCGATGCGTCGCTCGGCCAGTTGCCGCAGAACCACTTCGGGCTCGTCGACGTGATCGCGCTGATCGGCACCGACGCGCAAAAACGCCATTTCTTCGCGGAGGTCTTGAGCGGCAAGCGCTTCGGCAACGGTTTCTCGGAGAAGGGCACGAAGCACGTGCTCGACCTGAAGACGCGCGTGCGGCGCGATGGCGACGATTACGTCGTCGACGGCACGAAGTTCTATTCGACCGGGGCGCTGTTCGCGCACTACGTGCCGGTGCTCGGCCTCGACGATGCGCAGCAGGCATGGCTCGCGTATGTCCCGCAGCCGACGCCGGGACTCAGCGTGATCGACGATTGGTCGGGCTTCGGACAGCGCACGACCGCCAGCGGCACGGTCGTGCTCGACGGTGTGCGCGTGCCGGCGTCGCATGTGTTGCATGCGCAGCGCGTGTCGGACGAGCCGACGCTCAACGGTCCGCTGTCGCAGATCATCCAGGCGGCGATCGACGCGGGCATCGCAAAGGCGGCCATCGCCGACACGGAGGCGTTCGTGCGCACCCGGACGCGGCCGTGGGTCGACAGCGGCGTGGCGCGGGCGACCGACGATCCGTTGATCGTCCGCGAGATCGGCCGGCTGCATATCCAGCTGCATGCGGCCGAAGCGCTGCTCGAACGTGCGGCGCGCACGCTCGACGAGATCGGTGCGCGCGGCGCGGTGACCGACGACGATGTCGCGCACGCATCGGTGGCAGTCGGCGAGGCGAAGGTGCTGACGACCGAGATCGCGCTGTTGGCCGGCGAGAAGCTGTTCGAACTGGCCGGCACGCAATCGACGCTCGCCGAACACAATCTCGACCGGCACTGGCGCAATGCGCGCACGCACACGCTGCACGATCCGGTGCGGTGGAAGTATCACCTCGTCGGCAACTACTATCTGAACGGCGTGCGTCCGGCGCGCCATGCGTGGAATTGAATCGAATCGCGCGCGTTTCCGGTGCGGGCGCCGACGTATGCGTCGCGCCGGGAACGGCGGATTGATCGAGCGCGAATCGTCAGGCAGCCGGCGCGCGGCTGCCGGCAGCCCTACGCAGGTGGGTTACTTCACGCACTCCAGCGTGTATTTCAACCCGTACCCGAGCAAGCCCCGCCACACGTCCCACGTATGGCCGCCATCGACGATTCGCAGTTCTGCCGGATTCTGCGCACGGCGCAGTTGCGTATACAGCAGGCTCGATTCGGCCTGGATCGTCAGATCGTCGTCGCCGGCCGCGATGAACATCGGCACGCGCCACGTGCGTGCGAAATAGCCACGCATCAGCGCCGGGTAATTGAGCTCGTGCCATACGCGCGGGTCGAACTGCCGGTCGCCGAACACACCGACGTAGCGCGCCGCGGAATTGAGCGGCGGCTCGTTCGCATAGATCGCGGGGCTCAGCAGCATCGCGCCGCAGAACAGGCCAGGCTCGAGCAGCGAGAAGCGCAGCGCGCCGAAGCCGCCCATCGATACGCCGCCGATCGCGCGCCCCGCGCGCTGGTTCGACACCGCGAAATGCGCTTCGACTTCCGGCAGCAGGTCGTTCACGAACGCGCTCTGCATCTTCTCCTTGCGATCGACGTACCAGTCGGTGCCGCCTTGCGGCATCACGATCACGACGGGCGGAATCTCGTGGCGCTCGATCAGCGTGTCGGCGGTTGCCTGCAGCCGGCCCTGCGTGATCCAGTCGTTCGCGTTGCCGGCGTTGCCGTGCAGCAGGTACAGCACCGGATAGCGCGCGCCCTCCGGGTTGTAGCCGGGCGGCAGATACACCGTGTATGACCAGTCGCGCTTCAGCGATGCCGACCGGAACGAACGCAGCACGATGCTGCTGCCCGGATTGACCGACGGCTCCTGCGCGGCAGGCGCGGCCGTTGCGGGCGGCGCGATCGCGGCTGCGGGGGCGGAGCCGGCCGGCGACAGCGCGGACCCGCCCGGCGCGGCATGGGCGGTGGCGAGGAAGCCGGCGAGCAGCGCGGCGGCGAACGGAAGGGCGAGTCGGCGCATGGCGAAGCGTTTCAGGGGTGGCGGCCGCTATCGTAGCAGCGGCGCATGACCGCGCGGCGCATCATCGCCGCGCGCGGAACGGGAACGGCAGCCGCGACACCAGCGGCGCGTAGAGCTTCGCGACGAGATACAGCAGCCCCATCGCGACGACGTCGGCGGTCAGGCCGAGCGGCACGTCCAGGTAGCCTTCGGTCGCCTGGTAAAGCAGCGAGTCCACCGCGAGCGAGATGCCTGTGCCGGCGACGAAGCAGAGCAGTCCCTGGCGTCCGATCGTACCGATCCATGGCATCGCATGCGCGACCTTCTTCATCCATCCGAGGTGTACGAGCTTGGCCGCGAGCCACGCGATCGCGAGGAAGTTCGCGAGCCGCAGCGCGCCGAGATTCTGCTTGATCGACGGATCGGTGGGGAACGGCTCGACGCGCAGCCGGTAATACGCGCCGGCCGCGACGATCGCGAGCGCCGCGGCCGTCAGCAGCCAGCCTTGCGGCTTCGGCGCGAGCGTCTGGTAGACGGGCTGGCAGCGCGCGATCACGCCGAGCACGAACAGGAACTGCCACGCGAACGGATTGAAGTCCCACGGCGCGCCTTCGACGGTCGGCAGGAAGCGCGCGGCGTGCGGCGCCGCGTACCACAGCGACGCACTGAACGCGAGCATCAGCCACGGCTGCGTGCGCGCGAGCGGCAGCGCGAGCGGCACGAGCAGCGCGAAGAACGCATACATCGGCAGCACCGACGCGAGATACGGCTGGCGGCGGAACAGCAGGATGTCGCGCAGCGCGGCGAGCGGCTTGTGCAGCAGGCCGTCGAGATCGTTGGTCGGCATGTTCGGGCCGTCGATCGCGAACGCGTTCAGCACGGCGGTGATCAGCAGCATCAGGCCGGCCGTCACGAGAAACGCACGGTAGATCTC
Source organism: Burkholderia latens (assembly GCF_001718795.1). NCBI lineage: Bacteria > Pseudomonadati > Pseudomonadota > Betaproteobacteria > Burkholderiales > Burkholderiaceae > Burkholderia > Burkholderia latens. The sequence goes on along the minus strand of NZ_CP013438.1, from coordinate 1,383,975 downwards.
GAACGCGCGCCGGATAAAGCGCTGGCGCGCGGCGGCCTCGTCGTGGCGTTCGGCGAGCGAGTTGTACGCGATGGCGGTCGCGAAACCGCCGAGGAACACGAACACTTCGGCCGCGTCGCACAGCGCGTACGCATGCAGCGTGACGCGCGACAGGATGCTGCCGCCGATATGGTCGACGACGATCACGAGCAGCACCAGGCCGCGGAAGAAATCGAGCTCGGCGTAGCGGCCGGCCCGGGCTGCGGCGGTCATCGGGCCGCCTCCCTGCGCGTGTCGCGGGCGCGGCCGGCACGTGCCGCGGGTGAGTCGGGGTGAAGCATGACTTCGTGAAAAAATGACGAACGGATGCGCATTGTGCCACCGATGCGACGCTACCCGGGGTTTACGCGGATGGCTAGCCGGGAGCCCGCGTCCGGCAAGGCTGCCCGGACGGCGATGCGGCCCCCAGTTGGAGCGGCGCAATGCTTTGCACGGCTCGCCCACGTGCCGATGGACGAGCGATTTGCGACGTGACACCATTTTGTCCTCGCGGCCGCACACCGCGTTGTCCGCCCTGCGGGCCACCGACATAAACAGACCAACGATCGCCGGGCGAATGACATGCCCGGCCCCCGGCTCCGGAGATTCGTCATGAAGCAGCACGTCATTTTTGCCGCCGCGCTGGCCGCCTTCGCCGCGCCGGCGTTCGCGCAGGATAGCGTCACGCTGTACGGCTTGATCGACGAAGGCTTCAACTACACGAACAACGTGAACGTAAATGGGGTCGGAAAAACCGACTACCAGCTCGCAAGCGGCTATGCGCAGGGCAGCCGTTGGGGCCTGAAGGGCAGCGAGGATCTCGGCGGCGGGCTGAAGGCCGTCTTTACGCTGGAAAACGGCTTCGACGTGAACAACGGCCGGCTCAACCAGGGCGGCCGCATGTTCGGCCGCCAGGCATTCGTCGGGCTGAGCGCGTCGCGCTTCGGTACGCTGAGCTTCGGCCGCCAGTACGACGCCGTCGTCGATTACCTTGCGCCGCTGACCGCGAACGGCAACTGGGGCGGCACGCTGTTCTCGCATCCGTTCGACAACGACAACACGGACAACTCGTTCCGCGTCAACAATACGGTCAAGTACGCGAGCGCCGACTGGAACGGGCTGTCGTTCGGCGGCACCTACAGCTTCAGCAACAGCACCGGCTTCTCGGCCAATCGGCAGTACAGCATGGGCGCGCAATATTCGCTCGCCGGGCTGCAGGTCGCCGCGGCGTACCTGCAGGCGAACAGTCCGGGCGTCGGCAACGCGGGCGCGATCGCGGCCGACGACGCGAATTTCGTCGCCGACCGGCTGCGCATCTTCGGCGGCGGGATCAACTACACGTTCGGCCCGGCGACGGTCGGGTTCGTCTATACGAAGACCGACGTGAAGAACCCGGTGTCGACCGTTTATCTGCCGGCGTCGACGTTCTCGGGCCTCGGGCTGAGCGCGACCAAGTTCCAGAACTTCGAGATCAACGGCAAGTATCAGCTCACGCCCGATTTTTACCTGGGTGCGCAGTACGTGTACACGGACGGCAAGTTCGACGCCGCGGCCGGGTCGTTCAAGCCCAAGTACCACACGGTCGGGCTGATGGCCGACTACAGCCTGTCGAAGCGGACCGACGTCTATCTGCAGGGCGCATGGCAGAAGGTCGGCGGCGACAAGACGGGCACCGCGGCCGACGGCGGCTACGTGGTCGGCACGGACGGCCCGTCGTCATCGTCGAATCAGTTCGCGGTGCGCGCCGCAATTCGCCACAAGTTCTGATGTTTTGACCAGCCGGCGCGGCGCGACGGATCGCGCGGCGCCGGCGGCCGTCATCCCGCCCGGCCCGGATCGCCGAGCGTGTCCGCAAGCCAGTCGACGAAAATCCGCACGCGCGGCGCCAGATGCCGGCCGTGCGGAAACACGACCGATACCGGCAACGGCGGCGCCTGCCATTCCGGGAGCACCTCGACCAGCGAGCCGCCGTCGAGCAGCGGCGCGAGTCCTTCGCGCGGCGCCTGGATCAGCCCGAGGCCCGCGACACAGCACGCGAGATACGCCTGCGAACTGTTGACCGCGACGACACTGCGCATCTTCACCGTCTGCAGCGCGCCCGTATCCATGTCCGTATATTCCCACTCCAGTTCGCGGCCCGTGCGGCTCGAGAAATAGCCGATGGCGACGTGGTCCGGCAGATCGTCCGGCGAGCGGGGCGTGCCGTGCCGCGCGAGATACTCGGGCGACGCGCAGTTGATCTGCGCGAGCTCGCCGATGCGGCGCGCGACCAGCGACGTGTCGGACAGCACGCCGACTCGCACCGCGCAGTCGATGCCGTCGGCGACGAGATCGACGAAGCGGTCCGTCGTGCCGAGCATGACGCGCAGGTCGGGATAGCGCGCGTGGAAATCCGGCAGCGCCGGAATCACCTGGTTCAGCGCGAAGCGCTCGGGCAGATCGACGCGAATCACGCCGCGCGGCGATGCGCCCGCGTCGTCGAACAGCGTCTCGGCATCGTCGAGATCGGCCAGCAGCCGCGTGCAGCGTTCGTAGTAGGTCGCGCCTTCGGCGGTCAGCGCAACGCGCCGCGTGGTCCGTTGCAGCAGGCGCACCTTCAGGTGCTTTTCCAGATACTGGACGGCGTTGCTGACCGTCGGACGCGGCAATTGCAGTTGCTCGGCCGCTTTCGTGAAGCTGCCGAGATGGGCGACGCGCGCGAAGATGCGCATTGCATGCAGATGGTCCATGCGGGGGCGGGAGCGTGGCGGATTGGAACAGGCTCCATTGTTAATCAGCGTCGAATGAATTGGTTGAGGGTTTCGCGTTTATTGCGCGCCACGATGCGTCCAGAATCCGGTTCATTCAGTTACCACCCCAAGGACACGGACATCATGGACAAGCGTCAACTGGGCCGCACGGGCCCGCAGGTTTCGGCGATCGGGCTCGGCTGCATGGGGATGTCGGATCTGTACGGGCCGGCGGATCGGGACGAAAGCATCGCGACGCTGCACGCGGCGCTCGACAGCGGGATCACGCTGCTCGATACGGGCGACTTCTACGGAATGGGCGACAACGAGATGCTGATCCGCGACGCGCTGCGCGGCCGTACGCGCGACCAGGTGCTGATCAGCGTGAAGTTCGGCGCGCTGCGCGATCCTGCCGGCGCGTTCGTCGGCTACGACGCGCGGCCGCAGGCAATCCGGAACTTCGTCGCGTATTCGCTGAAGCGGCTCGGCGCCGACCATATCGACATCTACCGGCCGGCCCGGGTCGATCCGGCCGTGCCGATCGAGGACACGGTCGGCGCGATCGCAGATCTCGTGAAGGCCGGCTACGTGCGGCACATCGGGCTGTCGGAAGTGGGCGCCGACACGATTCGCCGCGCGGCCGCCGTCGCGCCGATCGCCGATCTGCAGATCGAATACTCGCTGCTGTCGCGCGGGATCGAGGCGGATATTCTGCCCGCGTGCCGCGAACTGGAGATCGGCGTGACCGCGTACGGCGTGCTGTCGCGGGGGCTGCTCGGCGGCGGCTGGAGCGCGGCGCGACAGGGCGCACGCGATTTCCGTGCGGCCAGCCCGCGTTTCCAGGGCGAGAACCTCGTGCACAACCTCGCGCTGGTCGATGCGCTGCGCGCGATCGCGGACGACAAAGGCAGCAATCCCGCGCAGATCGCGATCGCGTGGGCGCTGTCGCGCGGCGACGACATCGTGCCGCTGATCGGCGCGCGCAAGCGCACCCAGCTCCAGGACGCGTTGTCGGCGTCCAAGTTGCAACTAACGGTCAATGATCTGGCTCGCATCGAAACGGCGGTTCCCGCCGGGGCGGCCGCAGGCGAACGTTATCCGGCAGCGCAGATGGCTCACCTCGACAGCGAGCAGGAACGGGGGCCGGCGCCGCGTGCGTGAGCGGTGAAGGCTGGCGCGCGTCCACCCCGGCTGATGCACGCCGCGAAATGGTTCATTGACGCTCGGGATCGGGTTGGAAGTGAACGCGGGTGGGGCTGAATGATCCCGAAGCCGGTTTCGGCAACCGGCTTCGGGAACCGTCCACGGGACCGCGATTACCATGCTCACGGCGCTTACGGCGCTCACGCCGCTCACGCCGCTTACGCGGGGTCTGCGTACTTCAGCGTCCAGCCGACCGTGCGGGTCGCGCCCGCGCCGAGCGCGAACGGCTTCGTCGTGCACGCGAAGTCCGAATGCAGCTGCCCGATCGGTGTCGTCGACAGCGGATTTGTCGTGCCGTTTGCCGTGTCGAAGGCGGACAGCGCGCAGTTGTCGAAGCCGGATGCCGCATAGCCCGTCGCGGCGCCGTTCGCGTACGTCACCGACACGCCGTCGCCATTGACCTGCGTCGACGCGAAATCCGCGAACGACGTGAAGTCCGTCTCGACCGCGAGATTGCCGGCGAGCGTGCCCGAACTCAACGTATCGCTGCGCGAAATCGTGCCGTGCGCGAACGTCAGCACCGTGTGTACCTGAAGGTCGAGATCCGTCGTGTACGCGGCATTCTTCGACGCGAGCCGGAACTTTGTCGTATCGAACGACACGATCACCTGGCCGTTGCTTTGCTGCACGTTCAGGTTCTTGTAGTACGTGACGGGAATGTAGGTCTTCGCGTTGTAGGTCACCTGCGGCAGCAGCAGCGCATAGCCGAGGTCGGTCGTGCCGTAGATCAGCTTGTCGGAGAACGGGACCGGGTAATACGGCGTGTACGAGTTGTAGTCCGGCGCCTGGCTCAGGTTCAGGTTGATCACGCGCCGGCCGTCGCGCACCGTGAGCAGCGCGGCGCTGTACGGATGCGCGGCGTCGCCCGGCTGGTTGTACCAGGTGAGCGTGTAGCGCGGCAGTGCGTCGAGCCACGCGCGGTAGTCCGCGTCGGGCATCGGCGCTTTTCCGCCGAAGCCGAGCTTGTTCCACCACGCGTTCACGTACAGGTACTGGTGCAGCAGGCTGAAGTTTTCGCCCATCACACGGGGCTTGCCGCGATACGTGTCGGTGCCGCGGCCCTTGACCCACATGTTCACGGACGGCGTCGGCAGCGACGGGTCATACCAGTACGTGTCGAACCGGCGCGCGGCCTGGTAGATGAACGCATACGCAACCTGCTTCTCCCGCTCGGTCAGCACGCCGGCATTGGCCGCGGCCGTCAGCACTTCCATGAACGCGGAATCGCCGTACGGGCCGATCGACCGGCCGTAGTTGAAGCCCTGGCCGTCCGTGTTCAGCTGCGGCAGGATCAAGTCGACCGACTTGCGAAGATAGCCCTTCAGCTCCGGCGTGAGATTCGCTTCGTTGCCCATCTCGAACGTACGCTCGACCACCTCGCCGATCAGCAGCGTACTGTAGCGGTCGAAGCGCGCCTGGTCGTAGTAGGTCGTGTGCGTGTTCGATGCTTCGTCGGAGAATCCGCCGGACGAGTCGTTGCGGATGTGGTTCGTCAGCGTGTACAGCAGCGCGTCGCGTGCGCCCATCGTCGCGACCGCCGGATCGGTCTTGGAGGCGAACGACGGATTGCTCCAGCCGAGCTTTTGGCGCAGCCCGGCGATTCCATAGGACACCGCATAGTAGTTCTGCGCGGTGTTGAGCGACGCGATATCGATCGGCGTGCCGGCGGCCGGGCACGTATTGGTCTTGCCACTCGCATCGGGGCCGAACATGTCGCAGAAGGTGAGCCGCTGCTGTAGCGTCGCGAGCATCGCATCGCTGAACACTTCGTTCAGCATCCCGTGCGCCTTGAGGTTGTTCAACGCGACGAGGTAGTAGTACTCGCCCCACGACGTGTTCGCATACGCATAGTTGGTGCCGGACTGCGCCATCATCGCGGTCGTGATCGTCTGGTATGTCGCAAGGTAACTCGCGTATTGCGGGTCGTTCTTCGACTTCATGTCGATCAGGATGTACGACAGGCCGAGCGCGAGCTTGCCGGGCAGGAATTTGTCGCCGGTGTTCGTATCGAGCACGTGGACGGGCGTGCCGTCGCCGAGGTCCATCACGACCTGCGTGAAGTCGGGCGATTTCCGGATCAGGTCGAACAGCGCGCGCATCTGGCCCATCATCGTGACCGGAATGCTCGCGCCGGCCGGCACGCTGGTGTCGGGTGCGCCGTAGACCAGCGCCTGCAGCGAATTCGACGCAAGTGCGGGCGATGACGAGGGGAGCGTTGACGGCGTGTCGGTCACGTCGTTGCCGCCGCAGGCGCTGACGAACAGGACCGAAAGAGCGCTGAGCGCGGCGCCGAGCGCGAATCTGCTGCGCGGATGCATGGTGTCTCCAGTTTCGAATAATGGTGAAGGACGGGCTGGTTTGGCCGAGGCCGCGCGGTGCCCGTAACAGGTTTCCGCCTTGCCGATGCTTGAGGACGGACGACCTGAATCACGAATCGAGCGAGCGAACGTTCCCCTGCGCGGCCATGACGGGCGCCGTGCTCATGCATTGGAAAACGTTTTCTTAATTTAAGCAGCGGTCGGCGCGATGTCAATGAACTTTCACATCCGATGCGGCGGTGGAAACCCGAATGCGGTGACGGAGGAGCGTGGAGGCGTAACGAAGATTATTGCGAAATGCCGGCCTATTTTAGTCTGTTGGCCGTTCGAGAGGACGGCTCGAAGCGATGCACGAGTGGACGGCACCGAAGCAATTTCAGGATGCCGGTCAAGAGAAAACGTTATCCCTATGAATCGCGGCGCATTGCGCGGCCGGCCGCCGCGTGCCATAACGCGCCGTTTCGACGACGCTACAGCTGCTTCTCGATCGCCGCCTTGTCGATCACCGACCAGACTTGCCGGATCTTGCCGTCGTGAAATTCATAGAACACGTTCTCGGCGAACGTGACCCGGCGGCCTTCGACGTCGAGCCCCATGAACGTGCCCTTCGGCGAACACGCAAAGCGAAGACGGCATGCGACACGCGGCGGCTCGCACACCAGCAGACGGATCTCGAAGCGGAGATCCGGAATGTCGCGGAAATCCTGTTCCAGCATCGCGCGATAGCCGGCAAGGCCGAGCGGGCGGTCGTTGTGGATCACGTTGTCGGCGACGTACTCGCCGAGCGACGCCCAATCCTGCCGGTTCAGACAGTCGATGTATGCGCGGTAGCGGATCGCGAGGTCGGATTCGGTCATGACTGCGGTGCCTCCTCGGTTCGTGCCCGGTCGTTCCGGACGATATGCGTTGTTCAGCGCGGCGGCGTGCCGCCCGACAGGTACGCCACGAACGCCTGCGTGTACTTCGGCAGCGCGTCGAACGAGCGCGCACACAGCGTCAGCCTGCGGTGGCTCCACGCATCGGACAGTTCGACGAGCCGTACATTCATCGTCTGCATCGCGCGCTCTGCCGCATGGCGCGACACGATGCCGATCCCCACACCGCTTTCGATCACGCGGCAGATCGCGTCGAAGCTCTTCAGCTGCACACGGTAGCGGATCCGCTTGCCGAGCGCGCGCGCCTGATCGGCGAGATGAACCTGCAGCGCGCTGCCGTCGGTGAGGCCGATGAACTCCGCGTCGACGATTTCGTCGAATGCGACCTTGTCGCGCGCGGCGAGCGCGTGCGCGGCCGGCACGACCGCGATCAGCCAGTCCTCGCGAAACGGCTTCTGTTCGAGCCCGGCAAGCCCGACCGAATCGGCAACGATGCCGACCTCCGCCGTCTTGTTGCGGATCGCATGCACGATCTCCTGGCTCGAACGCTCCTCGACGCTGATCGACAGATTCGGGTGATGCGGCAAATACGCGGCGAGCGCATCGGGCAGATACTCGCTCAGCGATGCCGTATTGCACAGCAGCCGGATATGCCCGCGCAGCCCCTGGCCGTACTGCTGGAGCTCGCCGCGCATGTGGTCGATCTGCTGCAGCACCGTACGTGCGTGGTGCTCGAGCGCGCGGCCGGCGTCGGTCACCTGCGCGCCCGACTTCGTCCGGTGCAGCAGCGGCACGCCGAGTTCGTCCTCCATCCCGCGGATGCGCTCGCTCGCGGCCTGCAACGTGATGTGGGTGCGCTCGGCGCCGCCGGTAATCGTGCCGGCCTCGCAAATGTTCAGGAAGAGCCGCAAATCGGTCAAATCGAAGCGCATGGCGGGCGCATGGACGCGGAAACTGGTATGGCCGATACGTTAGCAGGAACGGCCGCGCAGGTCTCAGGCGCAGCCTGAGACGCCGTTCGCCGGTTCCGCATTTTCGGGGCGCGATCGATGCCGGAAGATGCCTGCATTTGGGACGGGGGAGACTGTCATGCGTATCGATTCGTCATGGGGCGTGTCGTTCAAGATCGCGCTGCACGTGTTGTTCCTGTGCATCGGCATCGCGTGGGCGTGCGCCGAACTCGCCGACTGGCTGCGGTGAGCGCGACCGCGCCCGCACATTGAAAGCCGTTCGAAATATTGGCCCGCACCGGAATTATTTGCGCGATGCGCGCCGCAAACCGTCAAGTTTTTCCGGATTCGACCGTATTACCGGTAGCAAGTGTCCGCCGGCGCCCCGTTCGTGATCGTTTGTCATCAATGTTTGCATCCGGTTACACGGCGGCCGTCCCGTTTTTGAGATGCTTGAAAGATTGTCAAACCGGAGTCGATCGTCCATGAAACAGCGCGAGATTTACCGCCATGCGGCCTGGCTGTCCGGCCTGGCCGCCGTGCTCGTCATGGCCGGTTGTGCAAGCACGGAGTCCGCTCCGCCGAGCGACACGCTCGCGGGATCGCCGGCCGTCCAGCCTGCCGCCGCGCCGTCGGGCACGACCGCGGTACCGCAGCCGGCCCCCATACTCGTCGCGCAGAAATACGTGGTGAAGCGCGGCGATACGTTGTCGGGCATCGCGTCCGCGAACGGCTGCAGCGTCGCCGATCTGCGCACGTGGAACAAACTGGGCGCGCGCGGCCGGCTCCGCATGGGGCAGGTGCTGCGCATCGTTCGGCCGCAGCCGCTGCAGGCGGCAGGTGCGAGCGGCAACACGCAGGTAGCCGCACCGGCCGCCGTGGGCAATGCGGCGGGCGGCGCGCAAGCGAGCGCGCCGACGGCGAGCGACCGGCAGGTCGTGCAGGAAACGAAGCGGCATGCGAGCGCGGTATCGCTCACCTGGCCCGCGCGCGGCAAGATCGTCGACGGGTTCCGGCCCGGCCAGAATCGCGGCATCCAGATCGCCGGCCGGCCCGGCGACCCGGTCCGCGCGGCGGCCGACGGTCGCGTGATGTACGCGGGCACCGGCCTGAACGATTACGGCAGTCTGATCATCGTCCAGCACAACGCGGATTTCCTGACCGCGTATGCGCACAACCGCAAGCTGCTCGTGAAGACCGGCGACATCGTGCGCCGGGGCGATGCGATTGCCGAGATGGGCGATCTCGACAACTCGCGGGTCGCACTGCTGTTCGAGGTGCGGCGCGACGGCAAGCCCGTCAATCCGATGCCGTACCTGCCTTCATCGCAGGGCTGACGCATACGGCGCGGCTGGAACGCGGCCGCGCTCGCTGCTACGCTACGGTCTGTTCATGCGAGTCCCGCTGCGTGCGCGGCCGACGGTGTCTCCGGGAATGCGCGGCGCAGGCCGTCGCAAGCCGTTCGTCGGCGTGAACGTGCGCATCGTGGATGCGTTGCTTCGTCCCACCGATTCCGACAGAACGCCATTCATCCATGGAACATTCTCCGACACGCCGTTCGCTGTTGCTCGCTGCCGTCGCCGCGCCGTTCGTCGCCGCATGCTCGTCGGCACCCGTCGCGGACCAGGGGCGCGCCCATGTCGCGCAGGCCGAACTCGCCGCGCTCGAAAAGGCATCGAACGGCCGGCTCGGCGTCGCCGCGCTCGATACGTCGAGCGGCACCCGCATCGCGCATCATGCGCGCGAACGCTTCCCGTTGTGCGGCGCCTACGCCGTCGTCGCGGCCGCCGCGATCCTCGCACGCGGCTCGCTCGATGCGTCGCTGCTGCCGCGCCGCGTCCTGTATCGCCGCTACGAAGTCGTGGCCGGCTCGCCCGTGACGGAAAGCCATGTCGACACCGGGATGACGATCGCGCAGCTTTGCGCGGCGATGCTGCAGGCGGGCGACAAGGGCGCGGGCAACCTGGTGATGGGCGTGCTCGGCGGTCCGCAGGCCGTCACGTCGTTCGCGCACGAGAGCGGCGACACCACGTTCCGGCTCGATCGCTGGGAACCGGAACTGAACCGGGCCGCGCCCGGCGACGAGCGCGATACGTCGACCCCGCTCGCGATGGTCGACACGCTGCAGCGGCTGCTGCTTGGCGACACGCTGCGCGAGCCGCAGCGCGCGCAACTCACCGAATGGATGACGGGCGGCGCGCGCGGCGCGACCGGGATCGCGGCCGCCGTGCCGCCGGGCTGGCGCATCGCCGACAAGGCAGGCTCCGGCGGCCACGGCACGACGACCGACGTCGCGGTGCTGTGGCCGCCGTCGCGGGCGCCGATCGTGCTGGCCGTGTCGTTCACGCAGCCGGCTGCCGACGCGGCTGCCCGCGCGGACGTCGTCGCGTCGGCAGCGCGCATCGTCACGAGCGCGCTCACCGCGACCGCCTGAGGAGCCGGCACAACTCGCGCAAAGCCGGCGTTTGGCTTATCGTGTCGGTCAGCGTGCGCCGTCGACGGCGCACGATGTTCCGTTTACCCGCTCCGTCATGCGCCGACTTCCGCCCCTGCACGCGCTGCAGATTTTCTCGACCGTGGCCCGCCACCGCAGCTTCACGCGCGCGGCCGAGCAGCTGTGCCTCACGCAGGGCGCGGTGAGCCGGCAAATCCAGACGCTCGAAGCGCATTACGGTTTCCCGCTGTTCAAGCGGCATGCGAAGGGCCTCACGCTGACCGCCGAGGGCGAGCAGTTGCTGCCGGTCGTCGACGAGAGCTTCGCGCGGATCGAGGACATCTCGATGAAGCTCACGCGGCAGCGCACCGATCTCGCGTTGAAGGTGCCGACTTGCGTGATGCGCTGGATGCTGCCGCGCATCATGCGCTTTCAGGGCGAGCATCCCGATCTCCATGTGCAGATCACGACCGCGTGGCAGCACGTCGTCGATTTCTCGACCGAGCCGTTCGACGCGGCGGTCGTCTATGGGACGTCGCCGGGGCCGGGCGTGGTCGCGCTGCCGCTGTTCGACGAGCGGCTGACCCCCGTCTGCGCACCCGAGCTACGACACGCGGCGCCGCTCGACGCGGTCGGCGATCTCGCGCGCCATACGCTGCTGCACCCGACGCGCGACCATCGCGACTGGCGTGCGTGGCTCGATCACGCTGGCGTACGCGCGGTGGACGCGGAGCGCGGGCCGACCTTCGACACGCTCGATCTCGCGACGAACGCGGCAATGCAGGGCTTCGGCGTCGCGATCGGCGACGTGACGCTCGTCGACGACGACGTTGCCGCGCGGCGGCTCGAACGGCCGTTCGACATCGTGCTCGAGACCGGCGCGCGCTATTTCTTCGTCTATCCCGAAACCGTCGGCAGCCAGCAGAAGATCCGCGCGTTCAGCGACTGGATCGCGCGCCATCGCGACTGATGCGCGAACGTCCGCCGCAACGCGGGTTACCGGTAGGTCACGACGGCGATCATCCGCGTGCCCGTGTTGTCCGGGCGATCCGGTAAAACGATTGCGGGCGAAGCCTGCGTAAAGGTCGTGGTCTTGATCGTGCGCAGGCTCGCCGCGTCGACGAACGCGACCTGTCCGCTGGCCGGCCGCGGGCAGTCGGGGCGCACGCGCAGATGCGCGGCGTCCGCCGTGTCGAGCGTGAACGAGCACGGCGGCTCGACGATCATGCCGGTGAAGTGGATGATGCCCGACACATCGGCGGCAAACGAAGAAGACGAGGCCAGAAGCGAGGCAGCCAGGGCAAACGACGCGGCAAACGAGCGATGCTTCATGACAGGCTCCAGAGAGGAAGCGCATCGCAGCGAGGCCGCTCGAATGGCAGTCCGTCAACGCTGCGGTGCTGTATGCGTAAACGGCAATTTCATCGGACCTCTTAAGGAAAACAGCCGAAATACCGGCCATTGGCAAATCAGGCCGTACTCGTTAAATCAATTTATCTCAAATTTGTGCGCGCACAAGTCAGGGTATTGCCGGTGGTGTACGCGCGTCCCGCGCGCGTCAGTGCACGCCGCGTTTGCCGGTAAATCGTTGAGGACTCAACGAATCGGCGCGCCCGCGAACCGGTTCGCCAAAAGAAAACGGCCGCTCGTGCATGACGAGCGGCCGTGCGGCATTGAGGCGCGCGATGCGGCGGTCAGCTTGCGCGCTTGCGTACTGCGCCGACGATCACGAGCAGCACGATCGCGCCGATGATCGACGCGATCCAGCCGGCGCCCTGGCCCGGTGCATACCAGCCGGCGGCGCGGCCGACGTAGCCGGCGATCAGCGAGCCGACGACGCCGAGCACGACGGTCATCACGATGCCCATCTTGTCGTCGCCGGGCTTCAGTGCACGGGCGAGGAGGCCGACGATGAGCCCGACTACCAGGGTTTCGATGAATTGCAGCATGGATGCCTCCCTGTTGCTGTTGAGTTGTTGACGAAACGACATGGACCCGCGCAGCGCGCCAGGGTTCCATTGCTCGGCACCCCGACACACCGGCGTGCAAGCGTGCCGAGTATCGCACGCCCGCGCGTCGTGTACGTGTCAGGCGACCGGGTCGAGCCGGCGATAGCCTTCGGTCGCGCGCAGCAGCGTGCGCGTGTAGTCGCGCGCGACCTGTCCGGCACGCACGTCCTCGATGCGAAGCTGTTCGACGATCTCGCCATGCTGCATCACCGCGACGCGCTGGCACAGAAAGCCGATCACCGCAAGGTTGTGGCTCACGAGGATCATCGTCAGGTTGCGTTCGCGATGCAGCCGGCGCAGCAGGTTCAGGATTTCCGCCTGCACCGACACATCGAGCGCGGACGTCGGCTCGTCCAGCAGCAGCACGCGCGGCTCGACGATCAGCGCGCGCGCGATCGCGACGCGTTGGCGCTGGCCGCCCGACAACTGGTGCGGATAACGGAAGCGGAACGATGGACCAAGCCCGACTTCGGACAGTGCGCGCGCGATGCGCGCGTCGGCATCGTCGATTGCATGGATCGACAGCGGCTCGCGCAGCGTCTGGTCGACGGTGAAGCGTGGATGCAGCGACGCGTACGGATCCTGAAACACCATCTGCACGTGCCGCCGGAACGCACGCTCGGGTGTGCCGCCGGCGGGCCGGCCGTCGATCGACAGGCTGCCGCCCGCGATGGGCACGAGGCCCGTCAGCGCGCGCAGCAGCGTCGACTTGCCGGAGCCCGATTCGCCGACGAGACCGAACACCTCGCCGTCGCGCACCGCGAAGCTCGCGTCGCGCACGGCGTCGACATGACCCGTGCGGGTCGGAAAACGAATCGAGACGTGATCGACGTCGATCATCGTGCGGCCTCCTGGGATACGCGGGACGCCGGTGCGGGCGCAGCGGCGTCGAGCCACGCCGGATCGCGCCGCAGCACCGGCAGTTCGTCGGGCGGGTTCGCAAGCGGCGGGTTCGCCGCGAGCAGCCCGCGCGTGTAGGGATGCGTCGCGTTGCGCAGGTCGCGTGCGGCGCAGATTTCGACCACGCGGCCCGCATACATCACCGCGACGCGATCGCAGAACGACATCACGAGCGGCAGGTCGTGGCTGATGAACATCAGTCCCGTGTCGTGCCGCGCGATCATTGCGTCGAGCACCGCGAGCACCTGCATCGACACCGCGACGTCGAGCGCGGACGTCGGCTCGTCGGCGATCAGCAGGCGAGGGCCCGTCGACACCATCATCGCGATCATCACGCGCTGGCCCATGCCGCCCGACAGCTCGTGCGGATACGCATCGGCGACGCGCGCCGGATCGCGGATCTGCACGGCCGCGAGCGCGTCGACGATCCGCTCGCGCAGCGCGCGGCCGCGCAAGCCCGGCTCGTGCCGCCGGAACGCTTCACCCATCTGCTTTGCGACGGTCATCACCGGATTCAGCGAATACTTCGGGTCCTGCAGGATCATCCCCATCTGGCTGCCGCACAGTCGCCGGCGTTCGCCTGCGGACATCGCGAGCAGGTCCTGGCCCGCGAAGCGCATCGTGCGGGCGGTCCAGCGCGCGGCTTCGGGCAGCAGGCCGAGCAACGCGCGGCCCGTCAGCGACTTGCCGGAGCCCGATTCGCCGACGATGCCGAGCCGTTCGCCGGGCGCGAGCGTCAGCGACAGGTCGCGCACCGCGTTGGTGACGACACCGTCGTGCCCGCGAAAGCCGATCTTCAGGCCGTCGATCTCGCAGAGCGGCGCGGCGGCGTGGGAGGAATTCAATGACATGTCATGCTCCATGACGCGGATCGAAGACGTCGCGCAGCCCGTCGCCGAGCAGGTTGAACGCGAGGCTGACGAGCAGGATCGCCGCGCCGGGCAGCGTCGCGACCCACCATGCGTCGAGCAGCACGTTGCGGCCGGACGCGACCATGAAGCCCCATTCCGGGCTTGGCGGCTGCGCGCCCAGCCCGAGGAAGCCGAGGCCCGCGACGGTGAGAATGATGCCGGCCATGTCGAGCGTCGCGCGCACGATCACCGACGACATGCACAGCGGCACGATGTAGCGCAGCAGGATCCGCGGGCCCGATGCGCCTTGCAGCCGGGCCGCGTGGATGTAGTCGGCCTGCGCGATGCGGATCGTCTCGGCGCGAGCAAGCCGCGCATAGGCCGGCCACGCGGTGATCGAGATCGCGACCACCGCATTGACCACGCCGGGGCCGAGCGCGGCCGCGAACGCGAGCGCGAGCACGATCTTCGGGAACGCGAGCGCAATATCGGTGATGCGCATCAACACGCTGTCGACGAAGCCGTCGCAATAGCCGGCGGTCGTACCGATCAGCAGGCCGATCGGCACGACGATCACGACGACGAGCAATGCGATGCCGAGCGTGAGGCGCGAGCCGCCGATCAGCCGCGACAGGATGTCCCGGCCGAGCTGGTCGGTGCCGAGCCAGTGCGATGCGGAACCGGGCGGCAGCAGGCGGTCGGACAGCACCTGGCGCAGCGGGTCGTGCGGCATGATTAGCGGGCCGACGATCGCGACGACGATCAGCGCTGCCAGGATCGCAAGCCCGAACAGGTTCAGCGGATTGGTCGCGAAACGGCGCCAGCGGCGGTATGCGAGGCCGAACGCGGCTTGCGAGCGCGATGCGGGCGCATCGGAAAGCAGCCACGCGCGCAGTGTGAGACGTTCGGCATTCATGGTCGGGCGGCCTCAGGCATGGGTGGAACGAGATGCAGGATGGAAACGGTCATGTCGAAGCGGCCCTCAGCGCGCACGCGGATCGAACACGCGGTACAGCGCGTCGGTCAGCAGGTTGACGGTGATGAACATCACGCCGATCACGAGCGTCGCGCCGAGCACGGCATTCATGTCGGCGTTCAGGAGTGCGCCGGTCAGGTACGAGCCCAGCCCCGGCCATGCGAACACGATCTCGGTCAGCACCGAACCTTCGAGCAGGTTGCTGTACGTGAGCGCGATCACGGTGAGCAGCGGCACCGCGATGTTGCCGAACGCATGCCGCCAGATCACCCGCCGCTCGGACAGGCCCTTCGCGCGCGCAGTGACGATGTATTCCTGGCTCAGCTGGTCGAGCATGAACGAGCGGGTCATCCGGCTCAGGTACGCGACCGAGTAGTAACCGAGGATCGCGGCCGGCAGCGCAATGTGCGACAGCGCATTACGGAACACGTCCCACTCGCCGGCAAGCGCCGCGTCGAGCAGCAAGCTGCCCGTACGCGGATCGACCATCCCGTCGTAGACGGGATCGAGCCGGCCCGGGCCGCCGACCCAATGCAGTCGCGCATAGAACAGCAGCAGCCCCATCAGCCCGAGCCAGAACACCGGCACCGAATTGCCGATCAGGCCGACGAAGCGGGCGATGTGGTCGATCGGCCGGTTGTGCTTTACCGCCGCGGCGACGCCGAGCGGCACGCCGATCGCGATCCCGATCAGCGTCGCGATCGTCGCGAGTTCGAGCGTAGCCGGAAACACGCGTCTGATGTCGTCGAGCACGGGGTTCGACGTCAGCAGCGACATGCCGAGATTGCCGTGGAGGACGTCGCGCGCGTAGATCAGGAACTGCGTGACGAGCGGCTTGTCGAGGCCGAGTGCGATGCGCTCGGCCGCATACGCTTCGGCCGATGCGCGATCGCCGAGGATCGCGAGCACGGGGTCGATCGGCACCTTGCGGCCGATCACGAACGTCAGCGCGAGCAGCCCGGCGAACGTGACGGCGAGCGTGAGCGCCCAGCGCAGCACGCGCAGCATCCAGCGTACGGCCGGGCTCCGCGCGGGCAGCGTGCGCAGCGTTTCGAGGGAGGAGGCGGGAGTCGACATGCGGGGAACGTTATTGCTTCTTCAGGTTACGGTACGACACGAGATCGTTGATCGGCCCGACTTCGAGCCCGCTCACGCCGGGACGCGTCGCGACCTGCGCGACCTTCTCGAACATGATTACGAACGGCGAGCGCGCGAGCATCTCCTTCTGCATCGCCTGGTAGCGCTGCGCGCGCTGCGCGGCAGTCGGTTCGGCGAGCGCGGCGTCGGTTTCCTTCGTCAGTCGAGGAATGTCCCAGCTGTTGCGCCAGGCCAGCATCTTGTAGCTGGACTTGTCGGAATTGTCGGGATTCCATGCGAAGCCCTGCGCGTTGCTGTGCGGATCGATGTAGTCTGCCGACCATTCGCCGATGTAGATGTCGTGCTGACGCGCGCGGTATTTCGCGAGCGTCTGCTTGTTGTCGCCAGGGATCAACTGCACCTTGACACCCGCCTGGGCGAAGTTCGCCTGCACGGCCTGCGCGATCTCGGTGTACGGATAGTCATTGCGCACGTCCATCGTCACCGAGAAGCCGTTCGGCACGCCGGCTTTCGCGAGCAGCGCCTTCGCCTTTGCGACGTCGAGCTTGTACGGATTCGAATTCAGCGTGCCGAGGAAGCCTTCGGGCAGGAACGTCTGGTGCACCTTGTAGGTCGTCTTCACGACGTTGGCCTGGATTCCCGCGTAGTCGACCAGCCACTTCAGCGCTTCCTGCACGTCGGGTTTCGCGAGCGTCGGGTTCTTCGTGTTCAGGCCGAGATACAGCAGCGTCGCCTGCGGCGAGGCCGCGACCTTCGCCTTGCCGGATTTGACGACCGATGCGAGATCGTCGGGGCTCAGGTCGCGCGCCGCGTCGACGTCGCCGTTTTCCAGCAGCAGCCGCTGGCTTGCCGCCTCCGGCACGTGGCGCAGCACGATGCGCTTCATCGCGAGCGGCAGCCGGTAGCCGTCGAAGCGCTGCAGCAAGATGCTGTCGCTCGGCGACCACTTGACGAGCTTGTACGCGCCGGAGCCGGCTTCGTTGGTCTTCAGCCATGCGTTGCCGAAGTCGTTGCCCTGCTGGTGCGACAGCAGCAATTTCTTGTCGACCACCGACGCGGGCCACGAGCCGAGCACGTTCAGCACGAAGGTCGGCGCGTACTTGTGGTCGGTCGTGATCGACACCGTCTGGTCGTCGAGCTTTTTGACGTTCGCCGTGACGTTGGCCTTCGTGAGCCCGATGCCGGTCAGCACCGCGGCCGGGCCCTTGTCGAGCAGCACCGCGCGCTGGATCGACCATGCGACGTCGTCGGCCGTCAGCGGGTTGCCGGAGTGGAACTTGAGGCCCTGGCGCAGCTTGAACGTATAGGTCAGCCCGTCGGCGCTCACCGTCCACGACTGCGCGACGTCGCCGTTGAATTTCGACGGGTCGCGCAGATCGACGCGCACGAGCCGGTCGTACGTGTTCGCGACGTATTCCTCCGGCACGAGCTCGTAGATCTCGCCGGGGTCGAGCGTCGTGAACTCGTCGAGCAGCGCGGCCATCACGAACATGTCCTTCGGGGTTTCCGCGCGGGCGGCGCAAAGCGGAACGGCGGCGAGCACCGATGCGGCGGCCAGCGCCGCGATGAGCCGGGTGGTCGTTGATTTCATGGGCGCTTCTCCATCTGTCGTTTGAGTCGTTGAACGTGCAGGAAAAAGGGGGCGTGCAGCGTCGTCACATCATCTGCCACGGGCCGCTGGCCGTGTTGTCGATCGGCGGCAGCGCGCGCGAACCGGGCAGCTCGTAGTGCCACCACTCGCTGTCGATATGCGCGAAGCCGGCCGCATGCATCACGCCGAGCAACAGCAGCCGGTTGCGTTGCACGGGTTCCGGCAACCCCGCGTGAAAGTGGCCGGAAGCGGCCACCATCTCGTCAAAGCCCGTGCCCATGTCGAGCGGGTCGCCGTTCGCGTCGACGAGCGTCAGGTCGATCGCGGTGCCGCGGCTGTGGTTCGACCCGCGGCCGAGATCGGCGACGAAGTTCGGATCCGGCAGGAAATCCCACAGCACCTGCTGCGCCTGCGGCGGCCGGTACGCGTCGTAGATGCGCAGCACGAAGCCGGCTTGCGCGGCGATGTCGACCGCGCGGCGCAGCGCCGCTTCGGCCGGCTCGAGTAGCAGACAGTGTGCGTTGCGGTAGATCGGCTTGCCGGTCAGGTTGCGCTCGGTCGCGTAGACGAGATCGATCTCGACGCGATGCGTGGCGGGCGTGATTTCAACGAGGTGGTGACGGTTCATCGGTGGTCCGGGTTCACTCAGGATTCGAATTGGTCGAACGTGCGCTGCAGCTCGCGGTTGCGCGCGACGCGCCGGTCGATCGCGGGACCGAGGCGGTCGACCACGGCGGTGATCAGCAGGTTGAACAGGCAGGTGAGCGGCGCGAGCGAATCCCAAAACTGGCCGACGTCGGTCTTCACCTGCAGCAGGTCGGCCGGCCATTCGCGCGCCCACGGGCAATACAGATCGGTGACGAGCGCGAACGGCTGGCCGCGTTCGGCAGCGGCCTCGCAATAGCGGCGCGCGGTGCGCGAATAGGCGCGCGTGTCCGTGACGATGCAGTACGGCCGTTCGAACTCGGAATTCAGCGAATCGACGTATGAGCCCGACTGGCCGTCCGAATAGAACACACGCGGGCGCAGGTATTCGAGATAGCTGCTGAACGCGTTGCTGATCCCGCGGGTCGACTGGATGCCGAGGATGAACACGGCATCGGCCTGCGCGATCCGGTCCGCGACCTGCGCGAACACCGGACCTTCGGCGAGCCGGTACACGTGCCGAATCGCGTCGAGTTCGCGATCGAGCGACGACGCGAGCGTGCCGCTGCTGCGATCGCTGTCGCGCGCGCCGGCCGTCGTTTGCGTGGCGGCGGCGCGGCGGTACTCGTCGAGGCGGTCGGTGATCATCCACGGGCGATCGCTGCTCCCGCGCAGTTCGCGTTTCAGATCGTCGAGATTTCGGTAACCGACGCTACGCAGAAAGCGCCCGACCGAAATGCCGCTGGTGCCGGTCTGCTGCGCGATCTGATCGGCGGTTTCGAGACCGAGCCGATCGAGGTTCGCGAGCATGTAGCTGGCGATCCGCTTCGCGGTCGGCGTCAGCTCGGCAAAGCGTGATTCGACGGTATGGGCGAAGGCGCAGGTCATCGGATGTTAGATCGTTGTCATTGGATGGTTGGATGACATGTATCTAACAAAGCCAAAATCAGCGGCGCCAGCGAATAAAAACTATGGACTTGTGCGGAGCGATAGGGGGTGGCGACCCCGCTTCTGTTGTTCTCGCTGCGAGCGCCGCTGCCCTCGCAATCATTACAAAACGCCGACCGGATAAGATTAAATCATTAATTCAGGTTAATAATTCATTTAATTTTTAAGTCGACTTGTATTTAACTTGCGTCACGGTCTGCCGCTTTTCGATAAATGGGAAAGTGGTGAGTGTCCGGAGTGAATATTCGATTATTTGAAATGGTGAAGAGGGAACCATGACGAATCTTTCTCGACGCAAGATGTTGACGAGTACGGCCGGTGCGATTGCTGCCGCGGGTATTGCCGTCACGGCGAAAGCCGCTTCGTTCGGCAACCCGGACAGCCCGCCGGAAGGCGCGATAAACGCGCGCAACAAGCAGGGATTGACCGATCCGGGGCCGCAAAATCCCGCATTGGCGAATCAATTTCCGTCTTTTCAGGATCCGCCGGCTACCGATATAAACGGCATGCCGTTATTCTGGGCGTCGTTCAATAATGCTCATAAACGCATTCAAAATGGCGGATGGGCGCGCGAAGTCACGCAGGACGATTTCGCGATTTCGGAAACGATATCCGGCGTCAACATGCGGCTGACGCGTGGCGGCATTCGCGAGATGCACTGGCACCAGCAGGCCGAGTGGGCCATCATGCTCGACGGCCGCTGCCGGATTACCGTACTCGACGAGCTGGGGCGGCCGTCGGTGCAGGACGTGAAAACCGGCGATCTCTGGTATTTCCCGCCGGGCCTGCCGCATTCGCTGCAAGGCATCGGCACCGACGGCGCCGAATTCCTGCTCGCTTTCGACAACGGCCGCGCATCGGAATTCAACACGCTGCTGTTGACCGACTGGGTCGCGCATACGCCGCCCGACGTGCTCGCGCTCAATTTCGGCGTGCCGGCCGACGCATTCAGGAACATTCCGCTCGACAACCTGTGGATCTTCCAGGGCGACGAACCGGGGCCGCTCGCGGACGCGCAGCGCGCATCGGCGTCGTCGGCCGGCGTGCCGCCGCACCCGTTCATCTTTTCGCTCGGCGCAATGAAGCCGTTCAAGAAGACGCGCGGCGGCGAAGTGCGGATCGCCGACAGCACGAACTTCAACGTATCGCAGACGATCGCGGCGGCACTCGTCACCGTGCATCCCGGCGGCATGCGCGAACTGCACTGGCACCCGAATGCCGACGAATGGCAGTACTACCTGCAGGGCGAAGCACGGATGACGGTGTTCGACACGGGGCCGAAGGCGCAAACGGCCGACTTTCGAGCGGGCGACGTCGGTTACGTGAAGAAGAGCCTCGGGCACTACGTGCAGAACACCGGCCATACCGATCTCGTGTTCCTCGAAATCTTCAAGACCGACCGCTATGCGGAGGTGTCGCTGTCCGACTGGCTCGCGCACACGCCGCCGAAGCTGGTCGAGGCGCATCTGAACATTGCACCCGACGTGCTCGCGCGGTTTCCGCGCAACCGTCCGGACGTCGTACCGCTGTAACGCCGCAGCGACAGGCCGGCCGCCGAGGGCCGCTCCGCGGCCGGCCATTCCCATTTCAACGGAAACCCGACCATGATTCCCGTCCCGAGCAAAACCGGCAGCGGCTATGCGCTGCCCGATCTCTCCACCGAGCGCGCCGGCGGCGCGGCGCGCGCCGCGCTGGAAGGGCGCCGCACCGGCATCGCCGCGCTGCTGCCGTTCGTCGGCCCGGCCGTGATCGCCTCGATCGGCTACATGGACCCCGGCAACTTTGCGACCAACATTCAGGCAGGCGCCGCGTACGGGTACCGGCTGCTGTGGGTCGTGCTCGTCGCGAACGCGATCGCGATGCTGTTCCAGGCGATGTCGGCGAAGCTCGGCATCGTGACCGGCCGCAACCTCGCGCAACTGTGCCGCGATCATTTTCCCGCGCCGCTGGTGTGGGCCATGTGGATCGCATCGGAGATCGCCGCGATGGCGACCGATCTCGCCGAATTTCTCGGCGGCGCGCTCGCGTTCGGGTTGCTATGTCACCTGTCGCTATTCGCGGGGATGATCGCGACGGCGCTGGCGACCTGCGCGATCCTCGCACTCGAGAAACGTGGTTTCCGGCCGCTGGAAGCGGCGATCGCGGCGCTGGTCGGCGTGATTGGCGCGTGCTATGTCGGCGAGTTGGCGATCTCGCCGCAGGACTGGCATGCAGCCGCATTCCATTTGCTGGTTCCACAGATTCCCGATCATGCGGCACTGGCGATCGCGGTCGGGATCGTCGGCGCGACCATCATGCCGCATACGCTGTACCTGCACTCCGGTCTCACGCAGGATCGCATCGCACCGCGCGACGACACGGAGCGGCGCCGGCTCATGCGGTTCTCGAACCGGGAGGTCATCGTTGCGCTGGGCCTCGCCGGGTTCGTGAACATCGCGATGGTGATGATGGCCGCGTCGGCGTTCCATGCAAGTGCGCCGGGCATGACCGATATCGGCGACGCGTACCACACGCTGATCCCCGTGCTCGGGCCGGCGGCCGGTGTACTGTTTCTCGTCGCGCTGCTGACGTCGGGCGTGTCGAGCTCGGTAGTCGGCACGATGGCCGGGCAGGTCGTGATGCAGGGTTTCATCCGGCGTCGCATGTCGCTCTGGATCCGGCGTGCGGTGACGATCGCACCGGCGTTCGCAGTGGTCGCGTGCGACTGCGACGTCACGCGCGCGATGGTGGCGAGCCAGGTCGTGCTGAGTTTCGTGCTGCCGATGCCGATGATCGCGCTGCTCGTTCTGTCGGCGCGGGCGGACGTGATGGGGCGCTACGCGATGCGGATGCCGCTGCGGATCGTCGCCGGTGCAGCCACGATCGTGATCGTCGGACTGAACGCGTATCTGGTGTGGGCGGCGTTCAACTGAACGGCCGGCGCGGCGCAGGCGGTGTCGTACGACCCGCGCGGCAAGCCGGAGCCGGCGCGCGGGCAGGGTCGCGAGCTTACTTCTTCAGCGTCCGGTACGACACGAGATCGTTGATCGGCCCGATTTCCGGCCCCGTCGTGCCGGGGCGCGTCGCGACCTGCACGACCTTCTCGAACATGATGATGAACGGGGAGTTCGCAAGCACGGCCTTCTGCAGAGCCTCGTAGCGCTGCGCGCGCTTCGCGGGCGACGGCTCGACCAGCGCGGCCTCGGTGTCGTTCGTCAGCTGCGGGACGTCCCAGCTGTTGCGCCACGCGAGCATCTTCGTCTTCGACTGGTCGGAATTGTCCGGATTCCACGCGAAGCCGCGCGCGTTGCTGTTCGGATCCATGTAGTCGGGCGACCATTCGCCGATGAAGATGTCGTGCTGGCGCGCGCGGTACTTGCCGATCGCCTGCTTCGCATCGCCTGCGATCAGTTTCACGCGGATGCCGCCTTGCGCGAAATTCGCCTGCAGCGCCTGCGCGATCTCGACATACGGATAGTCGTTCGGCATGTCCATCGTCACGTCGAAGCCGTTGGTCAATCCGGCCTTCGCGAGCAGCGCCTTCGCCTTCGCGACGTTCTGCTTGTACGGATTCGAATTGAGCGTGCCGAGGAAGCCTTCCGGCAGGAAGGTTTCATGCACCTTGTAGGTCGTGCTGACGATATTGCGCTGGATGCCGTCGTAATCGACGAGCCACTTCATCGCCTGCTGCACGTCCGGCTTCGCGAGATTCGGGTTCTTCGTGTTCAGGCTCAGGTACAGCAGCGCGGACACCGGCCACGACGCGACCTTGATCTTGCCTGCCTTGGTCAGCGCGGCGAGGCTGTCGGGGCTCAGGTTGCGCGCGGCATCGACGTCGCCGTTTTCCAGCAGCAGCCGCTGCGCAGATGCCTCGGGCACGTGGCGCAGTACGACGCGCTTCATCGGATACGGCGCGCGGTACTTGTCGAAACGCTGCAGCACGATGCTTTCGTTCGGCGTCCACTTGACGAGCTGGTACGGGCCCGAACCGGCGTCGTTGGTCTTCAGCCAGCCGCTGCCGAAATCGTTGCCCTGCTGGTGCGACGTCAGCAGCTTCTTGTCGAGGACGGATGCCGGGCACGCGCTCAAGACGTTGAGCACGAAGCTCGGGGCGTACTTGCGGTCGGTTTCGAGCACGAAGGTTTGCGGATCGACCGCACGCACCTTCTGCATCACGTTCGCCTTCGTGAGACCGAGATCCGCGAGCACGCCGGCCGGACCCTTGTCGAGCAGCACGGTGCGCTGCAGCGACCACGCGACGTCGTCCGCGGTGACCGGGTTGCCGGAATGGAACGGCTGGCCGGCGCGCAGCTTGAACGTGTAGGTGATGCCGTCGGCGCCGACCGTCCACGATTGCGCGATCTGCCCGTCGAAGCGCGTCGGGTCCTTCAGGTCGACCCGCACGAGCCGTTCGTAGGTGTTCGCGACGTACTCGGACGGCACGAGTTCGTAGATTTCGCTTGGATCGAGCGTCGTGAATTCGCCGAGCTGCGTGGCGACGACGAAAATGCCGGGCGGCGTCGCGGCCTGCGCCGGCAGCGCCGGAACGAGTGCGACGAGCGCGGCGCTGACGAACAGCCGGGACAGCAGATGCTTCATGCGGGCTCCGTGGAAAAGGAATCGTGGTGCGATTCTCTCATCGACGGCAGCCCGGATGAAAATATTCGACCGGCGCGCAGCGTAGCGCCCGCGCCGATACCGTTTCGCGGCGCCGGGCGCCCGGCGCCGCGAAAAATCAGATCACGCAGCGCGCGATCGCGAAGCGCATCGCTTCCTCGGCCGGCTCGCTGCCGGAGCCGCGCACGACCTTGACGACGGAGCCGCTGCCCGACGGCGTGAGCGTGACGAAGTACGAGCGCGAGCCGACGGTGATGTCGGTCACGCCGTTGTGCTGCGACTGCTCGGTGCCGGACAGACGGCTGTCGAGACAGTTCGCGATTGCATGCGCGGGGCGCGTCGACGACACGTAGATCATCGGCGCCGAGCCGGACGCGGCCGAGTCGGACGAGGGCGCGGAACCGCAGGCAGCGAGCAGGGCGGCGGGAAGGAGCAGCAGGAATCGTTTCATGATCGGAGTCGTCGTGTGTGTCGTGTCGACGCTGTGGCGCGGGTATGCGAAACGCGGCGCTTCGCGACGAAACCGCCGGCATCGCGCCGTTTGCTGACGGCCGATGCGGGAGGCGGCTGACGTCGAAGTATACCTGCGGCCTCCGGCGCACGCGGCGCGCTGAAACGATTCGATACAACAAGCGCCCGCTGTCGCCGTGCGGCAGCGGGCGTTTCAACGATGGCGAATCGACGCTTGCCGGCGTTACGGGCCGATCTTGTGGCTGACCGCGTTTTCCTGCTGGTTCAGCACGTGCTTTTCGCTCTGCGTGATGTGGCCGTGATCCTGCGCGGCCATGTCCCGCTCTTCCCGGCGGATTCTGCGGTCGTCACGGTGCAGGCGCGCGGCCTGCGCGTGCGACATCTCGCCTTCCTTCACTTCGTGACGGATCCGGCGATTTTGAGCGGCGAGGCGCTGGTTCACCTCCTCGCGGCGCGGATGCGCGTGTTGCCACGGCGTGTCGGCGAACGCGGCGCCGGTCAGCACCGACATCAGCATGGCGGCGACTGCGACTTGTCGGGTAACGGCTCGCATGATGTTTTCTCCTGTCGTTGCGCGCCGCGAATCGGGGCGCTTGTCGAAAAAACGCCGTGCCCCGCCCGGATGTTGACGTTTCCGGCCGTATCGATTGCAAGTCTTTATTACGTTCGGGGTTGCGCGCGGGCTGGTGCAAGATTGGGCGTTCAATGCGCGCCCGCGGCCGAACGACGGTCGCGGCGCGCCGTTACGCCGCCGCCGATGCACGCGCGGGCGCGCGGTGCAGCAGCACCGGCACCGACTTCGACGTCGGTGTATTGCACACGTCGCCGACGCTGTCGAGCGGCACCAGCGGATTCGTTTCCGGGTAGTACGCGCCGATGCAGCCGCGAGGGATGTCGTATTCGACGAGCAGGAAACCATCTGCGCGCCGCTCGATGCCGTCGTGCCACACCGTTTCCATGTCGACCCATTCGCCGGCCTGCAGCCCGAGCATCGCGAGGTCGTCGCGATTGATGAACACGACGCGGCGCTGGCCGTACACGCCGCGATAGCGGTCGTCGAGCCCGTAGACGGTCGTGTTGTACTGGTCGTGCGAGCGCGTCGTCATCAGCGTCATCAGCCGCTTGCCGTGCAGCGCGCGGGCACGCTGGATCGGCGTGTCGGCCGGCAGCGCATGCGCGATGAAGTTCGCCTTGCCTGTCGGCGTCAGCCATTCGCGGTCGCGCGATGCGACCCGCAGATGGAAACCGCCGGGCCGCGCAATGCGCGCGTTGTAGTCGTAGAAGCCGTCGAACGTCGCCTCGATCGCGTCGCGGATCTTCGCGTAGTCGCGCTTGTACGCGAGCCAGTCGATCTTGCCGCTGCCGAACAACGCATGGCCGATGTGCGCGACGATCGCGGGCTCCGACATCAGGTTCGCGGACGCCGGCTTGTTCATTCCGTACGACACGTGGACCATGCTCATCGAGTCTTCGACGGTCACGCCTTGCGCGACGTTGTCCTGCAGATCGATCTCGGTGCGCCCGAGAGTCGGCAGGATCAGCGCGTCGCGGCCGTGGATCAGGTGGCTGCGGTTCAGCTTGGTCGTGATGTGCACCGACAGATCGCAGCGACGCATGCCTTCCCACGTGCGTGGCGTATCGGGCGTCGCCATCGCGAAGTTGCCGCCGAGGCCGATCAACACCTTCACGCGGCCCTCCAGCATCGCTTCGATCGTTTCGACGACGTCGTAGCCGTGGTGGCGCGGCGGCTCGAAGTCGAACACGCGGCCAAGCCGGTCGAGAAACGCCTGCGACGGCTTTTCCTCGATGCCGACCGTGCGATTGCCCTGCACGTTGGAGTGGCCGCGCACCGGACACAGGCCGGCGCCGGGGCGGCCGATGTTGCCGCGCATCAGCATCAGGTTGGTGAGCATCTGCACGGTCGCGACCGAATGCTTGTGCTGCGTAATGCCCATTCCCCACGTCGCGATCACGCGCTCGCTGCGCGCATACAGTCGCGCCAGGCCGTCGATCTGCTCGTACGGCACGCCGCTTTCGGCGGTCAGCGCGGACCAGCTTTCGTTGCGCAGATCGTCGGCGAACGCGTCGAAGCCGGCCGTGTGCGCGTCGATGAAAGCGGTATCGAGCACGCGCGGCGCGCCGGCGGCGCGTGCTGCATCGTCGAGTTCGAGCACGCGTTTCGCCATGCCCTTGATCAGCGCGAAATCGCCGCCGATCGGCGGCTGGATGAACGTCGATGCGATGTTTGTGCCCGACATCGTCAGCATCTCGAGCGGGCTTTGCGGATCGGCAAAACGCTCGAGCCCGCGCTCCTTCAGCGGATTGATCGACACGATCGTCGCGCCGCGCTTCGCGCATTCGCGCAACTCGCCCATCATTCGCGGATGATTGGTCGCGGGGTTCTGGCCGAAGATCAGCAGCGTGTCCGCGTGCTCGAAGTCGTCGAGCGTGACGGTGCCCTTGCCCACGCCGACCGACGCCGGAAGCCCGCGGCTCGTCGCCTCGTGGCACATGTTCGAGCAGTCGGGGAAGTTGTTCGTGCCGTACAGCCGCACCAGCAGCTGATACAGGAACGCCGCCTCGTTGCTCGCGCGGCCGGACGTGTAGAACGCGGCCTGGTTCGGGTCCCGCAGCGCGCGCAGGCGGCGCGCGATCAGCTCGAATGCGTCGTCCCACGCGATCGGCACGTAGCGGTCGGTTTCCGCGTCGTACACCATCGGGTCGGTCAGCCGGCCGTGCTGTTCGAGTTCGAAATCGGTCTGCCCGAGCAGTTCGCCAACCGTGTGCGCGGCGAAGAACGCCGGCGTCACGCGCTTGCTCGTCGCTTCGGCGGCCACGGCTTTCACGCCGTTCTCGCAGAATTCGAACGTCGACGCGTGCTGGCGGTCCGGCCACGCGCAGCCGGGGCAGTCGAAGCCGTCCGGCTGGTTTTGCCGCAGCAGCGTCCGGTAGTTGCCGCCTGCGACCTTTTCCTTGATCAGGTTGATCGTGACGGCTTTCAGCGCGCCCCAGCCCGCGGCCGGGTGGGTGTACGGTTCGATGCGCGCGGCGGCGGATTTCTTTTTCATGATGCTGCGATGCGGGTGTCGGGAGCGATGCACGCAGCGTACGCGCGGCGAGGCGCCCGCTGTGTGTACACCTTTTGTCTTGAAAAAAGAGTACAGTTTCGGCCAGTCAGGTCGTGCGGAGCGCAACTGTGTTGTTGAAGGGACGTTGAAAGGGAGGCGCGTGAAGCGTTACGAACAACTGGCCGACGATCTGCAGACGCAGATTGAACGCGGGGTGTACCGGCCCGGCGAGCGGATTCCGTCGGTGCGGCAGGCGAGCCGGCAGCAGCAGCTCAGCGTGACGACGGTGCTGCGCGCGTATCTCGTCCTGGAGAGCCGCGGGCTGATCGAGAGCCGGCCGCAGTCCGGCTATTTCGTGCGCGCACGGGCTGCGGCGCCCGTCGAGGCCGAGCTGAACATATCGGCGCCGGCCGCCGAGCCGTCGGCGGTGGATGTGAGCCGGCTCGTGCTGTCGACGCTGCGCTCGATCTCGCGCGACGATGCGGTGCCGCTCGGCTCGCCGTATCCCGACGCGTCGCAGTTCCCGGTACAGCGCCTCGCGCGCCATGCGCAGGCGATCGGCCGGCGCCGCACGCGCTGGGGCGTGATCGACGATCTGCCACCCGGCAACCAGGAGCTGATCCGCCAGATCGCGCGGCGCTACGCGGAGCGCGGAATCGCGGTCGAGCCGGCCGAGATCGTCGTGACGATCGGCGCGACCGAGGCGATCAACCTGTGCCTGCAGGCGGTCGCGAAACCGGGCGACACGATCGCCGTCGAATCGCCGACGTTCTACGCGATGCTGCACGCGATCGAGCGGATGGGCATGCGCGCGCTGGAAATCGCCACGCACCCGGGCGACGGCATCGATGTCGACGCGCTCGAGCGGATCCTGAAGCGCGAGCGGATCGCCGCGTGCATGGTGATGCCCAATTTCCAGAATCCGCTTGGCTTCCGGATGCCCGATGCGCGCAAGCGCGCGTTGGTCGAGCTGCTCGCGAAGCACGGTGTGCCGGCGATCGAGAACGACGTCTATCACGAACTGCATTTCGGCGACGCGACGCCGAGCGCGTTGAAGTCGTACGACCGCGATGGGCTCGTGCTGCATTGCGCGTCGTTCACGAAGAGCCTGTCGCCGCGCTACCGGATCGGCTGGGCGATGCCGGGCCGCTACCGCGACCAGGTCGAGAAGCTGAAATTCCTGAACACGCTCGCGACGCCGGCGATCGAGCAACTCGCGATTGCCGAATACCTGAAGTACGACGGTTACGATTTTCATCTGCGGCGGATGCGCAAGCTCTATGCGCAGCAGGCGAACCTGATGAGCGCGATGGTGCGGCGCTTTTTCCCGGAAGGCACGCGGCTGTCGCAGCCGCAGGGCGGCTACGTGCTGTGGGTGGAATTGCCGCGCCAGGTCGATGCGATGAAACTGTATGCGCTTGCGCTCGCGCAGCGGATCACGGTCGGGCCCGGCCACATGTTTTCGGCGACGAACGACTACCGGCATTTCATCCGGCTCAACTACAGCTATCCGTGGTCGCGGCAGATCGAGGAGGCGCTGAAGGTGCTGGGGCGGCTCGCGGCCGAGTGCGCGAGGCGCTGAAAGGGCGCGTGGCGTTGGCGCGAACGATCGTCTGTTCGCGGCGCAAGTGATGGCGAGTTTGTCGACGCGTGCGCGGTGCCGGCGCGCTGGTTCATCGCCGACCCATGCGCGATCACCCGTCCCGCTACCCGTTCGCCACGCTCGACCACCGCGGCAGCCGCAGCGCCGTCACGAAACTTGCCGCGTGCAGCGCGCACAGCAGACCGAACGCCGCTGCGTACGCGGCCCCACGTGTGCCGCCCGCCGGCATCGATTCAGCCTGCAGCCGCCACGCAAGAAACAGCGTGCACATCGTCGTGAACGTCGGACCGCCGAGGCGCTGGACGATATTGAGCGACGTCGTTGCCATCGGCAGGCTACGGCGCTCGACTGACGCATACGCGGCCGAAATCGACGGCGCGCCGATCGCGCTCTGGCCCATTCCGCGCAGAAACAGCGCGGGTACGAGCACGTACGGATCGTACCCGGCGAATGCAAGATACGCGAACGGCAGCGTTGCCGCGAGCGCGAGCAGTGCGCCGGCGGCAGCCAGCCTGCGCACGCCGAACCGGCTCGTCAGCGCGCCCATCGATGGATAGGTCACCAGCATGCCGAGGCCGAGCGGTGCGAGCAGCCAGCCCATTTCGCCAGGC
The DNA here is from genome assembly GCF_001718795.1 of Burkholderia latens. Taxonomy (NCBI): domain Bacteria; kingdom Pseudomonadati; phylum Pseudomonadota; class Betaproteobacteria; order Burkholderiales; family Burkholderiaceae; genus Burkholderia; species Burkholderia latens. The sequence continues at coordinate 1,354,081 of NZ_CP013438.1, read as the reverse complement.
GAACGTCCGCATGACTGGATCAGAAACACCGGGATCAGCATCTGGCCCGCGTAGATCGCGCCATTCGACAGGAACTGCGTGGCGGCCGCCGCGCCGAACGCGCGCGAGCGAAACAGCGCGAGATCGATCAGCGCACGCTCGCCGTGGCGCTGCTCGACGCGCAGGAACGCCGCGAGCAGCAGCGCCGACACCGCGATCGCGGCGATGCCGGGCGCCGCGGCGACCCGCTCCGCGCCATACAGGAACAGCACGAGCGCCGGCGACAGCAGCGCAAGGCCGATCCAGTCGAGTTCACGCCGCTGCGTGTCGTCGCGATCGCCGGGCAGGAACCACACGGCCAGCGCGAGCGCGAGCGCGCCGATCGGCAGGTTCACGAGAAACAGCCAGCGCCACGACGCGTGCTGCAGAATCGCACCGGCGACGACCGGCCCGAGGATCGGCGCGATCAGCACCGGCACCGCCGCATAACCGATCACGCGCGCCATCTGCTGGCCGGCGACGCGTGCGATCATCATCTGCGCCATCGGCGCGAGCAGCCCGCTGCTCACACCTTGCAGCACGCGGAACGCGATCAGCGACGGCGCGGACCACGCGAGTCCGCACAACGCTGACGTCAGCGTGAACGCGGAGAAGCACCACAGATACAGCGCCTTCGCACCGATGCGATCGACCAGCCAGCCGTTCAGCGGCAGCACGAGCGTGAGCGCGAGCAGATAGCCGCTCGTCACCCACTGGATCGTCGCCAGGCTGGCGTGCAGATCGGTTGCAAGACTCGACAGCGACACGTTGACGATTGTCGCGTCGAGCTGCGACAGCAGCGAGCCGAGCGTCGCGACCGCGCTGACTTTCCAGATCGACGGATCGAGCCGGCTCGCCGCGCGGCCCCGCGTCGGCGGGATGCGTTTGTCGTTCACGCGCCGCGCCGGTCGAGCAGCGTGAGGATCTCCTGCGTCGAACCCGTCTCGCCGAGGCGCGGAAACAGCCGCTCGACGCTATTCGTGTGCGCGTGCGCATTGAGATCGGTCATCGCATCGACCGCGAGCGTCACGTTGTAGCCGAGTTCGTGCGCCTGCCGCGCGGTCGACTCGACGCCGATGCTCGTCGCGACGCCGGTCAGCACGATTTGCGTGACGCCGGCCGACTGCAGGTATGCGTGAAGATCGGTGCCGGTAAACGCGCCCCAGGTCTTCTTCGTCACCGTGTGGTCGTTCGGCTGGCGGTTCAGTTCGGGCACGAGTTCGGCCCAGTGGGCGGGAAGCTGCGCGGTGCGCGGCGGTTGCTCGGTGCGGCCTGGTGCGACTCCCGCGACGTTGACCAGCACGACCGGCAAGCCGCGGCTGCGGAATGCATCGAGCAGTTCGCGGGTGCGCGCGATCACCGGTGCGATCGGGTATGCGGTCGGCAGTGCGACGATGCCTTTTTGGAGATCGATGACGACGAGTGCGGTGTTCGTGTCGAGACGGGTCGTGCTCATGATGCGGATGCTCCGTGAAGGGCAGGGGGGACGCGTGCGCGCGTAAGCCGCGCGGCACGCGGGCGGCTTACTGCTCGCCGATGCGGCGGATCAGCGGGATTGCCGCGGCGAGCGTGGCGATGTCTTGCGGATCGAGTTTTCCGATCGCGGCGCCCAGCCACTCGTGTTTCGCGGCGTGCCGCTTGCGTCGTGCGTCGAGGCCGGCGGCGGTGAGTTTGAACAGAATCTGGCGGCCGTCGGTCGGATGCGGCTCGCGCTCGACGAGCGCGTCTTCCTCGAGGCTCGCGAGAATCGCCTTCATCGACTGCGGTTTCATCGCTTCGGCGCGTGCGAGTTCGGCGGTCGTCATCGGGCCCTGTCGCTCGAGTCGCGCGAGCGCGCTCGTCTGCGACATGCCGAGCCCTTCGGAATCGATTTCGGAACGCAGGCGACGAATCAGCTGGCCGACCGCGAGGGTCAGGTCAGCTGCGACTGTGTCGGCAGAAACGCCGGATTTGCGTGGCGGTGTCATGCGGCGAATCATAGAACACAACAGGCAAACTTGCAAGTTTGACTGTTTAAATGATTGGCGCGACACGGCGCGAGGTTACCGGTGCAACCGGCGGCAGGGGCAATGAACGCTCGTGCCTGCGGCGAATCTGCGGGATGCGGCGGGCAGCGAACGGCGCCCGGGCGCTGGCGTTACACGCGCCGCGGCAGCGGGACCGGTACGACGCCGCTGCACTTCGGCGACGCGTTCTCGTGCAGCAGGTCGCCGAGATATTGCGCGAGCTCGTCCGCGGCCAGCGCGGGTGGAATGTGCAGATTCGCCGGCCGCCGCTTGCCGTCGGTGCCGAGGTCGAACACGTTCCAGCGGCCATTCGATCGTACGACCGCGAGCAGGCGGCCGAACGCATTGAAACGGTATTCGTGCAGCATCGCTTCACTCCGCCGTGGATGAATGGGGCCGCCGCACGCGTCGTGAGCCGGCGTGGTTACTGGATCGAGCAGCTCAACCAGCGATGGATCTTCAGTGCATCGCTCGACACGCCGGCGCGCGTCGGTGCACCGAGCAGCACGATCGTTTCGCGGCGGCCCTTCACGCGCATGCGCATGACGACGCCATGCCCGGATTCGTTGATGAACCCCGTCTTTTGCAGCCGGATCGGCAGGCGACCATAGCGCACGAGCGGATCGGAGTTCACGTACAGCAGCTCGTCGTCGCCGGCCTGCACGGTAGTCGACGTGTCCGTCGAGAAATAGCGGATCAGCGGATCTTGAGCGGCGGCGCCGACGAGCCGCGCGAGATCCTCGGCGGTCGACACGTTGTGCGGCGACAGGCCGGTCGCCTCGCGAAAATGCGTATGACGCATCCCGAGCTGGCGCGCTTTGCGGTTCATTGCCTTCACGAATGCCGTGCGGCCGCCCGGATAGTCGCGGCTCAACGCGGCCGCCGCGCGGTTTTCCGACGACATCAGCGCGATATGGAACATCTGGCGGCGCGACAGTTCGGCGCCGATCGGCAGCCGCGAACCGGTGAACTTGATCGTGTCGCGATCGTGTGCGGTGACGCGCAGCACGCCGTTCAGCGGGCGGTCCGCGTCGCGCGCGACGACCGCCGTCATCAGCTTCGAGATCGACGCGATCGGCCGCACGGTGCGCGCGTTGCGGGCGAGCAGCGGCGTGCCGGAGTCGACGTCGAGCACGTACGCCGCGCGCGAATTCAGCGAACGAAGCGCGCGCGGCGTGTAGCCGCAACTCGCCAGGAGCCGCGGTTTCGGGGCAGCGCGCGAGCGGACCGCGGTCGTATGTTTGGCGCGCCGGTGCGGCGCGGGCGCCGCGTGGCGCTTGACCGCATGATGCTTCACGCGCGGGCGGCGGTGCTTGACAGCCTTTTTCTTGCGATGAGCGGGTTTTTTCTTGACGACTTTTGCATGCGCTTGCGGCGCCGCCGTGCGATGCGGCTGCGTGTGCTGCGCGGACGCGTTCGTTGCGAACGCAAGTGTCAGGAAGGACAGGGCGATGATCAGGATGGTCCTGGCGCGCGGCAGACGCGCGATGAAGCCGGTCAAGCGAAAGTCTCCTTTTCACGCGCGTTGCAGCGGCGCGAAATGCGTGGGCGGGCAGCGGGTGCGGGAAATTATACGGTCGTTCGAGGTGCGATGGCGTTGGATGCGCACGCGATGATGTGCGATACCGGCCGGTTCGCGGGGCTTATTCGGATGATCGACGGCGGTCTCGCGATGGTGCGCGCGTGACGCACGGGGTCAGCGCGGCCAGTTCCGCCTCGACACGACCGCGAAGCTGATCGCGATCGAACCGGTGACGGCGCGCGGCGGCGCGTCGTCGAGCGCGTCGCCGAAGCGAAAGCGGCGGCTGCGTCCGTCGGCGCGTGCGGCGCGAGGTTCGGTCACCGGCAGGGCGGCCGCGGCGCGGCGTTCGTCGGCGGCAACCGTGTCGGACGGAACAGCGGCCACGCACGCGGCCTCGAGATCGACGGACATGACAGTGAATTCCGGGAGGGGGATGTCCGTATTGAACGCCGCGCCGTTCGATCAGTAAAATGAATGTTTCGATCGATATGATTCCTTTGAAGAATGGAATTGAAACTGCTGCGCACGTTTCTGACCGTCACCGAGCTCAGTCATTTCAGCCGCGCGGCCGACGCGCTGCATATGAGCCAGCCGGCGCTGAGCAAGCAGATCGGCGCGCTGGAGGCGAGTCTCGGCGGCAAGCTGTTCGAGCGCGGCCGGCACGGCGCGGAGCTGACGCCGTTCGGTGAACGTTTTTTGCCCGATGCGCAGGCGCTCGTCCGCGATGCCGACGAGATCCTCGCGCGGGCGCGCGAGGCGACCAGCGGGCAGCGCGGGCATCTGCGGCTCGGCATCTGCCTGTCCGTGCTGACGCTCGTCCCGAAACTGATCGCCGAATTCCGCCGGCGCAATCCGGGTGTCGCGGTGACGCTGAGCGACCTGTCGTCGGCCGAGCAGACGCGCCGCTTGCGCGCCGGCAAGCTCGACGCCGGTTTTCTGCGGCTGCCTTCCGAAGAAGGTTTGTCGTCGTTCAAGGTGATCGACGAGGGGCTCGCACTCGCGGTGCCGCCGCACCTGGGTTTCAAGCGCGTGCCGGCCGATCTCGACATGCTGAACGAGATCGGTTTCATCGCGTTGCAGCGCGCGCGCGGCCCCGGTCTCGCCGCGCAGATCGACCGATGGTGCGTCGAGCGGCGTTTCGTGCCGCACGTGACGCAGCAGGCGGAAGACGTGCAATCGGTGCTCACGTCGGTCGCGGCCGGGGTCGGCGTCGCGTTCATTCCGTCGCGCGCGCAGTATCTGCTGCGCGATGCGACCGTCCTGCCGCTCGCCGGCCGCGACGCGAAATGGCGTGTCGGCCTCGCGTGGCTGGCCGGTCGCGACGATCCCGTGACGACGCGTTTCGTGTCGTTCATGCGTGCGGCGATCAACGGCGTGTGACGCGCGTATAGTGTTTGCGTCCGCATCCCCGACGAATGGCGGCTTCCACGCCGGCTCACCGCCTGAACCGATGACTTCAGAATCCGATGATTCCCCGCTCGATCCCGCCATCGTGGCCGCGCTCGCGACGCTGAACGAAGCCGCGATCGATCCGTCCGGCAAGACGTGGTCGCTGCCGAAGATCGCGAAGCGATCGCAATTGCCGATGAGCACGCTGCGCCGTGTGCTGACGCAGCTCGATGCCGCCGGCTTGAGCGCGACGACGCTGAACGACGACGGCACAGGCAGCGCGGCATTGACGCAAGAAGGGCGCGCGGTCTGTGCGGAGCTCTTCGGCGCGAACGACGGCGGTTGAAAAAAACGGGCCGCCCGAAAGCGGCCCGTGCCCGTGCGGTTCGACAGGCGGCGTCACCACCGCGCCGTCGCGCCGCCCATCACGGAGTGACGGTCGCTCTGTTCGTGCCGCCCGTGTCGATCGCCGACGTCGAGATCGAGCCAGCGCGTCGGCGAACAGATCGCACTCGCGATCACGAACGTCGGGTTCGCGCCCGCCGTGCTTTCGGCACTGCGCGACATGCCGACGTCGGCCACGCGTTGCAGCTTGTCCGTCGCCTTGTAAGGCGCCGCGGCAGACACCGCCGATACCGGGCTGGCTCGTATCGTGTTGAAGGCGGCCGGTCCGTGCGGACCGGCACGCCAACGTTCGAAGGCGTTCAGAACCACTGCTTGTAGCGACGCACGTAGACCGTCTTCACGATCTGCGCGAGCACGATGTAGCCGGCCATCGTCGCCGCGAGCCACAGCCAGTAGGTGCCCGGCAGTTGCATGAAGCCGAGCGAATCGGCGAACGGCGAGAACGGCAGCCAGCAGCCGATCGCGATCGCGGTAAACGTTGACAGCAGCACCGGCAGCGCGGCCGTGCTCTGCAGGAACGGAATTTTCTGCGTGCGCAGCAGGTGCACGACCAGCGTCTGCGATACGAGGCTCTCGATGAACCAGCCGGAGTTCATCACGATCTGTCCGCCGAATCCGCCGTGCAGCTGATACATCGCTCCGGCGCCGAACACGGTCCACAGCAGCACGTAGGTCGTGATGTCGAACACCGACGACGTCGGCCCGACCCACAGCATGAAGCGCCCGATGTTGCCGGCTTCCCACTTGCGCGGTTTCTTCAGGAACTCGGGATCCATCCGGTCCCACGGCAGCAGCATCTGCGACGTGTCGTAGATCAGGTTCAACACGAGCAGCTGCGTCGCGAGCATCGGCTCCCATGGCAGGAACGCGCTCGCGACGAGCACCGAGAACACGTTGCCGAAGTTCGAGCTGGCCGTCATGTTCAGGTACTTCAGAATGTTGCCGAACGTTTCGCGCCCCTTGATTACGCCTTCCTCGAGCACCATCAGGCTCTTTTCGAGCAGGATGATGTCGGCCGTTTCCTTCGCGATGTCGGCGCTGCTGTCGACGGAGATGCCGACGTCGGCATCGCGCAGCGCGGGGGCGTCGTTGATACCGTCGCCGAGGAAGCCGACCGTGTGGCCGTTCGCCTGCAACGCCTTCACGATGCGCGCCTTCTGCAGCGGCGTGAGCTTCGCGAACACCGTCGTGCGTTCGACGGCTTGCGCAAGCGTTGCGTCGTCGAGTGTTTCGATCTCGGCGCCGAGCATCGGCTTGCCCGGTTCGAGCCCGACCTGCCGGCAGACCTTCATCGTGACCGTCGGGTTGTCGCCGGTGAGCACCTTCACGGTGACGCCGTTTTCGCGAAGTGCGGCGAGCGCCGGCGCGGCCGATTCCTTCGGCGGATCGAGGAAGGTCAGGAAGCCGCGCACGACGAGGTCGCGCTCGTCGGCGGTGCGGTATTGCCCGCGTTCGTCGCCGCGCGGAATCAGGCGCGTCGCGAGCACCAGCACGCGGAAACCGTCCTCGTTGTACGCGTTCGCCTGTTCGAGCAGCCGCTTGCGCGCGACGAAATCGAGCGGACGCACGCCGTCTTCGTGCTGAACGTGAGTCGACACGGCGAGCATTTCCTCGACCGCACCCTTGCAGATCAGCATGTGCGCGCCGTGGGTGTCCTCGACGACCACCGACAGGCGGCGGCGCACGAAGTCGAACGGCAACTCGTCGATCTTCTTGTAGCCCTGCGGCTTAACGCGATCGCCGATCGCATCGGCGCGCGCGACGATCGCGATGTCGATCAGGTTCTTTTGGCCGCTCTGATGAAAGCTGTTCAGCCAGCCGAGGCGGAGAATGTCCTCGTTCTTGTGGCCGGACAAGTCCAGGTGGTGTTCCAGGATGATCTTGTCTTGCGTGAGCGTGCCGGTCTTGTCGGTGCACAGCACGTCCATTGCGCCGAAGTTCTGCACGGAGTTGAGCCGTTTCACGACGACCTTGCGGCGCGCCATCGCGACCGCGCCGCGTGCGAGATTCGCGCTGACGATCATCGGCAGCATCTCGGGCGTCAGGCCGACGGCCACTGCGAGCGCGAACGTGAGCGCGCTCAGCCAGTCGCCCTTGGTCAGTCCGTTGATCATGAACACGATCGGCACCATCACGAACATGAACTTGATCAGCAGCCAGCTCACGCTCGCAACGCCACGGTCGAAGCTCGTCTCGATACGCTTGTAGCTCACGACGTTGCGCGCGAGCGAACCGAAATAGGTGTCCTCGCCGGTCGCGACGACAACGGCCGTCGCCGTGCCGCTCACCACGTTGGTGCCCATGAAGCAGACGTTCTCGAGATCGAGCAGCGACGTCGATGCACCGTTCGCCGCGCGGCGTGCGCCCGACGCATCCGCCATGCTGGTGCCGGCCGACTTGCCGGCGACTGCGCCAAGCGTGTCGTACTTCTCGACCGGCAGCGCTTCGCCGGTCAGCACGGCCTGGCTGATGAACAGGTCTCGCGACGCGAGCAGCCGCACGTCGGCGGGGATCATGTCGCCGGCCGACAGATGCACGATGTCGCCGACCACCACTTCGCGCATCGGCACCTCGCGGCGTGCGGGCTCCGACGTGTCGGTGACCGCGCGCTGCACGGTCGCCGTCGTGCGGACCATTGCCTTGAGCTTCTCGGCCGCGCGCAGCGACCGGAATTCTTGTACGAAGCGCAGCAACGCGCTGATCGTGACCATCGTCAGCAGGATCGTCATGCCGACGTAGTCGCGATCGTCGGGTGCCGCGAAGTAGACGTCGGTGAAGAAGCTGATCGCGGCGAGCACCAGCAGCACGTAAACGAACGGGTTGTGGAACGCGTGCAGCAGCTGGCGCGTCCAGTGCGGCGGCTTGTCGTGCGCGATTTCGTTCGGACCGTGGTGCTGCAGCCTGTCGGCGGCCTCGGCGCAGGTGAGGCCGCGCGCGGTGGTGCGCAGCGACTTGAAGGTGTCCTCGAGCGGGCGGGCTGCCTCCTGCGCAGCCCGTATGACATGTGGTTCGTTCTGCTGACCGGGGCCGGCGTTGATGAAGCCGCGCTGTTTCTTCTGCGATGTGTTTTGTTGTGCCATGAGTCGCTCCTTGCGCACGATGCGGGTGGCGGGGAGCGAGCGTGACGTTATCGACGCACGAGCGCTCCCGGCCGCGTCGCGTCGGGCGCGATCGGCTGTGGATCGGTGGTGGTGGGAACGCTCGCCGGCGCGTGGCGCATGGGCCGACTGTTGGCGCGCGGCATCGCACCGGCGAGCGGTAATCGACTACTGTCGTCCGGGTTCATCTGCACTCCTGTCGGTTGCGGGTGGGCGGCACGGGCGATCACGGCTGCGCACGCACGACGGCGCGCGGCCGGACGGCACGCGAACGGAGTATGCATGCAGCTCGCGCTGCGCGCAGCGCGAATGCACGCACGCGGCAGCGTGCGGCTGCACGGCGCGGGCATTCGGCGATATCGAAAAATCGGCGGGGGATTCTGGCCGGTCAGGCCGGAAGGGCGCCGCATCCTGCTTCCCGGGATGCGGCAGAAGACGAGGCTCTGCGCGGTTTCCTCAGGCAGCAGTCAAGTTGGTCGAGGACCAACTACAACTCGCATCGGTGTTCACAGAACACTCCATGTAATCAGACGGGGGCGATGGTAATGGGTCGTCGTGCGAAGCGTCAACCCTTTTGCGGCCCTTCTTCGCACATTGCTTGCCGAGCGATGGTGCTTCGACACTCGAACGGTGCTTGAGAAACCGCGCGCATGCCCGATGAGCATGCGCGCGGTTGCCGCGGTGGAATGTGACCGCTACTGCGCGGCTGCCGCGACGGCAGCACCCGCATCCGCAATGCCGGATCCCGCCGGCAATGCGGTGCACGACGTGCTGGCCGGCAGCATTGCCGCACGCGCCCCACCTTGCAGTTTCTGCTGGATCTGCGCGGGTGTCAGATTGCCGTTCACCGACAACATCAACCCGACGATGCCCGACACTTGCGGTGTCGCGAGGCTCGTGCCGCTCGCGGTGGCATACGTGTCCGCGCCCGGCGTCGTCGTGCCGCTGTTGGCCGTCGACAGGATGCTCACGCCCGGCGCGCTCAGCGCAACGTCGGCGCCGAAGTTGCTGAACGATGCGCGGCGGCCGGTCGCGTCCGTCGCGCCGACGCTGATCACGCCGCGGCAGTTCGCGGGCTGATCGAGCCCGGTCGACAGCCCGTCGTTGCCGGCCGCGACCACGACGGTTACGCCCTTCGCATTCACGTCGTCGATGGCCTGCTGGAACGTCGTGCTGCACGCACCGACGCCGCCGAGGCTCAGGTTGATGATCTTCGCCGGATTCGGGTTCGTCGGCGCGCCGTTGACGGGAATGCCGGCCGCCCACCGCATTGCGTCTGCGATGTCGCTCGTCGTGCCGCCGCACTTGCCGAGCACGCGCACCGGCAGGATGCGGCCGAGCCACGACACGCCGGCCACGCCGATGCCGTTGTTCGCGGTCGCGCCGATCACGCCCATCACGCGCGTGCCGTGCCAGCTGCTGTCGCTCGGTTCGCTCGCGCAGTGATAGAACGGGCCGCTGGCGTTGTCGAGTTCCTGCTGCGTGACCCAGTCGCCCGGATCGGTCGCGTCGCTGCTGCGCGTCTGGCCGTTGTTGCTGGTGCTGGCGTTCGAGATGAAGTTGTAGCCGGGCAGCAGGTTGCCGACGAGATCGGGGTGCGGCCGGTAGCCGGTGTCGAGTACAGCCGTGACGACGGTCGGCGCCCCCTTGGTCCGCGTCCACGCGGGCGGCGCGTTGATGCCGACGCTCGCGTCGGACAGGTACCACTGCTGGCTGTACGACGGATCGCTCGGCGTGTCGCGAATCCGCATCGGGTGATCCGGTTCGGCATAGTCGACGTCGGCGTCGGCGGCGAACGTCTGCGCGAGCGCGGCCGCGTCATCCGACGCGATGCGCTGGCCGATCGACAGCACGGCGGCGCCGTCCGACAGCGTTCGCTCGACCTGCACGTTCAATGGCGCCTGCGACGTCGTCGCGGCCGCATACGCGCGGGCGGCGCCCGCTGCGGTCGGGGCCGTCCAGCGGGTCATCGAACGCTGGATCACCGCGTCGAGCCGCGTGCCGGTGTCGAGGGCCGCCATCGCGCGCGCGCCCGCCGGCGTCTTCAGCTTGACGATCAGGTGATCGACCGGCGGCTCGGTCGACGCAGTGGTCTGAGCCGCCATCTGCACGGCGGCCTGCTGCGTCGCGCACGCGTTGCTGCCGTTGGTCGGGGCCGGCGTCGTCGGCGCGGGAGCCGGGGCGGGCGCAGGGGCCGGCGCTGCGTTGGAAGAAGACGGATTGCTGCCGTCGCCGCCACCGCCGCCGCAGCCTGCGAGCGGAAGCAGCGCGGCGGCAGACAGCATGCCGGCGAGCATGCGCACATGAGCGGGGCGTGCCAGCGGGAAGTTCGAACGTTTGGCTCTCATGGTGAAACTCGATCCTCGAAGATGGCCGTCGTGCCGGCGTCGTGCTCGGTCCGGCGAACACCGGACCTGCTCGTTTTCGTCTGACGGTCGACCCAATGGTGTTGCGACGCGCCATGCACTGGGTAACGGCCGAAGAGGCGGTTTCTTGAATATGTTTTGTGTGAAGACAACGAGAAACGCAAACGATTGCAATGTCGCAATGCAGCATCGCGGCCGGTTGGAGCGATTGGTGGGATTGGTGCGGTTGGTGCGAGCGTGCGATGCGGGGCGCGACGCGATCAATAGGCGCATGCGGCGCCCGTGCCTTTGCGCGCTGCGGCGATCGGCCCCGCCGACCGGGCGCGGCGGACGTCGGTTGCTTGTCCGAATTCATTCATTCCGCGTCTGCGGACGTGTTGCTGTCGTTCAGCCGCCGCACCGGCGTCGTTGGATCAAGTCGTACCAACGAAGCCGCGCTGCCTGCCGAGCCGGCGACGAGCGGCGCGCAACGATCGCCACGGCCGATACCCGTTCTTGCATTCCGGCCAGGCGGCCAGCGACGAAGCGATGCTGATTCATATGCTTTAATGCAGGCCACACCGCGAACATCAGCGGACCCTCATCCCCGTTTCGTCAGGAGAAAAGCATGGATCGCCGCTTCCGTTGGCTGGCCGTTGCGCTGACTTGCGCGCTGGCCGGCACCGCGCACGCGCAGGCTCTTACCGGCACGCTGAAGAAGATCAAGGACACGGGTGTCGTGTCGCTGGGTATCCGCGAATCGTCGGTGCCGTTCTCGTACTCGGACAACCAGCAGAAGAACATCGGTTATTCGCGCGACATCGCGGCGCGCGTCATCGATCAGTTGAAGGCCGAACTGAAGATGCCGAACCTGACGGTGAAGGAGATCCCGATCACGTCGCAGAACCGGATTCCGCTGCTGCAGAACGGCACGATCGACTTCGAGTGCGGGTCGACGACCAATACGCTGGAGCGGCAGAAGCAGGCCGCGTTCTCGAACAGCATCTTTCTTTACGGCATTCGCTTCAGCACGCGCAAGGACTCGGGCGTGAAGGACTTTCCGGACCTGGCCGGCAAGACCGTCGCGACGACGGCCGGCACGTCGGACGAGCGCCTGCTGCGCAAGCTGAACGAGGAGAAGGGGATGAACATGACGATCATCAGCGCGAAGGACCACGCCGAAGCGTTCATGAACGTCACGACGGGCCGCGCGGTGGCGTTCGTGATGGACGAGCCGCTGCTGTACGGCGAGATCGCGAAAGACCGCAACCCGGGCGCATATACGGTGACGGGCACGCCGCTCGTCCATGAAAACTACGCATGCATGATGCGCAAGGACGACCCGGCGTTCAAGCACGTGGTCGATGGCGTGATCGCGAAGATGCAGACCTCGGGGGAGGCCGAGAAGCTCTACGATCAATGGTTCATGCAGCCGATTCCGCCGAAGGGCGTGAGCCTCAACTATCCGCTGTCGCCGGAAATGAAGCAGCTGTTCAGGAATCCGACGGATCAGGCGCAGTACTGAGCGCTGCGCCGTAGCGGTGTTGCGTTGCAAACAAAAACCGCCGGCATGTGCCGGCGGTTTGACTTTGCAGCCAGGGCGCTCGTGCGCCGGATTGACGCGTCAGGCCTTGATTTCCGGCCCGCGCGCGGCCGGCTGGGCCGGTGCCGACGGTGCCGGCGCCACCGCACGCGCGGCCGGCTGCGCCGGCACGAGCACGACGACCGGTTCCGGCATCGCCCACATCGGCGTCGCGAACGCGACGGGTTGCGGCATCGGCATCGCGAACGCGTTGGCGAGCGCGACGTGCTGCAGCGCGATCATCTGCTGCTGCAGCGCGACCATTTGCGCATGGGCCGCCTGCATCTGATACTGCGCGGCTTGCAACTGCCGCAGCGCAGTGGCCGGCGGCATGCCGCCCGACGACGACGTCTGCATTTCGAAGCTCGCACCGCCTTGCGGGCTCTGCCAGCTCCACGTGCTGACCTTCGTCGGGCCGAGCGCCGTCTGGACGACGCGCGTTTCGGCTTTGACGGGCACGGCCTGCCCGTTGACGTTGACGAACATTGGTTGCGCGGACGGGGGCGTGTCGGCTTGCCCGGCCATCGCGAGCACGGGCATCAGCGCCAGCGCGCCCGCCGCCATATACGAACGGAATCGCATATTCGTATCTCCATCAAACGAAGAGTGATCCAATCGACAATGAATGAAGCGTGCGGCTCACGGAATGAGCCACCCGCCACTATGCGAGCGCTGGCTTAAAGCAGGATTAAAACGCGGCGAGCCCACGGGGACGAGGCTGCGGCCGAATCTCGAAGCCGGGGTGCGACCGGCGCCGGCGGCCATCCTGGCGCGTTTCCGAAAGGCGTCCGATCGGCATTCAACCGCGCGCGCGCCAGGGGCTTCCGGTCGGATGACGCAACAACAGGCACAATACGGCTTCGCCGCGCACCGCTGTTCGTCAATCGAACAAGCTGGCGCGTGCCGCCGCCGTCCGAATCCTTCCCGGTTGTCATGAACGCCTCGCTCACTGCCGCGCGCGAATCGAATTCGCCGCGTTTCCTGTTGTTCCTGATCTGCCTGTTCGCGTCCGCCGGCCAGCTCGCGATCGACATCTACGTGCCCGCGCTGCCCGACATGGCGCGCTCGTTCGCGACCACGCCGCAGGCGATCCAGTCGAGCGTGTCCGGCTATATGGCCGCCTATGCGCTGGGGCAACTGATCTTCGGGCCGGTCGCCGATGCGTACGGGCGCAAGCGCGTGCTTGCGTTCGGGCTGGTGATCTATACGATCGGCTGCCTGCTTTCGCTCGGCGCACCGAACCTCGAGACGTTCGTGCTCGCGCGCTGCCTGCAGGGCTTCGGGATCGCGACGACGAACCTGCTCGCGAAGGCGATCATCACCGATTCGTTCTCGGGCCAGGCGCTGCTGCATGCGTTCACCTACATGTCGATCGCATGGGGGCTCGCGCCGATCGTCGCGCCGGTGATCGGCGCGCACCTGCAGGAATGGTTCGGCTGGCGCGCGTGCCTCGTGTTCCTGCTCGTGTATTCGCTCGTGATGTGGGCGCTGCTGTGGCGCTACCGCGAGACCTTGCCGAAACCGGTCCATCTCGAGCCGCGCACGCTGATGACGAACGCGGGCAAGGTGCTCGCGAGCCCGGTGTTCCAGAGCTGTTTCCTCGCGCAGGGGCTGTGCTACAGCATCCTGCTCGTGTTCAATATCGTCGGGCCGTTCATGGTGCAGACCACGCTGCACAAGCCGCCGACCTTCTTCGGTTACCTGGCGCTCGGGATCGGGCTGATGTATTTCCTCGGCGGGTTGTCGAACCGGATCCACGGACGCGGGCTGCCGAGCGCCGAGCAGCGGCTGCGCATCGGCGCGCGCGTGATGGCCGGCGCGGCGGTCGTGATGCTTGCGCTGGCGCTGACCATCGGCCTGCGCGTATGGACGCTTGCGACGCCGGTGCTCGTGATGGGCTTCTGCGCGGGCGCGATGTATCCGACGCTGATGGCCAAGGGCAATTCGCTGTTTCCGCATATCGCGGGGCTGACGAGCGCGATTCTCGGGTGTGCGCTGTTGCTCGTGTCGTCCGCGATGATGGGCCTTGCCGGTTTCGTGTCGATTCACGTGCTGACGCCGCTCGCGGTGTTCTTCGTCGCGCTGTCGTTCATCGTCGTGTGGATGGTGACGAAGCTGCTGAGGTATCTGACGCAGCAGCAGGCCGCGCGTGTCGCGTGCGGGAGCGGGGAGGCGGCGTAAGCGCCGTGCACGGGACGGGCTGCCGGCCGGTATCGATACCGTTGCGGGAAGCGGCGCGGACTGCCGGTGTTCGCTGGGTTCAGGGCGACACGCGCTGCTAGAGCGGGTGCGCCGCGCCCGCCTGCGTCAGCAGGGAAACCGCTGACGGATCCGGCATCCCGTTCGAATCGATTGCGCCGGCCTTTGCGAGCGCGTCGAGATCGGCGTCCACGCCCGGCTGCCCGACGACGAACGGCGTGGTGAGGAACGCGGGCGCGGTCAGTGTCACCGAATAGCGCTGTTGCAGATTCGTCACCACTGCCGATTGCGCGGCCTGTACCGTGCCCAGGCTCCCCATTGCCTGCTGGAAGCGTGCGCTGCCCTGAAAAGTGCCGATCAGCCCGGCCGTGTTCGTGCCGAGTTGCGCGGCGAGGTAGGCGAGCAGCAGCTCGGTCTGCGGCGTCGTATTGAATGTGCCGCCTCCGTAAGCGAGCGAATGCAGGCTCGTGCCGCCCGATGCGACGGTGATCACGCAAGGCAGCGCGGCATTGACCGTCACGCGGTAATTGCCGCCGCCGTCGGTCAGCGTGGTTGCCGAGCCCTGCGCGCAACTGACCGTGACCGACGCGCTCGCGAGCGCGCGGCCCGTGGCCGCCGTGCCGGACAGCGCGACCGGCTGCGTGTTGTTGTCGTTGAAACAGACATCTACGCCGAAACACGCGTCGCCGTTGCAGCCGGCAAGCGACGCGAGCGCGGCGACGCAGAGCGTGCGCAGTGCGGGGCGGATCAGGCGAGGATGGCGAATGTTCATGGTCGCGGGCAATCGAAAGTGGAGACAACCGCCGTGCGCCGCATGCGGGGCGCCGCTCTTATTCTAGGTCTCGAATCGGTGCGTTGCTTGGCCGTTTTCCGGTGAAGCGCGGAGCGTGCTGCCGATGGCGCGGTTTGCGCTGCGCAGCCCGCGAGTGCGGGCGCAGCGACCCAGTAAGCTGCGGCGCTCAGGGTTTGCGCGCCGCCGGCTTCGCGAACGCGCCGCGCACTTCGAAGCCGATCGCGTCCGCAACGTTGCCGCGCGCGTCGACGAGCTCCAGCCGGTGCCGGCCCGGCCAAGGCATCCACGCGATGCGGTCGCCGTGCCCGATCACCTTGTCGTCGAGCCGCCACGCGAACCGCGCCGCGTGCCCCGACGATCGCTCGAACCAGATCCGCTGATTCTTCGGCGGAATGTCCGGATCGATCGCGAAGATCGTGCCGTCGGTCGGCGCGCCGATCATCAGCGGCGCGCGTGCGCCGTCATTGCCCGGCGCGACGGGCGCCGCGAGCCGGATCGTGTCGAGCGCCGTGCCCGCGATGAACCACTCGTTGCGTGACGGCTCGACGTCGCGCTCGAACGCGATCCGGCGCGTTTCGACGCCGGCGGGCGGGCGAGGCGCGCGGCTCGGCGCGTCGCGATGCAGGTAGCCGACGACGGCCGACCACACCGGCGACGCACCCGTGACCCCCGACACGTCCCACATCGGCGAGCCGTCGGCATTGCCGACCCACACGCCGACCGTATAGCGCGACGTGAAGCCTATCGTCCAGTTGTCGCGCATATCCTTGCTCGTGCCGGTCTTCACTGCGGAGAAGAAGCGCGTCGCGAGCGGGTTGTCGAAGCCGAACGTGCGCACGCGCGCGTTGTTGTCGGACAGGATGTCGGTGACGACGAAGCTGGCCGCTTCGCTGAACACACGCGTGCCGTCGTCCGCGCGAGTCGATCCCGACGATGCGCCGGAAGCGGGCACCGCCGCGGGCCGATCGACGACGTTGCGCACGACGCCGCCGTTCGCGAGCGCGCGATACGCATTGGTCAGCGACAGCAGCGTGACGTCCGCGCTGCCCAGCGCGAGGCTGAATCCGTAGTAATCGCCTTCCTGCGCGAGCGGCAACCCGAGCGCCGTCAGCGTGCGCGCGAAGCGATGCGGCGTGACGAGCACGAGCGTGCGCACCGCGGGCACGTTCAGCGAGCCGCCGAGCGCGCTGCGCACGCTCACCCAGCCCTTGAAGTCCTTGTCGTAGTTCTGCGGAATGTAGAGGCCGCCGCCGGCCGCGAGGTTGATCGGCGCGTCGTCGAGCAGCGACGCGGCCGTCAGCCGCTTCTCGTCGATCGCCTGCGCATAGAGGAACGGCTTGAGCGTCGAGCCGGCCTGGCGCGGCGCGAGCACGGCGTCGACGTCGCGTGCGCTCGACAACGCGCCCGACGAACCGACCCACGCGCGAATTTCGCCGCTCGCGTTGTCGATCACGACGACCGCGCCGTCCTGCACGTTGCGCCGGTGCGCGGGCGCGTTGAGCTCGGTCAGCGCGCGCGTGAGCGTGTCGCGCGCGAAGCGCTGCAGCGGCGCGTCGAGTGTCGTGCGCACCTGTGCGCCGGCTGCCGGCTTGACCTCGGCCGCGATTCGGCGCGCGAAGTGCGGGGCGAGGGCGGCGCCGTCCGCCGCGACGTCGTTACGCACGACGGTGGCCGGCCGCGCGATCACGAGCTGCACGTAGCCGTCGAGCGACGCGCACGCGTGCTCCGCACGCATGTCGCGCAGGATCCGGCACGCACGCTCGGCGACCTTCGCGGGCGCCGCATTGGGCGCACGCACGAGTGCCGCCGCGATCGCGGCCTCGC